>CAZVES010000092.1:5504-10497 GCA_964625835.1 uncultured Hyphomonadaceae bacterium
GCGATGAAGTTCAGGATCATCTCGCGGCTGACGGGCGCGATGCGCGCCAGCATGGCCTCGCGCATGTAGCGCTCCACATGGTACTCCTTGGCATAGCCCATGCCGCCATGGCTGAGCACGGCCGTCTCGCAGGCATGGAAGCCGGCCTCACAGCCCAGATACTTCGCCGCATTCGCCTCAGCGCCACATTCCTTGCCCTCGTCGAACAGGCTCGCGGCCTGGTAGGCGAGGAGTTCGGCGGCCTTGAGTTCGGCCCATGACTTCGCCAGCGGATGAGCGACGCCCTGATTCTGACCGATGGGCCGACCAAACACAACGCGCTCATTGGCGTATTGCGCCGCGCGTTCCAAGGCGGCAAAGCCAAGCCCAATGCTCTCGACAGCGAAAAGCACACGCTCGGGGTTCAGCCCCTGGATCAGGTATTTGAACCCCGCACCCTCCTCGCCGATCAGGTGCTCCTTGGGCACTTCCAGCCCGTCTATAAAAAGCGTGTTCGATTCAACCGCCTTACGGCCCATCTTGGGGATCGGATTGGCCTCGATTCTGCCCCGGTCAAAGTCGGTATAGAACAGGGAAAGCCCGAGATAGGGCTTGGCGCATTGGTCCTTGGGTGTTGTGCGCGCGATAATCAGGATCTTGTCGGCCCGCTGTGCGCCCGTCGTCCAGATCTTGCGGCCATTGATGGTGTAGCCAGAATTGGTTCGCTCGGCCTTTGTCTCCAGGCTGGAAGTATCGAGGCCCGAATTGGGCTCTGTGACGGCAAAGCACATCTTCTCCTGGCCGGAGATGATCTTGGGCAGGTTTTCCTGCTTCTGCTCCTCTGTCCCGAACTTCTCCAAGGGCTTGGGCCCGAAGATGTTCAGGTGGATGGCGGACGCTCCGGAATAGCCAGCGCCCGAGCGGGTGACGGTCTGCATCATCAGAGCCGCCTCGGTCAGCCCGAGGCCCGATCCGCCATACTCTTCTGGAAACGCAATGCCCAGCCAGCCACCCGCCGCCATGGCATCGCAGAACGCTTCTGGCCAGTGACCTGTCTCATCGGTCGTGGCCCAGTATTCGTCATCAAAGTTCGCGCAGGTGCGCGCCACGGCATCCTGGATCGCAAGCTGGTCCTCACTCATGGGGGCGATCTGGTGCATTCCGGGCAATCCTTTCCTAAAGCGACCTGACATATCTGGCGCTTTTCATCAGATTGGAAAAGTCATCACGCCGCGACAGACTGACGGTGAATGCCATGCCGGCGTCCACAATCGCCTAGCCCAAATGCCAGGCACGATATGGAAACCGGCCTTCAGGCGGCTGCCTGAATGTCGACCAGAGTCACGCCAAAGTGCAGGTCTTCGCCTGCGAGCGGGTGATTGCCATCGGCCGTGATCGTTTCCGGGCTGACGGCCGTGATCGTGAAATTGACCGTTGAGCCATCCTGCTGCTGGGCCGACAGGGTCATGCCGGGTTCGGGCGCCTGGTCGGCCTGCAACTGATCACGGGGGATCTCTATGATCATGTCGTCGCGGCGTGGACCAAACGCGTCATCGGCGTTGACCGTGACTGAGCATTGTTTGCCGACCTCCATTCCATCAAGGGCGGCGTCGACCTGTGGGAAAATCTCCGCGCCGCCGACCTGGAGGGAAATGGGCTCATTGTCATTGGTTTTTCCGACGACGCGACCGTCGGTGGTGCGAACGATGTAATCGATGAGGACGGTATCGCCCTTGGTTGCAGTCTGCATGATAAAATCCCGGTTTAGCCTGAAATCTGGCGCTCTTGCTGCTGCGCCGCGCCTGCCCGCAGGCAGGTTCCGCAAAGTGAGGTTCGCAACCCCTGACCCGACTGTCAAATTCGCGGCTGTCGCAGGCATGAAAACGGGTCATGCCTTCAAAGGTATCAGAGCTGACACGAACCCGGAACGTTCCCCTGGATTGAGACAAGATCAGTCTCTGACGGCTTCACTCCCCCTGCGGAAACACGGTATCGTGGCGCAAAACAGGAGGAAGCGGCCATGGCCGATACGGCAGACACTCAGCCAGGTGAGGTGAGCATTCTCATGCTGTCCTCGTTCAACCCACAGGCGCGTGACAATCCCCATCCCCTGCTGGAAGAGGTGCGCGAGCGCTGTCCCGTCCTGCGCGATGAGGCGACGAAAACCTGGCTGCTGACGCGCCATGGCGACATCCGCGAAACGGTGAACGACCGGACATATGTGCGCCAGCCTTCCGAGGCCGAGCCGGGTTCTCTGGCCTCACGGCTGGAAGATGAGCGCAGGGAAGACGGCCGGCCGCGCACCAGCATCCTCTTCCTCGACGATCCCGACCATGCCCGCATCCGCAAGCCGCTGGCCCAGGCCTTCTACACCCGCATCCAGAAGATGAAGGCCGAGATCGAAGCCATTGTGGACGATATCATCGCGAATGCGCCATCCTCAGGCCGGTTCGACCTGATGGCGGAGATCGCGGTCCCGATCCCGATCATGGTCATTGCCCGGATTATTGGAGTGGACGAGGACCGGCTGGCGGAGTTTCGCGACTGGTCCGAAGGGGTCATCCTCGGCCTCAACCCAGTGCGCACCGCTGAGGAAACGGCCCACATGGAGGCGAGCGCAGAAAAGCTGCAAGCCTGTTTTTACGGTCTGATGGAATCGCGCCGGGAAAGCCCCGAAAACGACCTGATAACCGATATGACGCGACTCCAGGCCTCGGGCGAGGCGGACCTCAGCGACGAAGAACTCTGCATCAACCTTCAGGCCCTCCTTGTGGGGGGCAACCTCACCACGACCGACCTCATCGGCAACGGCGTCTGGCTGTTCCTGACCCATCCCGACCAGCTTTCGGCCCTGCGTGCCGATCCGGGCCTTGCGCCACAGGCCGTGGAGGAAGTGCTGCGCTATGAGGCGCCCGTGTCGCTCACCTCGCGCATCCTCTCCGAGGACCGGGAGGTGGCGGGCTGCCCTATGAAGAAGAGCCAGCCGGTCTGGATGTCGCTGGCGGCGGCCAATCGCGACCCGCGCGCTTTCGACCGGCCGGAAGCCTTTGACATCACGGTGAAACGCGCCTCCCACATCGCCTTTGGCGGCGGGCCGCACATCTGCATCGGTGCACCACTCGCAAGGATTGAGGCGCGGCGCGTATTCGAGAAGCTTTTCGCGCGCTATCCCAACTTGTCTCTGCCAGAACAAACCCTCACCTGGCGCGCGCTCCCCTTCTTCCGGGGGCTGGAGAGACTTGAGGTCGAGGTCTAGCCAGGCTTTGACTTCCCGCCCGCTGGCCGCAAGAGTGACAACCATGAGCTGGAAACCTGAAGCCGACGAAATCCTGCGCCGACGCGAACTCGCCCTGCGCCAGGGCGGCGAGGCCGGTGTGCAGCGCCAGCACGAGAAGGGCCGCCTGACCATTCGCGAGCGGATCACCGCACTCGTGGATGAGGGCAGCTTCGACGAGATTGGCCGGGGCGCAGGCTCCGCTGAGCGCGGCAATGATGGCGAACTCACAGACTTCAGCCCGGCCAATTTCGTGCTCGGCTTTGCAAGGATCGATGGCCGCCGTGTTGTCGTCGGCGGCGAGGATTTCACCCTGAAGGGCGGCTCGCCCTCGGCGGCGGGGCTGCGCAAGTCGGTCTATACCGAAGACCTTGCCCTGCAGCACCGTGTGCCACTGGTCCGCCTGCATGAGGGCGCGGGCGGCAGTGTCGGTGGGTCGGGCGGGCCGAGCCTGCCGTCACCGGTCTTTGCGCCCTCGCGCTTCAGATCCGTGGCCCAGACGCTGGGCACGCTCCCGGTCGCCACCGCCGCGCTGGGCGCCGTGGCAGGCCTTCCGGCCGCGCGGCTGGTCTCCTCTCACTTCTCGGTCATGTCGAAATCCACAGCCCAGGTGCTGGTGGCGGGCCCTGCCGTGGTCGAGCGGGCCATGGGCGAGAAGCTGACCAAGGACGAGCTTGGCGGCGCCCAAGTCCACACGAAGAACGGCACCGTCGACAATGCCAGCGAGGATGAGGCCGATGCCCTCGCCCAGATCCGGCGCTTCCTCTCCTACATGCCCGCCAATGTCTGGGAATTGGCCCCCATTGCGGCCTGCGATGACCCGGTCGAGCGGGCCGACGACGCCCTGCTGGACATCGTCCCGCGCGAGCGCCGCCGCGCCTTCGACATGCGCCGGGTGCTCACCATGGTCCTGGATAAGGGCACCCTGTTCGAGATCGGCAAGGGCTATGGCCGCAGCCAGATCACGGCGCTGGCCCGGTTGAATGGCCAGCCCGTCGGCGTCTGGGCGAATGATGGGCGACACCTGGCCGGCTCGATGACGGCCGACGGTGCCCAAAAGGCCCAGCGCTTCATGGAACTTTGCGAAACCTTTCATCTTCCCATCATCGCCTTTGTCGACGAGCCTGGCTTCATGATCGGCTCCAAGGCCGAGCGCGAGGCCACCATCCGCCACGGCGCGCGCACCGTGCTGACGGCGGCAATGACTACGGTGCCCTGGGCCTCGGTCATGGTGCGGCGCAGTTTCGGTGTGGCCCAGGCTGCCCATTATGGCCCCGAGGCCTATGTGCTGGCCTGGCCATCGGCCGAGAGCGGCCCCTTGCCGGTCGAAGGCGGCGTGGCCGTGGCCTTCCACCGGGAGATCGCCGCCGCCGAGGACCCCGACGCGAAACGCCGCGAACTGGAAGAAATGCTGGCCGCGCGCCAGTCCCCTTTCCCGCGCGGCGAGGCGCTGGCCGTCCACGAACTGATCGACCCGCGTGAGACCCGACCCATGCTCTGCCGGTGGATCGACCGCGTCCAGCCGCTGTTGCCGCCCCTGCTGGGTCCGCGCGGCTTCTCCCTGCGTCCCTGAACCTTACCGGGAAACTCCCATGGCCAAGCAAACGATCGAACTGGAAACCGGCGGCACCGTCTGGAAGGTCCTCGCCAAGGCGGGTGATATGGTGGCGGAGGGCCAGGAGCTCTTCATCCTCGAAGTCATGAAGATGGAAGTGCCCTACACCGCCCCCGCATCCGGCA
>CAZVES010000093.1:0-10303 GCA_964625835.1 uncultured Hyphomonadaceae bacterium
CGGACATGCTCAAGGGCAAGCAGGGCCGGTTCCGCCAGAACCTGCTCGGCAAGCGTGTGGACTATTCCGGCCGATCGGTCATCGTGGTGGGTCCGAACCTGAAGCTGCACGAATGCGGCCTGCCAAAGAAGATGGCTCTGGAGCTGTTCAAGCCGTTCATCTATGCGCGCCTCGACGCCAAGGGCCTGGCCGGTACGGTGAAAGCCGCCAAGAAGCTGGTGGAGAAGGAGAAGCCCGAAGTCTGGGACATCCTCGATGAGGTGATCCGTGAACACCCCGTTCTGCTCAACCGCGCGCCGACCCTGCACCGCCTCGGCATCCAGGCCTTTGAGCCCAAGCTGATCGAGGGCAAGGCCATCCAGCTTCATCCGCTGGCCTGCGCCGCGTTCAATGCCGACTTTGACGGCGACCAGATGGCCGTGCACGTCCCGCTGAGCCTTGAGGCCCAGCTGGAAGCGCGCGTCCTGATGATGTCCACCAACAACATCCTGTCACCGGCGAACGGGAAGCCGATCGTTGTTCCCTCACAGGACATTGTGCTTGGCCTCTATTACCTGTCACTCGACAAGGATGGCGAGCCGGGATGCTATGCCGAGGATGAGAACGGCGCCCCGATCCGTGGGCTCTATTCAGACTATGCCGAGATCGAGCATGCCCTGAATTCGGGGCTGTTGTCGCTGCATGCGAAGATCAAGGCGAGGTTCGAAGGCGTGGACGCCGAGGGCAATCGCGAAACACGTGTCATCGACACCACGCCGGGGCGCTATATGATCGCGTCCATCCTGCCCCAGGAAAAGGGCATGACGCCCGAGCTGACCAACAAGCTGATGACGAAGAAGAATGTCGGTCGATTGATCGACGAGGTCTATCGCAACTGTGGCCAGAAGGCGACGGTCATCTTCTGTGACAAGCTCATGGAACTGGGTTTCCGCGAGGCCGCCAAGGCCGGCATCTCATTCGGCAAGGACGACATGGTGATCCCGCCAGCCAAGCAGCAGCTGGTCGAGGAAACCCGCGAGCGGGTTGCAGAATATGAGCGCCAGTATGCTGACGGTCTGATCACGCGCGGCGAGAAGTACAACAAGGTGGTCGATGCCTGGTCGACCTGCACCGACAAAGTGGCCGATGCGATGATGGATGTCGCGGGTCAGGCCGAAGTGAACACTGAAACCGGGCTCCAGGAAGAGACCAACTCGGTCTTCATGATGGCCCATTCCGGCGCGCGCGGTTCGAAGAACCAGATGAAGCAGCTGGCCGGCATGCGTGGCCTGATGGCCCGTCCGGACGGCTCCATCATCGAGACGCCCATCGTGTCGAACTTCAAGGAAGGCCTGTCGGTCCTCGAATACTTCAACTCGACCCATGGCGCGCGCAAGGGTCTGGCCGATACGGCGCTCAAGACCGCCAACTCAGGCTACCTGACCCGGCGCCTGGTCGACGTGGCACAGGACTGCATCATCAATGAGGACGACTGCGGCACCGATCGCGGTATCCAGATTGCTGCTGTCATGGACGGCGCAGATATCGTTGTGCCCCTGTCGGAACGCATTCTCGGGCGCACACTGGCCGAGGATGTGTCCACGCCCGATGGCACATTGCTCTACCCGGCCGGCACTTATGTCGACGAGACCATCGCCTTGGCCATCGAGGATGCCGGTGTCGATCAATTGAAGGCGCGCTCACCTCTGACCTGCGAGACCAAGAACGGCGTTTGTGTGGCCTGCTACGGCCGTGACCTGGCGCGCGGTACGATCGTCAACCGCGGTGAGGCCGTCGGCGTCATCGCGGCCCAGTCGATCGGCGAGCCCGGCACCCAGCTGACCATGCGCACCTTCCACATCGGCGGTGCGGCCACGGTGGCCGACCAGTCGTCCTACGAGGCGACCTTCGACGGAACGGTGCAGTTCGAGAATGGCGCCATCGTGGAGCGCGAGGATGGCTCTTATGTTGTGATCGGGCGTTCCATGGGGGTGATGGTCGTGGACGCTGACGGGCGCACTCGCCAGTCGTTCAAGCCGAGCTACGGCACCAAGCTGTATGCCAAGGAAGGCGCGAAAATCTCTCGCGGCGACAAGCTGGCAGACTGGGATCCGTTCGCACAGCCGATCGTGTCCGAAGTGGCCGGCACAGCACGTCTCGTCGACGTGATCGACGGAGTGACCGCAAAGGAAGAAACCGATGACCTGACCGGCGTTGTGTCGCGTCACGTGATCGACTGGCGTTCGGCCAGCAAGTCTGCCGAGATCAAGCCATCCGTGCTCGTTGTGGATGCGGATGGCGAGCCGGTGACGCTGCCGAATGGCGCTGAAGCCCGCTATCTCCTGCCTGTGGGCGCGATCCTGTCGCTGATGGATGGCGAGGAGGTCAAGCCTGGCGACACGGTTGCGCGGATTTCCACGGGCGGTGCCAAGACCAAGGACATCACCGGCGGCCTGCCGCGTGTGGCCGAGCTGTTCGAGGCCCGGCGTCCGAAGGACCACGCCATCATCGCCGAGATTTCGGGCCGCGTTGAGTTTGGCCGCGATTACAAGAACAAGCGGCGCATCCACATCCACCCCGAGGAGGAAGACAAGGAGTCCATCGACTTCCTGGTTCCCAAGGGCAAGCACATGGCTGTACAGGATGGCGACTACATCAAGCGCGGTGAGTACCTGATGGACGGGAACCCGGCACCTCAGGACATTCTTGCCACGCTGGGCATTGAGGCACTGGCGGATTACCTGATCGACGAAGTCCAGAAGGTTTACCGCCTGCAGGGCGTGCCGATCAACGACAAGCACATCGAGGTGATTGTCAGGCAGATGCTCCAGAAGGTGGAGGTCACTGATGCAGGCGACACCACCCTGCTGAAGGGCGAGCAGGTCGACCTGCTCGAGTTCGAGGAAGCCAATGCCGTTGTCCGCAAGTCCCGCAAGAAGGACCAGCGCGAGGCAACCGGCGTGCCGGTTCTGCTCGGCATCACCAAGGCATCACTGCAGACCCGCAGCTTCATCTCGGCCGCCTCGTTCCAGGAAACCACCCGCGTCCTCACCGAGGCCGCCGTCCAGGGCAAGGTCGACACGCTCGACGGGCTGAAGGAGAACGTCATCGTGGGTCGCCTGATCCCGGCCGGCACCGGAGGCGGCCTGCGCCACTTCCGCCGGATCGCGACCGATCGCGATGCAAAGCTCAAGGCCAGGCGGGCCGCTGTGGCCGCGAAGGCCGCCGCCGAAGCCGAGGCCGCTGCAGCCGAGCGCCTTCCGTCACCGGAAACAGAAACCGAAAGCAAAGAGCCTGCGGAGTAGGCAAATTCGTCTTTCAGGCGAGACTTGAGAAAGGCCGGGCCCGGGTGCCCGGCTTTTTTTTGAGGTGCGTGCGGGTTTTCACGCATCCGGCCCTTTGCCGGGCTTGCGATTGTGTTAACCAAACGTCAGGGGCTCATGGCGGTCCCCGCGAGCAGAGTGATGGCAAACAGGACACGGCAGAGAATTCGAAGACGCCATGGACATTCCGTTCAGGGGCGGTTTGCCGGTGATGACGGGTCTTTGAGCGATGTGGTTGCGCGCCTGTTTGCCGATCCTGAACGTCCCGCAGCCGGGGCGGCGGCCCTGACCAGCCGGGACGACTTGCCGGTTGAGGAAATCTGCAATGTGGTGGCGTCGATTGTCGCATCGAGCCAGGCCGGCCCACCACCTGCCGACACTCCGGACCGCACAGTCCACCAGAGCGCCGCGCCAGCGAGCCTTGTCCGTGCACCCCCTCCCGAAGCGGATGGCGACATAGCGCCGAGCCCGGCAGCGTCCGTGCAGCCCGCCTGGCAGGACGCCCCGGCCGCTGCAGACGCGCCCGTCATGCCAGGCGAGGCGCCGCAGCGGCGGCGGCGGGGCTGGGTGCTGGCAACCGTTGCGGCGACCGGGCTCTCGGTTTCGGCCCTTGCGGTGATGCTGGGCCTGCAGAGAACGCCGGGCGAGGACACGCCGACCGGTTCCGTGCAACTTGCAGACAACGCGGCAGGCCCTGAGGCGCACCAGATACATTCGCGCTCCGGCGGGGGCGATGTGCAGTCTGCAAGCTTGCCCTCAGCGGCCGCGTCAACGCAGCCAGAGCGTGCGCGCGAGCCTGTCAGCGAAACCGGAAACATACCATCGCGGCCGGATGCATTGCCGGCCCGGGAACTGCCTCCAACCCCGGGCGGGGCGCAGCGCGAGGAGGCGGTCCTGGCCAGCCTGTCGGTCGCGGTGGCAGAGCCGCCGTCGCTGAAGCCACCCCGCCGCCTCGCGGACCCGGATCGCCGGGTGCCGGAGGTGGCCATGGCGCCGACGCTGGCATCGACGCCCGCCCTGCCTGATCATGTTCACAATGGAAATGTGATTGAGGGGTCCGCCGTAGCGGCGATCCTGGAGGTGATCGACGCCAGCGGGGAAAGGCTGACCGAACCGCAGCGCCGCGAAATCGCCAGCCGGATAGAACGGGCCCTGACCCGCGAGCTGGATGGCAGGACGGCCATGATCGAAACCCCGGCAGGGCAGGTTGCCGAAGTCAGCCTCCACTCCAGCCGCAGGCAAACCCAGGACATCGCCATTCCAAGGGCCAGCCATGTGGGGCTCGTCGGTTCCGGCCTGACGGTGGAGGGTGGCTGGTTTGCATCGAGGGGCGAGATCACCGTGCGGCCCATGCCGGACCTGCAGACCGGCCTGTCTGGCGAGCCGACCGCCCCTGCCGGGACCCTGTTCGAGCGTCTGGGCACCGTGGTCAGCCCCTATGGCGACCGTTGGTATCTCGTCGGCGAGGCAGGCGTGGCGCAGGGCTATGTGCCGGCCGCCGATGTCTCTCCGGTCGACACATTCAGCGGCGCACTGGGACAGCCCTATGACGCCCGACCCGCCGCACGCGTCGAAGACAAGGCTGCGGCGATGACCACCTGCCGGACATTCACGGTCAATCTCGAAGGTTACGGGGCACGCGACGGGTCGGCCTGTCGCCATGCCAGTGGCGCGTGGCTGGCTGAGGCGGCACCCCCGGCGCCCGATCTGGCACGACGCCTGGCAGACCAGGATGGCCTCGGGCATGTGCTGGCAGGCCTGGAAGCGGCTGGCGACCCTGAAATGCGTGACCAGTTGGCCAGGGAGGTCAATGCCATCATCGAGCAGGGCTTTGAAAACGCCCGGCTGGAAGTGCCCGCAGGAGACGGCACACTCTCGCTTGAACTCGGCGGAATGGAAGCGGCCCGCCGGGCTGTCGCCATGCGCCGGGCAGCGGAGGTCGCGCCCGTGCGATCTGACATGACGCTTGGCCATGGCTGGGTCAGTGCGACACGCGACACACAGTTGCGCCCCGTGCCGTCGCAAAGGACCCGATTGAGCGATGGTGCCATAGCGGCCGATACGAAGATGCAGCTGATCGGACTGCTGGGTGATGGCGAAAACTCCGACTGGGCGATCGTCGGCCGCCGCGGCGTCGCGCTTGGCTATGTCCAGCTGGCCGACCTGCAATGGGCCGAAACCCCCCGCGAGCTGAGATACTCAGCCTCACTTCGCATGCATGGTCGCGTTGTCCAGGAACATGTCAATGCCACCACCCAGTGCCAGACCCTCAGGCTTGGCCAGTCTGCGCCCGGGGCTGGCCTGCATGAAATCTGCAACAGGCCTGATGGGACATGGGCCCTCAGCCAGGCGGCCCGGCGCGACACGGCTGGCCCGGCAACACGTCCTGTCTCGCTTTAGGCGTGCCCTGTCTCAGTGCTGACGGTTGACTGCGGGTTGCTGTGGAACTATGACGCGTGATCGCTGGCTTGGAGGTGGTGCGTTGCAGAAGACGCAGCCGTCTGTCAGGTGCGGAGACATCCGAGCGCGAACCGTTTGTCCGGAGCCTGTATTCAGGGCCTCTGGGCGTTTCGTTTTAACAGGCCCGATATGTGAACGTGGGCCACAGAATACAGAGACACCGGCCCCTTATGCCCACGATCCAGCAACTCGTCCGCAGTCCGCGCAAGCCCAAGCCGACGCGGTCCAAGACCCCGGCCCTCAAGGCCTGCCCCCAGCGCCGCGGAGTGTGCACCCGCGTTTACACGACCACCCCGAAAAAGCCGAACTCGGCCCTTCGCAAGGTCGCCAAGGTGCGCCTGACATCGGGCTTTGAGTCGCTGTGCTACATTCCCGGCGAGGGCCACAACCTGCAGGAGCACTCGGTGGTCCTGATCCGTGGTGGCCGCGTGAAGGACCTTCCCGGTGTGCGCTACCACATCCTGCGCGGCGTTCTGGACACCCAGGGCGTGAAAGACCGCAAGCAGCGCCGCTCCCATTACGGCGTCAAGAAACCGAAATAAGAGGTCAGGCCCATGTCCCGTCGTCACCGTGCCGAGAAACGCGAAATCCTTCCGGATCCCAAGTTCAAGGACGTCATCCTGTCCAAGTTCATGAACCAGATCATGATGGATGGAAAAAAGTCCACCGCCGAGCGGATCGTCTATGGCGCGCTCGACCTTGTCGAACAGCGGGCGAAGAAAGATCCGGTCAGTGTCTTCCACGATGCGCTGGATGCGATCTCGCCGGAAGTCGAGGTGCGCTCGCGCCGGGTTGGTGGCGCGACCTACCAGGTTCCCGTCGAAGTCCGCCCTGAGCGGCGCCAGGCCCTGGCGATTCGCTGGCTGGCCTCCGCAGCGCGCGGCCGGAACGAAAACACCATGCGCGAGCGCCTTGCCGGTGAGCTCATGGATGCGTCCCAGGGGCGCGGAAATGCCGTGAAAAAGCGCGAAGACACCCATAAGATGGCGGAAGCCAACCGGGCGTTCTCGCACTATCGCTGGTAAGCTGAACTGACGCGCTGGCGCCTGCCACTGGCTTGTGCTACGCGCCGCGCTATCTGACACCATTAAACGCGTCGGGCAGGGGCTCGACGCGATCTTTTGAAGGACCGTAGCAATGGCCCGCGACTATCCGCTCGAACGTTACCGCAATTTCGGCATCATGGCCCACATTGATGCTGGCAAGACCACGACCACGGAACGGATACTGTTCTACACGGGCAAGTCGCACAAGATTGGCGAAGTCCATGACGGTGCGGCCACCATGGACTGGATGGAGCAGGAGCAGGAGCGCGGCATCACAATCACCTCGGCAGCGACGACCACATTCTGGGAGCGCACCGAGGATGGCAAGACCCCGCAGTCCGAGAAGTTCCGCTTCAACATCATCGACACCCCCGGCCACGTGGATTTCACCATTGAGGTGGAGCGCTCGCTGGCCGTTCTGGACGGCGCTGTGTGTGTTCTCGATGCCAATGCCGGCGTCGAGCCGCAGACGGAAACCGTCTGGCGCCAGGCTGACCGCTACAAGGTTCCGCGTATCGTGTTCGTCAACAAGATGGACAAGACCGGGGCCGACTTCTTCAATTGCGTGAAAATGATCAAGGAGCGCACCGGCGCGGTCCCCGCTCCGGTCCAGATCCCCATCGGTGCTGAAAACGAGCTCGAAGGCATGATCGATCTGATCACCATGAAGGAGTGGGTCTGGCAGGGCGAAGACCTCGGCGCGTCATGGGTGCTGCGCGATGTGCGCCCCGAACTGGCCGACAAGGCCGCGGAAATGCGCGCGGAACTTGTCGAGTTGGCGGTGGAAATGGATGAAGAGGCCATGGAGGCCTATCTCGAAGGCAATGAGCCGGACGAGGAAACCCTGCGCAAGCTGATCCGCAAGGGCACGCTGTCGATGTCCTTTGTGCCGGTCCTGTGCGGCTCGGCCTTCAAGAACAAGGGTGTGCAGCCCATGCTCAATGCCGTGGTGGACTACCTGCCCGGCCCGCTCGATGTGCCGGCCTATATGGGCTTCAAGCCCGGCGACGAGGACGAAGTGCGCGAAATTGCGCGTTCGGCCGACGACGACCAGCCCTTTGCCGGCCTGGCGTTCAAGATCATGAACGACCCGTTCGTTGGCTCGCTGACCTTCGTGCGTATCTATTCCGGCACGCTCACCAAGGGTGGCTCGATGCTCAACGCCACAAAGGGCAAGCAGGAGCGCATCGGACGCATGATGATGATGCACTCCAACAATCGTGAGGAAATCGAACAGGCGTTTGCCGGCGACATCATAGCCCTGGCGGGGCTGAAAGAGACCACGACCGGTGACACACTCTCTGACAAGGCCCAGCCAGTTGTTCTGGAAACGATGAACTTCCCCGATCCCGTGATCGAGATTGCGGTGGAGCCGAAATCCAAGGCCGACCAGGAGAAAATGTCTGTCGGGCTTGGCCGGCTGGCGGCCGAAGATCCATCCTTCCGCGTCGAGACCGACCAGGAGTCCGGCCAGACGATCATGAAAGGCATGGGCGAGCTTCACCTCGACATTCTGGTTGACCGTCTCAAGCGCGAGTTCAAGGTCGAGGCCAATATCGGCCAGCCCCAGGTGGCTTACCGCGAGGCCCTCGGCCGTGCGACCGAGATTGACTACACCCACAAGAAGCAGTCGGGTGGGTCCGGCCAGTTTGCCCGCATAAAGGTTGAGTTCGAGCCGCTTGAGCCCGGTTCCGGCTTCCAGTTCGAAAGCAAGATTGTCGGCGGTGCGGTGCCCAAGGAATACATTCCGGGTGTCGAAAAGGGCTTCGTGCAGGCCAAGGAAAACGGCCTTCTGGCCGGCTATCCGGTCACCGACTTCAAGGCGACCCTTGTGGACGGTGCATTCCACGATGTGGACTCCAGCGTGCTCGCATTCGAAATTGCGGCCCGTGCATGCTTCCGCGAGCTCAAGGGCCAGGGCGATCCGCGCCTGATGGAGCCGATGATGAAAGTCGAGGTGGTGACTCCGGAAGACTATATGGGCGACATCATCGGTGACCTGAATTCGCGCCGCGGCCAGATCCAGGGATCCGAGCCCCGGGGCAATGTCACGGCGATCAGCGCCTTCGTGCCGCTGGTGAACATGTTCGGCTATGTCGGCAATTTGCGCGGGATGTCCCAGGGCCGAGCCCAGTTCACCATGACGTTTGATCACTATTCCGAAGTCCCGAAGGCCGAGGCCCAGAAGGTGATCCAGGAACTCGCGGGCTAACAGTCAATCCAAGGACCGGTCTGGCGGTCGCCGTGAATGGCTGACGCGGCCAGAATATGAACTCGAAAAGGAGGCCCCCATGGCCAAGGAGAAGTTTGAGCGTAACAAACCGCATGTGAACATCGGTACGATTGGGCATGTGGACCATGGCAAGACGACGCTGACGGCGGCGATCACGATGGTGCTGGCCGAGGCCGGTGGCGGCGAGAAGCGCTCCTATGAGGACATCGATAGCGCGCCTGAGGAAAAGGCTCGCGGCATCACGATCAACACCGCCCACGTGGAATATGAGACCGAGAACCGCCACTATGCCCATGTGGACTGCCCAGGCCACGCCGACTATGTGAAGAACATGATCACCGGTGCGGCGCAGATGGACGGCGCGATCCTGGTGGTGAACGCCGCCGACGGCCCGATGCCCCAGACCCGCGAGCACATTCTTCTGGCCCGCCAGGTCGGCGTGCCGGCGCTGGTGGTGTTCCTCAACAAGGTCGATCAGGTCGACGATGAGGAACTGCTCGAACTGGTCGAGATGGAAGTGCGCGAGCTCCTGTCTTCCTACGACTTTGACGGAGACGACATTCCGATCGTGGCCGGCTCGGCCCTGGCGGCTGTGGAAGGGCGCGACGATGCCATTGGCAAGGACAAGATCCTGGAACTGATGGCGGCCGTGGACGAGTACATCCCGACGCCCGAGCGCCCGCTCGACAAGCCCTTCCTGATGCCCGTGGAAGACGTGTTCTCGATTTCCGGTCGCGGCACGGTGGTGACCGGCCGTGTGGAAACCGGCGTCATCAAGGTTGGCGAGGAGATCGAGATTGTCGGCATCCGCGACACAAAGAAGACCACGGTGACGGGTGTGGAGATGTTCCGCAAGCTGCTCGACCAGGGACAGGCGGGTGACAATATCGGCGCGCTGATCCGCGGCATCGACCGGGAGGGCGTGGAGCGTGGCCAGGTGCTGTGCAAGCCTGGCTCGATCACGCCCCACACCACCTTCGAGGCCGAAGCCTACATCCTGACCAAGGAAGAGGGCGGTCGCCACACCCCATTCTTCACGAACTATCGCCCGCAATTCTATTTCCGCACGACGGACGTGACCGGCGTTGTGACGCTTCCGGCCGACAAGGAAATGGTCCTGCCGGGTGACAATGTGAAAATGTCGGTGGAACTGATCCAGCCCATCGCCATGGATGAAGGCCTGCGCTTCGCCATCCGCGAAGGCGGTCGCACCGTCGGCGCCGGCGTGGTCTCCAAGATCGAGAAATGATCTGAGGTCTGGC
>CAZVES010000094.1:0-5189 GCA_964625835.1 uncultured Hyphomonadaceae bacterium
CATGCTGTTCACCGCCCACTGGGATCATCTGGGCAAGAAATCCGAAGAGCGCTCCGGTGAGCCGACGCAGGATTTCTACCGCGACGATGTCTTCAATGGCGCTGTGGACAATGCCACAGGGACAGCCGGGCTGCTGGAGATCGCCGAGGCGATGGCGGCTGAGGACCTGGACAGGTCTGCCCTGTTCCTGGCTGTGACACTGGAGGAATCCGGCCTTCTCGGATCGGCCTACTATGCCGAAAACCCGACCGTTCCGATGGCGTCCATCGTGGCCGGAATCAATATGGATGCGATGCTCCCGGTGGGCCGCACAAGGGACATGGTCGTGGTCGGTTTCGGCGCATCGGAACTGGAGGACAGGCTCGCCGAGGTGCTGGTCAGTCAGGATCGGGTGATCAAGCCGGACCCCAACCCGCAAGCCGGCTATTTCTACCGTTCAGACCATGTCTCCTTCGCCAAGAAGGGCGTGCCCATGCTGTATGCCGATGGCGGAACAGATGTGCGAGAAGGCGGGATCGCCGTGGGCAAGGCGTTTGCTGATGTCTACACCGTGCAAAGATACCACAAGCCTTTCGACGAATATCGGGCCGACTGGGACCTGTCGGGAATGGTCGAGGACGTTTCGGCCCTTTACCAGGTCGGGCTCGGCATTGCCCAATCGACGGACTGGCCCAGTTGGTATGAGGGCAACGAGTTCGAGGCCATTCGCCAGGCGTCCCTGGAAGCCAGCGCGTCGGGACCGGGCGGCGGACAGGACTGATACGGTGCTCAGCTACCAGCATGGCTTCCACGCGGGCAATCGCGCCGATGTGCTTAAGCACGCCGTGCTGGACACGATCCTGTCGGACCTGGCCAGCCAGGGCGCGCCCGTTCTGCATGTGGAGACCCATGCCGGACGCGGCGTCTATGACCTTACCGGCAAGCAGGCCCGCAAGACCGGCGAGGCCGAGGACGGCATACTTGAGCTGTTCAGGCACCCCTCTCCCCCGGAGGCGCTTTCCAACTGGTTTGACCTGACACGGCAACGGGGAAAGAAGGCCTATCCCGGCTCGCCGGCCCTTGCGGCGGCGCGCCTCGGCGAGATGGGCCGCCTTGTCCTGTTCGAGAAACATCCGGGCGAGCATGAAGCGCTGTCGGACTGTTTCCGCGATGACGGGCGCGTCCAGGTGAAAAAGTCCGATGGCTATTCAGGCGCCCTGAAACTGCAGCCCAGGCGGGGCGAGCAGATGCTGGTTTTTTCGGACCCGAGCTATGAGACGATGGCCGACATGGAAGCGCTGGCAGACTGGACGCCCCGGGCGCTCGCCAGGTGGCCCCATGCGATCGTTGCTGTTTGGTTGCCGCTGTTCAAGGACGAAAGGGAAGCCGAGTTCGGCGCTTTCCTGTCGGGTCTCGAGTCAGGCATCGTAGCAGGTGCGCGCTGGCCGGTATCAGGCGAAAAGGACACCGCCCTTGCTGGCTCAGCCCTGATTGCCTTCCGTGTCCCGCCCAGGGTGCGAAAGCAGGCTGCGGCAATCGCTGAAGCGCTCGAAGCGCAGTGGATGGCAACGCTCTAGGCGACGGCTCGCACGGGCCGGATGGGTGCAGCCTTTGTTTCCAGCGCTTCCGGCGCAGATTCCTTCTCGATGTGCGCTCTGGCGGGCAGCAGCACGGACGCGGTCGTGCCCACACCGGGTTTGCTTGACAGCTCGATCCGACCGCCGTGCAAACGCATCAGTTCGCGCGCCAGCGCAAGGCCCAGCCCGGTTCCGGGAAGGCGACCGGCGCGCACATTCTCGCCCTGGAAGAAGGGTTCAAACGCGCGTTCGACCTCGTGAGGCCTCATGCCGACACCGAAGTCCCGGATCGTGATCACGGGGCACCTATCCTTGCGCAGGAAAGCCCGAACGACCACACGCGGCGGCTGTCCGCCAAACTTGAAGGCGTTCGACAGCAGGCTGATGAGAACCCTTCGGAAGGCGGCCTCATCAACCACAAGATCCCCAAGCGTGCTGGAGATAGAAATGTCGAGTCCGGAAAGGTCGGTGATGCCCTGGAACCTTGCAGAGAGCGACACGGCCTTGGACAGCAGTTCGGGTACGTTTTCTGCGCCCGGGTCGTGGATATACCGGTCCGATCCGACATTGGAGAATTCAATGATGTCGTTGATCACGCTGAGCAGGTGTTCACCGGCATCCAGTATCGAATCCGAATAACCTCGCATTTCCGACGCGCTGACGATCACGTTCGACGATGAAGACATGATCTTCGAGAAGCCATTGATGATGTTCAGCGGCGTGCGCAGTTCGTGCGACATGGTCGACATGAAACGCGCCTTGGCGGCATTGGCGTCTTCGGCCTCGCGCCGCGCCGCAATCAATTGCGTCTCGCGTTCCTTCAGACGCGTGATGTCCTTGTGGATGGCGACGGTCCGGCCATCATCGAGAGGGATCACCGCAGACATGGCCCATTTGGACCTGGACATGCGTTGAACACGGCCGTTCTGGATTGTCGAAATGTCCAGGCCGTCCTGGAACCAGCTGCGATGGCGGGAATTGGCCATCAGCAGTTCGCCCTCCACGTCATAGATCGCAAATGCGTCTTCGACCGACTCCACGGCATCGAAAAGATGCGCCCGCGCCGCCTGCGCTTCGGTGCGGCTTTCAACGAGACTTGCCAGCTGCCTGAAACTGCGGATGGCCTGCTGGGTCAGCGACATGTTCAGGACGATGATCAGCGAGGCAACGGCAAAGCCGAAATCACCAACGAAGACCGACGCGGCGAAGAATGACGGGATCGAAATGGCGATGGCAAAGCGTGTTGTCATCCGCGGACATGACGACACCATGCTGGTGTAACCGGAGGCCATGCCCGATGAGACCAGAAGATAGAACAGTGCCGCTTCCGGCCCGACCTGACCGGCGTAGAAGTTGGGCAGCCCCCACACCGCGCCCAGGATCAGCGAACTCAACTCTGCCTTGGCGAGGAACCGCCCGCTTGTTGTCTGTGGCGCGGTCCGTTTGGACGCTGCCTTCCAGGTGCGGATTCCAAGGGCCGAGAAGACCAAGAGCGTGAGAAACCATCCGACCAGCCACCAATGAGGTGCCAGCACCATGAAGGACACGATCACCACCAGCCCGTTGACCAGGTTGATCATTGCCATCATCAGCGCGTTGTCGAGGTAGACCTTCTGCTGCGTCACCGCAACGGCATGCTCGCGAGGGGTCTTTGGGCGAACAGGCCGCCTGAGCAATTGCAAAAAATTGGAATTTGAGGTCGAAAAAGAGCGCATACTGTGCTGCATAGCGCCACTAGGTAAAAAAGCGGGCGCAGACAGTCGCTCAGATTTTTCAGGCTGCATTAACGCCTTTTTCTGAGAAAAAGCCGCAGTCGCTCACCCCCTCAAAGCTCTAGTCCTTCGAAACATGTTTGCAAAAAAAGAAAAACCGAGGATTGCCGTGATCGGCGGGGGCGCCGCCGGTATCTCGATGGCGCGGTTCCTCCAGGACAGCCGAAAGGTTGATGTGACGGTCTTCGAAGCCCGGCAACACATTGGCGGCAAGTCATTCACGTTCAGCGGCAATGGCGTCGTCTGCGAGATGGGGACCTGCTATGCCACGCTGAATGACATTCATGTGCGCAAATGGATGAAATCCCTGAGCATCGAAACCTACAGCCTCGGCGAACAGCTAATTGATGGCGGGCCTTACTTCGAATGGGTGAAGGAGCCCGGCACGATGCCCCTCTGGCGCGAATTGCTGATCTACAATGCAGCGGCAAGACGCCTCAAGAAACAGCTTGAGCGGCATCCTGACAATCATGCGGTTCTCGAAGAAGCTGGCATGCCGATCCTGTACTGGCTTCGCGCTCGCGGCCTTTCGAAAATGGAACGGCTGCACTACCGCGCCCTGACCAATCTCGGCTATGGACGCCTTGACGAGACGTCGACACTTCAGGCGCTTCGCTGGATCGACCTCACCTTGCTCAGGTCGGCGCGCTTCAACGGCCTGATGATGCCCAAAACAGGGTGGACCGACCTGTGGCAGCGCGTTGCGCGCGACCTGGACGTGAAGACCGATCACGAGGTGACCCGTGTCCAGCGAGACTCAGGCGGCATCACCCTGGAAGCCGCCGGCCAGGAGCACCGGTTCGACAAGCTCGTTTGCGCCATTCCCGTCGATGATTTCACGTCCCTGACCGAAGCCACAGCAAGGGAAGAGTTCGTCAATGAAAATGTACGCTGGAACTCCTATGCAACAACGCTGATGCAGGTGGATGACTGGTTTCACGAAGAGCAGCTTCGCTGCTGGTCGAAAGCGATCATGCTGGACTCCGAAGCAGGCCAGCTGATGTCAGCGCGATATGAAGCTGACAGTGCGGACTTTGGCGGGCGGCTCTATGTCCTCAACCAGATTGCAGGCGAATACTCAGAGGCAGAACTCAACGAACTGGCTGAACGCGGCATCCGCGAGGACGGCGGCAACCCGAAGCGAGCGATCCTGACAAAGCGGTGGAAGTATTTCGCGCAATACAAGCCCGGCGCGCTGCCGGACGGTTTGCTGGCATGCCTGAACGACATGCAGGGCGACCTGAACACCTATTATACCGGCGCGACTTTCTCCCATGAATCCGTCGCCACGATCACCCGTTTCAACGCCGGCCTGGCCAGGACGATCGTTTCCGAACGTCACATGCAGGGAGCCCATGCATGAACCTGTTCTTCCGGCTCCTGAGAACGATCATCTGGAACCTCATCAAGCGTGAAAAGGTCGACTATCTCGACGAGACCGTACTGCGGTTCAGGGTCTGGATTACCGACCAGGATGCGTTCCAGCACATGAACAATTCACGGTATCTCTCAATCGCAGACCTGAGCGTGATTGATACCTTGATGAAGACACGTCAAGCCTATTCCATGCGCCGACACGGCGTCATCCCCGTTGTTGTCTACAAGCATGTCTCGCTGTTTCGGATGCTCAAATTCCCCCAGGCTTACGAAGTGCGCACACGGATCACGGGCTGGCATGGTCACTACACTTTCTTCCAGCACGACTTCATGCGGCGAGGGAAGCTCCATGCACAGGCCATGACCGTCGGGCGGCTGGTCTCAACCAGTGGCAAGAACCCCACCGTTGAGGAAGCCATTGTCCAGCTTGGCTGGAAAAATGTGCCTGAAAGCCCGCCGATCACCAATGAGCAGCGCCGGATTG
>CAZVES010000094.1:5289-10293 GCA_964625835.1 uncultured Hyphomonadaceae bacterium
CTCAGCGCCCCGATGAACGCGCAGCCGGGCCCCGATCACCAAACCACCAGAGCGTTGCGGCGGTCGCGGCAAATGTTGCGGTCTCGGTGATGGCCGCGCGGCCCGCATCGGGCGCAGTGACGAATATCGCGAATGAAATCGCCCAGAGCATAAGCGTCAGCAGAGGTCGCGTCAGTCCACGGATGGCGTCGACCCAGCGGTAGCTCGGCGCGATCGACGCGTCTGCCCTGATCGATTCGCTCAGCCCTGACCAGCGCCCGCTTGTCTCGGCCTTCGCCAGGTCGGCGGCGCGCGCCTCTGCTTCAGCGGCGTGTCTCTGATCGACCGCGCGCAGTTCATGCTCCCAGCGCGCACGCTCCTGGGCATATTGCTGGCGCCGCTCCAGGTAAGCCCCGGCGCGGCCAAGCGCGGTGCCGACAAGTCCGAAAATTCCTCCGCCGGCGGCGCTTGCAGCCAGTCCAATCATGTCAGTCATTCAACAGCGTCCTTGCTTGTCCCTGAAAGCATTCTTGCGCCTTTGCGACCCCGGTCGGATTAATCACCCCGCCTATTGGGGTATGGGGCTTGCAGACTAGTGCGGGTTTTACGGGAGGCGCCCATGCGGATTGCTTTTCTGGCTGCAGTTTCAGGTGCCATGGCGGTTTCGGCCTGCGCCACACCACAGCCCGGCGCACTGGCCGAGCCTGCGGGGGATACGTTTCGCATTCTCCCCTGTTCAGAAGGTCGAGCGCCCCGACCCGACGAGGTCAGCTACACAATGGAGCTGCTCGACAGACTGGGTTCAGCGCCACAGGAAAAGATCTCCGAATTCAGCGAAGTGATTGACGGCATCGCCTACCCACCGCCCCAACCGAGATATCCGATGGAGGCTGCGATCGCTGGCGAGGAAGGTGGGTGCCGCGTCCACTTCAACCTGACGGCGGAAGGGCGTACTGACGTTCTCGGTGCCGCCTGCAGCGATCCAGTTTTCGTGAAGGCTGCAGAAGCAGCTGTGGCCAAGGCGCGCTTCCCACCGGCCCTGATGGATGGTGCGCCCGCTCCGCGGGATGATCTGGTCTATCCACTGACCTTCTGCACAATGCGACAGGAGTGAGATGGTTCTAGGGCCGACGTCGCACACGCCGGTCCCAGAGCAACAGGAGCGTGCCTTTCATGGCGCTGGCTGCGGCCAGGGCATAGCCGCGACCCTGATCATATTCTCCGCCAGCAGACAGCGCAGTCAGTGCGACAAGCAGCACCGATGCACAAAGCAGGATGCACCCCATCCAAAAACGTATCCGGCTGGCCTTATTCCGCCGCAACGGATTGGGACATTGAGAAACCGCGCCCCGCGTTCAGGGCTGCGATGGCCGCATGGTACTCGCGCTCAAGCTTGTCGACATACTCAGCAGTCGACATCCGGGTCTTGATGGCTCCAATGCCCTGGCCGGAGCCCCAGATGTCCTTCCAGGCCTTCGCCTCGGTGTTGCCGCCCGACCCGAAATTCATTTTTGACGGATCGCTCTCGGGCAGGTTGTCGGGGTCAAGCCCTGCATTCTCTATTGAGCCGCGCAAATAGTTGCCGTGCACGCCCGTAAAGAGGTTTGTGTAGACAATGTCATCAGCCGAGCTCTCTACGATGCCATCCTTGTAGCCATCATTGGCATTGGCCTCATGGCACGAGATGAATGCCGAGCCGATGTAGCCAAGGTCTGCGCCCATGGCGAGCGCAGCAGCCACCGCCCCGCCATTGGCGATGGAACCTGAAAGGGCGATCGGCCCATCGAAGAACTCTCGCAACTCCTGCACCAGGGCGAAGGGCGACATGGAGCCGGCGTGTCCGCCAGCACCCGTGCAAACCGGGATCAGGCCATCGGCTCCCTTTTCAAGCGCCTTCTTCGCGAAACGAACATTGATCACGTCATGAAGCACGACGCCGCCATAGGAGTGGATAGCATCATTTACCTCTGGAACCGCACCCAGAGACGTGATCACCACGGGCACCTTGTACTTCACGCACATCTCCACATCGTGCATAAGGCGGTTGTTGGACTTGTGCACGATCTGGTTCACGGCAAAGGGCGCTGCCGGCCGGTCGGGATTCTTTTCGCTGTATTCGGCGAGTTCCGTTGTGATCCGGTCCAGCCACTCATCCAGCATGCTCTCTGGCCGTGCATTCAGCGCAGGGAAGCTGCCGACAATTCCCGCCTTGCACTGGGCGATGACCAAGTCAGGATTGGAGATGATGAACAAGGGGCTCCCGATGACCGGGATGCGAAGGTTCTGGAGAATGGGGGGCAGCGCCATGGTATTTTCCTGTCCGGCTTGGTCTCTGAAAACAATTAAAGGGATCAGTCGCGCCAACAAGCTCTGACGCTAGGGCAGGTGGCCTGAGGCACTGCGCCGTCGTGCCAGTGCGGCATTCCCGTTGAAAATAAGTGCGGCAATCGCGTAACGGCGAGTTCACAAACATTGCCGCTTCGATCTACATGGGACCCATGACTGATACACTTTCCTTTTCAGAGGTCTTCGAGCCCTCCAGCGAAACGGACTGGCGGCAAGCCGTCGAAAGAGCCCTGAGAGGCAGGGGCCCCGAAGCGCTCGAGTCGCGCAGCCCGGGCGGACCTGTCGTGCGCCCCCTTTACCGTGAAACCGACGCAACGTCAGCGAGCGATCCGCTGGGCTACCCCGGCACCGCGCCTTTCATTCGCGGCCCGAAGGCCCAGCGCGACCCCTATCTGCCATGGGATATCCGCCAGACGTTCACCCATCCGGATGCCGGGACGACCAATGCTGAAATCCTGCGAGACTTGGAGCGCGGTGTGAGTTCGGTGGAGCTGAAACTCGATTGCACCGGACAGTCGGGGGTCTCGCTCTGCGATGCAGACGACTTCGCGGCGGCGCTTGAAGGCGTTCACGCAGACATCGCGCCCATCGCGCTTGACCATGGCGGCGGGACAGGCACCCGCGCTGCGGCTCTCCTGGCACTTTGGGCCGAAGGTCAGGACAATGCCAAGGCCTTCCATCTCGATTTCAACATCGACCCCCTTGGCAGCTTCGCTCGCCTCGGACTGGTCGAAGGCGGACTGGACACGGCGTTCAGGCGACTGGCCGCACTCAACGACTCGCTCTCCCTGCGCTTCCCCCTCGCAAGGACGATCCGGATCGACTCCAGAATGGTGCGCGAGGCCGGCGGATCGATCGAACAGGAACTGGCCGCAGGCATCGCCTCGGCGATCGACACGGTGCGCCGTCTGGATGCTGTTGGCGTGCCAGCTGATCGTGTCGTGCCGCGAATCGTCTTCGCCTTCGCAACGTCTGCGAATTACGGGCTGGAAATCGCAAAGCTTCGCGCAGCCCGGCGGCTTTGGGCACGGTGCCTGGAAATCCTCGGCGTCGAGGCCCGGCCCATGGTGATCCAGGCCAGCACTGCAGGGGCGATGCTGACCCGCTACGATCCATGGGTGAACATGTTGCGAGGTGCGGCAGCCTGCTTTGCCGGCGGGGTTGGCGGCGCGGATATTGTTTCGGTCACTCCTTTCAATGCTCCCCTTGGCACGCCTGACGAGCTTGGCCGGCGCGTGGCGCGCAACACCCAGATCATCGCCCAGGAAGAAAGCCACCTCGGCAAGGTGGCCGATCCGGCAGGCGGGGCATGGTTCACCGAGAGCCTGACACAAGAGTTGGCGGAGGCCGCATGGGCCCTGTTTCAGGAGATCGAGTCCGAAGGTGGCTATGGCGCGAGCCTGATGGCGGACGCCTTCCAGGCCCGCGTGGCCGAGACACGCACGGCCCAGCGCAAGGCATTCGCCAAACGCAAGGCACCGATTACGGGCGTCAGCGAGTTTCCGCTTCTCGATGAAATCTCTGCACCGGTTGCCGAGGTGGACTTCGACCGCCCGCGCGAGGGCGTTTCGGACGCTGGCCTCAAGGCCATGGTGCCAGGCTACAGGGCCGATGGTGGAGACGACAGCGAAGCCGAGCCCTTCTGGCCGATCCGCTGGGCCGAGCCTTTCGAGCGGCTGAGGGACCATGCTGCGATGCGCGAGGCGAAGACCGGCAAGCGCCCGGCCATCTTCCTCGCCACGCTCGGCCCTCTCGCCGAACACACGGCACGGGTGGATTTCGCGCGCAATTTCTTCGCCGCGGGCGGGATCGAGGCGAAGGCCGCACCCGTTCCGCCTGGGAATGTCGCGGGGCTTGTCGCCGCATGGAAAGCGTCCGGCTGCGCCCTCGCTGTGATGTGCGGATCCGATGACCGCTATGCAGCGGAAGCCGCAACAGCGGCGGAGGCGCTGAAAGAGGCGGGCGTCCAGCGGCTCTACCTTGCCGGTCGCCACGAGGCGGAAGGCATCGACAGCCTGATCCACATCGGCGTCGATGTGGTCGCTGCGCTGGAACTGGCCCATGCAGAACTGGGGATTGGGGAATGAGCAGTTTTCCGAACTTTGCCAAGCAAGCCTTTCAAACACCGAAGACGGCTTCGAGCCCTGCCGCTGATGGTTGCTGGAACACGCCGGAAGGCATCGCGGTCAAGCCGGCCTACAGCGCCGCCGACAGTGCGGGCCTCGACTGGCTCGATGACTTTCCGGGCCTGCCCCCCTTTGGCCGTGGCCCCTACCCCACGATGTACACCCAGCGGCCCTGGACCATCCGGCAATATGCCGGCTTTTCTACCGCAGAGGACTCCAATGCCTTCTACCGACGCAACCTTGCGGCCGGCCAGAAGGGCCTTTCGGTCGCCTTCGACCTCGCCACCCATCGCGGCTACGATTCCGATCACCCGCGCGTGATGGGCGATGTTGGCATGGCCGGCGTGGCGATCGACTCCATCTATGACATGCGCACGCTGTTCTCTGGCATTCCGCTGGACCAGATGTCGGTGTCCATGACCATGAACGGCGCAGTGCTGCCGGTCATGGCGCTCTACATTGTGGCCGCTGAGGAACAGGGCGTATCGCCAGGCAAGCTGGCCGGGACCATCCAGAACGACATCCTCAAGGAGTTCATGGTCCGCAACACCTA
>CAZVES010000095.1:0-10132 GCA_964625835.1 uncultured Hyphomonadaceae bacterium
CTACAGCACTCTACAAATCGAAGGAGACCGCCAGACAGGCTGGCGGCCTCGAAGGAGGGGCTTTGGCTTAGAAAGCGTACTTGAAGCCCACCTGGATCTGCCAGAGCGAAGCGCTGTTGGTGATCCGCTTCTCGCTCCGCTCGGGGAAACCGGAGTAGACATACTGGCCGTCAACGACGTCGACATTGGCCACGGGCTGGAAGTACTCGTAGCGGACCTGCTCGAGGGTGCCCCAGTCTTCGTTCAGCAGGTTGCCCACATTCTCGATGTCCAGGAAGAAGGCGGTCTTCGCACCATTCGGGAAGAAGCCGGGGAATTCCTGCGAGAAGCGCAGGTCGAAGGACGTATACCAGTCGCTCTCGAACTCGTTGCGAGGCGCAATGCCGCCGGCATAGTCGTTCAGACCGCTTGAGCCGAGGAAGTCAAAGAACTCCCCCAACGTTGCCGTGTCACCGCCAAAGGAGGCAGCCGCATTGAACAGCGGATCATCCATGCCGGTCGGCACATAGAACAGTTCGCCCTCGTCATCGGCGCGGCCTTCGCGGATACCGAAGAGCGAGCGCTGGCGGCCACCGGAATAGTCATAGGTGTAGGAGAAAGGCTGACCGGAACGGTGCGTGCCGAACAAGGTCACTCTGGTCGTGTAGTCCCGGATGAACTGCTCTTCCCAATCCACGAAGAGTTTGAACTCATGATCTCGCTGGTAGTTGGATACCGCGTTGATCGGGTTTTGACGATCGAAGGTAGCATAGTCGGAGTAGTTCGAAGAGGCCGTGGACGACGTACCCGAGTGGGCGTCGGTCACATCCTGATAGGTGTAGGAACCGCCAATGGTCAGGCCGAAATCGTCGATCGGCTTGCGGAACCGGGCCGTGAAGATCTGCTGATCGCCCTCGTCGATATTGGTAAGGAACAGGGCTTCAGGTGCAACTTCAGCCTCGTTGATTGTCACAACACCATCATCATCGGTGTCCAGCGCCGATCCATTGGCGGCCGTCTCGCCGTCATCGTAGAAGTCTATGAGGGCCTGGGTTCCGCCGGCGGCGAGAACCGAGTTCACAAAGGCTGAATCAAGTCCACAATTGTAGATCGGGCGACCATCGGGCGCGGTGGCAACGCCTTCAGTTCCGCAGGAGAAATCATTCCAGAACGGAGCGGCGTCGTTCACACCATAGATAAAGTCGAAGCCGAATTCCCACTCCCCGGTGCCGTAGAGATCCTCAAAGAAGAGGTCCGTGCCGAGGTTCGCGCGCCAGAGCGACGGGATCTCGAAGTCGGGGTCGAGGACATTCACGTCACCGTCGCCCGGCGTCAGAGCATCCTGCACGTTGGCAGGGATGACCCGAATGTCGACATTGTCGATCGGGCCAGGCTGGAACTGGGAGTCGATCGTGACGCCATTGTTCGAGTAGTTGTTTGACACCCAGACGTTAGGGGAACCACCGGAGAAACGGCCGAAACCACCCCGGATCGTAACGAAGTCATTGAATTCGTAGTTGAAGCCCAAACGTGGAAGCACGATCGATGCATCAATCGCATTGGCATTGGAAAAGCCGTAGCGATCGATAAAGTTCTGGTTTTCGGTGATCGTGTCATCGGACTGATAGTTTTCATAGCGTAGGCCGGCAATCAGCGTCAGTTTTTCATTAAACTGCCATTCGTCCTGAGCGTAGAGCGAGAGGATATCGAAGCCAAAGCTTGCCGCGCCATCCACTTCATCATTGGTCACAGCATTCTGATAGAACAGGCTCGAAGCTGTTCCGTTCTCGAAATCTTCGAGTGAGTCGAACTCATAGGAGCCCTCAGACCCGGGAACGAAAAGATTGAACACTTCTTGCTGTTCAATTTCGACGCCGAACTTCAAAAGGTGGCTGCCAAGCCCGCCAATCTCGCCAAGATCATAGGCACCAGCAGCCTTGATCTGCACGAGCTCGTTTTCCAGTTCGTTAGCGTGGCGGAAGAAATCCGGGCCGATCGAAACAGTGCCTTCAGGTGTCGAGATTTCAAAGTTGGCGACATCGCCACCACCCAGTGGGACCTGGCCGGTGACCTGCTCAGAAAGGGCGACCTTCACCTCGGTTGAAAAGCGGTCAGTCCAATCGCTGAACAACTGGACAGCGTAGGCATTGGTCTCTTCGGAGCGGTCGTACCAGGTCGACGGTGAGCCGAGGTCGGCACCATTGTTCCGCGGCTGGATCTCGTTGCCTTCATTGCGGATGAAAGTGAACTTGGCGCGGTGATCCTGATTGATGTCCCAGTCGATGGTTGCCAGCAGTTTCTGGTCCTGAACCGGATCAAGGCCGGCGAAGGACAGGGGGTCAAAATCGTAGACGTCCTGTGAAATCTGGCGAACCTGGTCATAGGTGGCCTGGCTGATGCCTGAGCCGTCACCCGGGAGATCGGAGTTACCGAGGAGCTGCTCTTCCTCGAAATCCTCATAAGCAACGAAGAAGAACAACTTGTCCTTGATGATTGGGCCACCGAGCGTCACACCCCAGGTTTTTTCCTCGAATTCCTGATCGATTTCGAGATCGCCAATCTTGTCACCGGCAAGGCTGTCATCTGTGTAGAAATAGTAGGCCGATCCGAAAAAGTCGTTCTGGCCGGACTTTGTCACGATGTTGACTGTACCACCGGTGAAGCCAGAAAATTCCACGTCATAGGGCGCAACTTCGACCGAAAGCTGCTCAAGGGCGTCGATGGAGATCGGCGAACGTTGGGACGGAAATCCGTTGGCATTCAGGCCGAACAGGTCATTGAACTTGATGCCGTCAATGGTCAGCGAGTTGAAGCGGTTGTTCGTACCACCGATAGAAATCGCGCCATTGTTGGTTTGGTCGACGGTGACCAGGGGATCGAGGCGGGCGATGTCGCGAATGTCCCGCGAAATCGACGGCAAGCCTTCGATTGCCTCTTCGTCAAATGAAGAGGCTGGCCCGAGGGCGAGAGCAGCATCTGCTGCAGATCCGACCACCGTGATGGTGTCCAGTGTGCGCGCAGAACCCAGTTGGACGTCCAACGCGAAGGACTCGTTGAGAGTAAGGAAAATGTTGTCAAACTGCTCAGTGACACCATCGCCAGTCACAGTGACAGTGTAAGGGCCGCCCACGCGCAGGCCGCGCTCGGCAAACACGCCGTTGGCGTTTGTCGTTGCCGTATCGGCAGAGCCTGAAGGCGTGTGCACAATGCTTACGGTTGCGCCGGAAACTGGCGCACCGCTTGCATCGGTGACGACGCCGCGCAGAGACGAAGTGGTAATCTGGGCTTCTGCCGGCTGGACGATGGCTGCAGCCATCGCTGTAGCGGCGATGCCGCCTGCGAGTGTCTTCCAATTCATGAGTTCGTTCCCCTCGAATGAACGTGAACCGGGGCCGACCATTCGACCACGTTGCCGCTGTCGTATTCCGGGGTTACGAAGTTTCCGCAACACTCAGGTGAAGCTTTTATGACGAGGGTACGAAAGGCCAGCGAAGTGTTGTGCAGTTGCAACAACATAAGCACGGAAAAACAGGTTTTCTGGGCTTGGTTACGGTCCGATTCGGACGGCCCAACGGCTCAGAATGGCAGTTTGAAACCCGGTAGCATGCCGCCGCCAATGTCTTTGGTAGCTTCCTTCATGGCCGATTCCATTTCCTGCTCGAGGTGTTTGCGCGCATCACCATGGGCGGCCTTGATCAGGTCTTCCAGGATTTCCGCATCGTCGCCCATCAGCGACGGATCGATGGTGACCGCGACAAGCTCGCCCTTGCCCCTTAGGCGCACGCGCACGAGGCCGGCCCCGGCGACCCCTTCGGCCTCGGTGGCCTCGATCTTTTCCTGGGCCTCGGCCATCTTGGACTGCATTTCCTGGGCCTGGCGCATGATTTTCTGCAGGTCTTTCATTCGTGGCGCTCCTTCTCTGGGCGTCAGGCGCGGCGGCGCCCATTGTTGCTGATGTCCACGACATTGGGCGCAGCGCCGCCGGTATCAATGGGGCCCTCCTGGCGCACATCGACGACCTGCGCGCCCGGCAGGGCTTCCAGGGCGGCCGCAATGGTCGGATGGCGGGCCGCGTCCTCGATCTTTTCGGACAGGATACGGGCGCGGCGCGCCTTCAGGGTCTCGCTGGCGCTTTCAACCAGGTCCACCTGCCAGACCATTTCGGTCTCCCGCTCCAAGAAGAGGGCGAGGCGGCGCAGCAGGTCATCGGGCGCGCCAGGCTCCAGCGCGCAGCGCAACTGCCCGAAAGCGATGTCGGCCGGGCGGATGTAGGTCTGGGCCTCGCTATTGAGAATGACTTCCCGTCGCTCCGTCAGGAGGTCGATGATGCCGGCAAAACTGGTCGGTCCCTCACCGCCGGGTGTTTTCGATGCAGTGGCCAGGCCAGATGCAGCCGCTTCGGCGACCATCCGCGCGGCCTCCTCCGGCGAGGGCAGGCTCGCCGCCGCCGCCAGACGCAGGATGACCATGCGCATAGCGGTCTTGGTGTCCGGCGCAGTCTGGGTGTCGCGATAGCCAGACAGGAGCACTTGCCAGAACCTTGAAGCCTGGGCCGGTGTCAGGCGCTGGGCGATGGCGCGGGTGCGCTCGATCCAGTCCTTGGGTGCCGCAGGCGCATAATCATCTCCGCCGACCTGGGCCGATGCCACCTCGGCGGCAATTTCCAGCAGGTCCTTGAGCAGGACAAGCGGGTCGGCGCCGGCATGGAGCTGGTCTTCAGCCTCTTTCAAAGCTGACTGCGCCTCACCCTTCACTGCCATATCGAATACATCCAGCAGTCGGCTGCGGTCGCCCAGCCCCAGCATGTCGCGCACGGCCTCGCCCGTCACCTCGCCGCCATCTGTGGTCTGCACAATGGCCTGGTCGAGGATCGACAGTCCGTCGCGCACCGAGCCTTCCGCCGCACGGGCGATCAGGGCCAGGCCCTCCTGCGAAACCGTCGTGCCTTCGCGCCCGGCCACCTTGCCAAGGTGGTCTGCCAGTGCCGGCGGATCGAGGCGCTTCAGGTCGAAGCGCTGGCAGCGCGACAGCACCGTGACCGGCACCTTGCGAATTTCCGTGGTGGCGAAGATGAATTTCACATGGCGCGGCGGTTCTTCCAGTGTTTTGAGCAGCGCGTTGAAGGCCGCCAGCGACAGCATGTGAACCTCGTCGATCACATATACCTTGAAGCGCGCCGACACCGGGGCATAGCGCGCGCCATCGAGCAACTCGCGCATATCAGCCACGCCGGTCCTTGAGGCGGCATCCAGCTCAAGCACGTCGGGATGGCGCCCGGCCATGATGGCCTCGCAATGCTCGCCTGGCGGATCGAGCTGAATAGACGGGGCATCGACCTTGTCGGAGCGATAGTTCAGCCCCCGCGCCAGGAGCCGCGCCGTCGTGGTCTTGCCCACGCCGCGCACACCGGTCAGCATGAAGGCATGGGCGATCCGGTCGGTCTCGAAGGCATTGCGCAGGGTGCGCACCATGGCGTCCTGGCCGACGAGGTCCTCGAAGCGGCGCGGGCGATACTTGCGCGCAAGCACCTGATAGCCGCCATCCTTCGATGGCGCGCCAGTCTCCTCATCGGTGAACATGGAGAAGGTCGCGTCATCGCGCTCTTCGGGTGACTCAGTCTCGCTCATCGCATGAGTATGTAGGCTCGCATCGCGCGGGGCAATGCAGGGCTTTGAAGGCTTCACAGAACTCTGGCGCTGGCGTAAGCCGGTCGCCATGACAACGACATCCGATCCCGTCACCGACCTGTTGACCCTCCTCGACCTGGAACGCCTGGAAGTGGACCTTTTCCGTGGCCAGAGCCCGGACGAGGAAACCAGCCAGCGCGTCTTTGGCGGCCAGGTGATCGCCCAGGCACTGGTGGCGGCCTACCGCACCGTGGAAGGACGCACCTGCCACTCCCTGCATGCCTATTTCATTCGCCCCGGCGACCCGAAAATCCCGATCATCTATGAGGTCGACCGGTCTCGCGACGGCGGCAGCTTTACCACTCGCCGCGTGATCGCGATCCAGCATGGCAGGCAGATCTTCAACATGGCCTGCTCCTTCCACGTCGAGGAGGAAGGCTGGCACCACCAGCACGAGATGCCCGAAACGGTGGGGCCGGAGGGCCTGCCGACGGACCGCGAGCTTCGCCAGAGGGTTGCCGACAGAGTGCCGGAAGCCTTTCGGCAGAGGTTCAAACGGCCAAACGCCATCGAAATCCGTGATATCGATCCGCTGGACATGTTCGAGCCGACCCCGAAACCGGAGGTCAGCCATCTCTGGTTCCGTGTGGCCCGCGAGATCGACGAGAAGCCCTGGCTGCACCATTGTCTGCTCGCCTATGCCAGCGACATGCGCCTGCTCGGCACGGCCAACCGCCCCCACGGCGTCTCCTGGATGACCGGCGAGCTGATGAGCGCGAGCCTCGACCACTCCATGTGGTTCCACGCGCCCGTGAATTTCAGCGAGTGGCTGCTCTACACCATGGACGCGCCCTATGCCGGCGGCGCGCGCAGCTTCAACCGGGGCAAGATCTTCACCCGGGACGGCCAGCTCGTCGCCAGCGTCGCCCAGGAAGGCCTGATGCGACCGCGCAAGGCAAAAGGCTGACAACTTCCTCTCTCAAAAATAAAAACCCCGCCGGACCGTTCTGGTCCAGCGGGGTATTTTGGAGCCTGGGGTCGCACCCGATTGCGACACTCAGGCTGGGATGGGCTTGCCCGCCGATCTGTCAGAAATCGTAAGCAAGTTCCACGCCAAAGGTCTGTGGCTCGTTCACAAAGCCGGTCAGATTGTTGAAGTCGATGCCGCCGGTGAGCGCTTCCTCGTCCAGGATGTTACGACCAAAGATCGAGACGTCATAGCCGAGGTCGGAGGCATAGCCCAAGCGCAGCCCGCCCTCCCAGTAACCGTCCTGGCCGAACTCGACACTGTCATACAGGAAGAAGTTCGTATCGCCCTTATAGGCCCAGTCGGTATAGCCATAGATCTCACCGCCGGGCACCGGGACTGAATAGCGCGCGGTAACATTGCCGATCCATTCCGGCGCGTTCGGGAAACTGTTGCCGGAGATGTTGTAGCCGACAAACGTGCTTCCCGGAGGCGCGATGGAACCATTTGCAAGGCTGATAAGCCCACCTGTAGGAGACTCGAACACGATCGGATCGAGTACCGTGCAAGGTGCACCGCAGCCCGGCGCCACAAGGAGGTCATCCTTGATCTCTGTGTTGTTGTAGGACACGCCCGCGGTGATCAGCAGGTTCTCGACCGGAACCGCCTCGATGTCGGCCTCGAAACCATAGCCCTCGCCCTCATCGGCATTGAACAGGGCCACCGTGTTGTTGAGACCGCCAACAATGGTCAGCTGCTGGTCTTCGATCTCATAAAAGAACACGCTGGTATTGGCGCGCAGGCGGTTGTCGAAGAGTTCGGTTTTGGCGCCAGCCTCCCAGGAGATCACCGTCTCGGAATCAGCCGTCGACAGCTCATTGCCGAAAACCAGCCGGCCCTGGACCGACGGCGAGCGGAAGCCCCGCGCTACGCGGGCGTAGAGGTTGACCGTTTCTGTCAGGTCGAACGTGGCCGACAGGTCCCAGCTGATCTCATCATCGGCGACGCTCTCGCTCAGCGGGCCAACCGCCCCGGACCCGAACGGCCCGATGGTGCGCTCGGCGGTGAAATCCTTTTCGTCCTCGCTCCAGCGAGCTCCGCCCGTCAGGGTCAGGCTGTCGTTAACGTCATAGGACACCGAGCCGAAGATGCCGAAGGCTTCGGTTTGCTGGGCGCGCGTGGCCAGGCCATTCAGCGGCTGGCCGGGAGCGAGCGTGTCATAGGATGCCGAGGTGATCAGCACATCCTCGTCGAACATGAACAGCCCGGTCTGGGCGCGGAGGCGACCGCCGGCGTCAAACGCCAGGCGCACTTCATGAGTGGTCTGGGTCAGGTCATCGACCGCACCGGAGCTTTCCGACGGGAACGGAATGAAGCCCGGACCGAAATTGCCCTCGCCCAGGAAGGCCGCACCGAAACCGCCATCAATGTCGCCGCGGCTTTCCACTTCGGCGGTCTCGCGCCCGAAGATGTAGGTCAGGTCGACGCTGTCGGAGAGCGACTTCTCCAGTGTGAGCGTCACGCCGAGAGCGTTCTGTTCGAGGAAGTTCTGGCCGTCGAAGGACACGTCATCGCGGGCAAAGTTGGCCCCGACGCCGTTCGAGCCCTGGTCGATGATGTTGGCCCGGAACAGGCGGGCCGAGCCTTCATTGTCACGGCCATGGACGTTCAGAAGGGCGCTGAAATCATTGTCGAATGGCGTAAACAGGAGTTGCACGCGGCCGGCAAACTCCTCAAAGCCCTCATAGGCGTCGCTGATGCCCTGGAAATTGTCGTCCACATAATCGTCGCGCGACTGGTAAATGCCCGACACCCGCACGGCCAGGGCATCGTCAACCCGGAAACCCACAGCGCCCTCGGCATCGATTGTGTTGTAACTGCCCCAGGAGGCGCGGCCATAGCCATTCAGGTCATCGCCTGGCCGCACGCTGTCAAATTTTATCACGCCGGCTGGCGCATTGCGGCCAAACAGGGTGCCCTGGGGCCCACGCAGCACTTCGATCCCTTGCACGTCAAAGACCGGATAGCCCTTAAGGATCGGGTTCTCATAAGGCACACCATCATAGACCAGCGAAACCGGCTGGGAGGCGTTCAGGTCAAAATCCGTATTGCCAAGGCCGCGGATGTAGAAGCGCGGAAAGGTGCGCCCGAAGGAGCTTTCGGCAATGACGCTGGGCACGCGCGCGGAGAGGAACCGCACATCGGCGCCACTGGCCTTCAGATTGGTCAACTTCTCGTCGCTGACCGTGGTGATCGAGATTGGAACCTCTTGCAGGTCTTCCTCGATCTTCTGAGCCGTCACTGTCACCTTGGACAAACGCGCTTCGTTTTCGCTGGCCTCCTGGGACAAAGCTGGCATGGCCAGTGCGAAAACCGACACGCTGAGCCCCATCGAGGCGCGAAACGCTCTTGATAAAAAGGAAGTTGCCATCGCCCGGACGTCCTTGTTTCAGGGCGGCACAGGTCGCGGGCCGCCAACGCTGCGGGTTTTGTCATCTTACTGTCGTGAAAGGGCAACAGGCTAATCGTCCCGGAAACGTCCGCTTGCTGACTTTCAGCAACACCCGTTGCCGCATTGCAACATCAAGTCATGGTCATTTCGCCTAGCAGGCGAAAATGGCCATTCCGATGCGAGCTTTAAGAGACCAGAGACCCAGGCGCGGTAGGTCATGCGCGGCGCGCGAGGGCCTCGACAGGTCAGCTCCAGGGGTTGAAACGCGTCAGCGGTTTAGACCGCGTCGTTCCCTCCTCTTCCGTTTCCGATTTCGGCGAAGCCGGCTGGCCGCCGAGGGGATTGAGCTTGTTGGAGACATTCTCCACAGCCTGGCCCGCCGCGCCGGCTGCGCCCGTTGCAGCGCCAGCCAGCGAGTTTGCTGCACCCGAGGCCTGGGGCGAAGCCCCGCCGAGCAGGCTGCCGGCTGCGCCCGTGGCGGCACCGGCCACCTGGCCGACGGCTTCCTGGGCGCGCTGGGCCTGGCTCGCCAGACTGCTGGCCGCATCGCTTGCAACAGTCCTGGCAGTTTCGCCCGCCTCGCTTGCAACCTGTGAAACGTTCTCGGTCACAGCGTCCGCAGTAGACCCTGCAGCGTCCACGGCGCGGCTTGCGGTGTCGTCCACCGCCGCAACTGACTGTTGCACGAAGCCTCCTGCCTCCTCGCTCGCCTCTGTGGCGACGCCGGCCGTGCTCTCGCTGTAATGGTCTGCCGTTTCTGCCGCGGCTTGGGCGGCCTCGCCGGGTGTGCCCCAGACCGGCCCGGGCTCTGATGAAGCGGGTGCCTCCCGGGAGAGGCCCTCGCTCGCCGTGGCGGTCGCGTCAGGTGCCGGGGCGGGCTCGGTGGACCCGAAAGGAGAGGTCGCGGTCGCCTGCGGGACGCTGGCAGGGGTGACCTCCGGCGTGGCCGGCGTGTAGGGCTGCGAAACAGATTCGTCGCTCGCGGCTGGCTCGTCATGGCCTGGCTCGGCGGGTGCCGCCGCTTCCGGCTGGCCCCATGTCGGCGTGACGGATTCCTGAGTCGATTCCTGGGGCTCTGCACGTGCTGGATAGGCCGCAGGAGCGGGC
>CAZVES010000096.1:0-9868 GCA_964625835.1 uncultured Hyphomonadaceae bacterium
TATGTACATGCTCGACGCTTTCATCACCCACATCCGCGACGAACGCCGGCTCGCCGACAATACGGTAGAGGCCTACCGGTCTGATATTGCGGGTTTCCTCGGGTTTCTGGCCGAACACATGGGCGAGCCTCCCGGTCCGGTCGGTCTTGGCAAGTTGGGCGCCAGCGACATTCGTGCCTTCCTGGCCCGGCGTCGGCGTGAGGGGCTTGGCGACGCCAGCACGGCGCGGGCCTTGTCCTCGATCAAGTCGCTCTACCGGTGGCTGGAACGCGCCCATGGCGTCGAGAACCCGGAGATTGCCTACCTGGACGGCCCCAAGCGCCCGCGCGGCCTGCCAAGGCCGGTCTCGGTCCCCGCGGCCCGGGAGATGATCGAGATGGCCGGGGACACCGATGGCGAGGCCTGGCTGGGCGCGCGAGATGCGGCGGTGCTGACCGTGCTCTACGGCGCCGGCCTTCGCATTTCCGAGGCCCTGTCACTGACCGGTGCGCACCTGCCTGCGCCGGCTGTGTTACGCGTGCGAGGCAAGGGCGGCAAGCTGCGCGACGTGCCGCTGATTGCCCCCGTCCGAGAGGCGATGGACACCTATGGCCGCTTGGTGCCCTTCGCCCTGACCCTGGACGGACCGCTGTTCCGGGGTGCGCGGGGCGGCCCCCTGCACCCGCGTCTTGTCCAGCGCCTGGTCCAGCGCCTGCGCGGGGCGCTGGGCCTGCCGGACAGCGCCACACCCCACGCGCTGCGCCATGCCTTTGCCACGCACCTGCTGGCCGATGGCGCAGACCTCAGGTCGATCCAGACCCTGCTGGGCCATGCCAGCCTCTCGACCACGCAAATCTATACCGGCGTGGACGAGGCGCGCCTGTCGGCCGTGGTCGCCAGCGCCCATCCGCGCGGCTGATCTGGTCATCCGGTCGGAGCCGTGCCATTCCCCCGCGATGACCAGGCTCAAGATTGTTTCGTGGAATATCAACTCCGTCCGGCTGCGCGCGCCCAATGTGGTTGCCTTTGCGCAGGCCGAACGCCCTGACGTCATCTGCCTGCAGGAGACCAAGTGCCGGGATGCGGAGTTCCCGGCGAAAATCTTTGCCGAGGCCGGCTATGAGCACATCCACGCCGTAGGACAGGGCGGCGGCCACCATGGCACGGCGATCGTCTCCCGACTGCCGATCGAACCGCTTGAAGTGCCCGACCTTTGCCGCGAAGGCCATGCCCGGGTCGGCGGGGTCCATGTCGGCGGGCTGGACCTGCACAACATCTACCTTCCCGCCGGCGGTGACGAACCCGATCCGGCGACGAATGAAAAATTCGACCACAAGCTGGATTTCCTCGCGCGCATGAAGGACCGCTATGGCGGCGGGGCGCGGCGACCACTCATGTTGGTCGGCGACCTGAATGTCGCGCCCCATGAAAACGATGTCTGGTCCCACAAGCAGTTGCTGAAGATCGTCTCCCACACGCCCGTGGAGACCGATGCCCTGTCCGAGGTCTGCCGGGCGGGGGGTTTCACCGACATTGCCCGCGCAGCGGTGGACGGCGACCAGAAGCTCTTTACCTGGTGGAGCTACCGTGCCCGGGACTGGGCGGCTTCTAACCGCGGGCGCAGGCTCGACCATATCTGGACCAATGAGACCGCCACGCCGGGCGTGGACCTGGCCAGTTTCCGCATTCACCTGGGCTGGCGCGGCGGATGGAAGCCGTCAGACCACGCGCCCATCAGCGCCGAGATCGCAATTTAAGGCATTTACCGACCCGAGGCCCAGGCTTTCCAGTCTTCAGCCTCATCCAGGTCGATCAAAGTTTCCAGGCGCAGGATTCCGACTCCGGCGCCGATATTGGCTTCCACATCGTCCAGTGTGTGGGCACTGGACCAGCGCACATTGTCAAAGGGGTGCGCCGCCACGAGGCCGCGCCGGAGGCCAAGCAGCCAGAAGCCGCCATCGCTGGCCGGGCCGACCACGGCGCCATGGCGCCTCAGGCCAAGGATGGCGGCCCGGATGTGGCGCTTTTCAATGTCGGGCGCGTCGGCGCCGATGAAGACGACCGCGCCGGGCGGCGCATCCCGGTAGCCCCTGGCGAGGCGAGCGCCCAGATCACCCCCGCCTTGCGAGCGGCGCGGCACCGTGCATGGCCACAGGCCTCCGAATGTCTGGCGCAGGTCCTGGTCCGGGGCGGCATAGAGAAAGGTCTGCCAGCGCGGGTCCAGCGCGGCGCGGAGGGTTCGTGCAAATCCCATACGGGCCAGCCGCCGGGCTTCGGCCTTGCCGAGCCCGCGCGCCAGCCGCGTCTTGGAGAGCCCCATGCGCGGGGCCTTGGCGTAGATGAGGACGCGCGCGTTCATCGGTAGAGTTTCGCCAGCCTCTCCGGCGATGCGCCCATCAGGAAGCGGGCCAGAAGCCAGGCATTCCGGTAGGCGCGGCGGCGCCAGCCATCGGCTTCATATTTGGCAGCGCTGGTGCGGGCCTCGGCAGACAGGATGCGCAGGCGCTTGCGGCCAATGGCGCGGATGATGGCCACGTCCTCCATCAAGGGAATGTCGCGAAATCCTCCCACCTCATCATAGAGGTGGCGCGCCACCAGAAGGCCCTGATCGCCATAGGGCAGGCCCAGCCAGCGGGCGCGTCGGTTGGCGCGCGCCTCGAGCCAGCGCGCAGCAGACGCATCGGAGCGATAGGCCAGTCTGAAGGCCGCGGCCTGGCCGGGGTGGCGGGCGATGTGATCGCCGACCCGTTCGGTCCATTCGGCCGACAGGTAGGTGTCCGCATGCAGAAACAGGAGCCAGTCGCCACGCGCTCGGTCGGCGCCGCGCTTCAGCTGCTCGCCCCGTCCCGGCGCGCCTGATACCAGGACGCAACCGGCCGCTTCGGCGATCTTCAGTGTGTCGTCGCGCGATCCGCCATCGGAAATCACCACTTCGCGCACCAGTCCGGCCGGCAGGCCTGCCATGATCGTTTCCAGGCAGGCCGGCAAGGCACTGGCCGCATCAAGCGTGGGGATGACAAAGCTGATCGGCGCGGGCATTCTTTGGTTTCAGGCTCTGGAAATTCGCCTCACACGCGTGATGGCTTGAAAAGCACTGATAGTCCTTCACACACACCGTGGAAAGAGTGTTCCAGAACGGTACAGGGTGCCAAAGGCAAGCAAAACGAGCAAATGGAACAAGGCGAGACACTGGCACCCCATTCGGTCGACACCCGAACGCCTGACTTCCTCGTCATTGGCGCGATGCGCGCCGGCACGACGTCATTGCACAAGTCCCTGCGAGCAATCGACAGCCTGTCCCTGCCAAAGGTCAAGGAGACCGATTTCTTCATAGAATCGAAGAACTGGTCGCGGGGCATAGACTGGTATGACAGCTTGTTCGCGCGAACCGAAGGCGTCCGGCGCGGTGAGGTCTGCCCCAATTATGCCAAGCGTGACGTGTTTCCCGAAGTGCCCGGCCATGTTTTCCAGACCAACCGGCATGTGCGCCTGATTTATATCGTCCGCGATCCGGTGGCCCGTGCCCTGTCCCACTACCGCCACACATGGATCAGCACGGGGCGTGTGCCCGACGTCACCGATCTCGGCGGCTCCTGGGAGGAACGCCACATCCTCGCCACCAGCCGCTATGCCTGGCAGCTTGAAGCCTGGCTGGAACATTTTGACCTCAGCCAGGTCCTGATCCTGGATTTTGACGAACTTGTCGCAGATGCCCGCCCCCAGCTTGAGGCGCTGGCGCATCACATAGGGGTCAAGCCACCCTCCACCATGGACGAACTGGCTGAAAACAACTCCGTCGAGGACGTCGCGCGGATGCCGCGCTGGTGGCATTCCATGCGCAACACATCGCTGGGCCTGAGGGCAAGGTCCATGGCCCCGAGCGGCCTTGTCCGGGTGGTCAAGTCCCGGTTCAGGGCGCGCGACACCGCCAGCGTGCCCGAACTGCCCGGCAGTGTTCGCGCGCGCTTTACCGAAGCCCTGGCCCCGGATGCCGAACGCTTTCGCAAGATCACCGCGCGCGCCTTCGAGAACTGGTCAGTCTAGCGCGCCCAGTTCCAGTGCATTCGTTTCGATCAGTTGCAGGTCCCGCCAGGCCCGGGACTTCTCATTGGGCATGCGCAGGAGGAAGGCCGGGTGCAGGATCGGAAAAAGGGGGATTTCGAGTCCGCCCGGCGTCCTGAAGAGGTGCTGTGATCCGCGCAGGCGCATGATCCCCGTCCGGCTCGCCAGCAGTGATTGCGAGGGCACCGCCCCGGCAGCGATGATCAGCTTCGGCGCAACCAGTTCGATCATCCGGTCCACAAAGGGCCGGCAAACGGCCAGTTCATCGGGCTCCGGATTGCGGTTGCGCGGCGGACGCCAGTAATTGACGTTGGTGATCAGCGCATTGGTCTCGCGTGAGATGCTGATCGCCTTGAGCATCCGGTCGAGCAGTTGGCCCGCGCGCCCCACAAAGGGCTGGCCCAGACGGTCTTCATCTGCGCCTGGCCCCTCACCGATGACCATGATGGAGGCATCGTCCGGGCCTGCAGAGACAACCGTGTTTCGACATCCCTGTTTCAGAGGACAGCCTTCGAAAGCCTCGATGGCGCCGGCCAGCGCGGCCATGTCCTGGCAGGCGCCTGCCGTCGCTCGCGCCTCGTCGATCCAGGCCTGGGTGGGTTTTGCAGCCTTGCGACGGGCCGGGCCGGGAGAGACCGGGGGAGCCTCGCCCGCGCCCGCGCGCTGGCTCGCCTGGGCGGCTTGTTCAAAGGCGCGCACGATGGCTGGGTCGGGCACCACACCCATCTCCTCCCACCATTCGGTAAGGGCATTGAGGGCGGTCTGGCTTGTCATTCCGGTCATTGGGCCGCAGTGGTCTTCCGGTTCAGTATAAATAAATCACCAAGGGATATGGTTATAGGCGAGGCGAGGTGAGCCACGCCAGCAGTGGGAGAGAGTTTATGTCGGAAGAGATCCAGCGCGAGTCCATGGAGTATGATCTCGTGATCGTCGGTGGCGGGCCAGCGGGCCTTTGCGCGGCGATCCGGTTCATGCAGCTGGCCCAGGACAAGGGCGAGGAGCGCACCTGCGTCGTGCTGGAAAAGGGCGGCGAGATCGGGGCGCATATTCTGTCCGGCGTTGTTCTCGATCCCAAGGCGCTCGACGAACTGATCCCCGACTGGCGCACCCGCGACGACCGCCCCCTGAAGACTGAAGTGACCAAGGACCGCTACAAGATCCTGGGGCCCGCCGGCTCGTTCACCTTTCCGAACTTCATGTTCCCCGGCCTGATGCACAATCATGGCTGCTACACCGGTTCGCTGGCCAACACCTGCCGCTGGCTGGGAACGATTGCCGAGGAAATGGGCGTGGAAATCTATCCGGGCTTTGCCGCCTCCGAGGTTGTCTATGGCGAGGATGGCGAAGTGCGCGGGGTGGTGGCCGGCGTGAACGGCATCGCCCAGGACGGCACCCACAAGCCGGATTATGAGCCGGGCATGGAAATTCTCGGCAAGTACACATTCTTCGCCGAAGGCGCGCGCGGCTCGCTCACCAAGCAGGTCAAGATGAAGTACGATCTCGAAGCCGAATGCGACCCTCAGAAATACGGCATCGGGCTGAAAGAGGTCTGGTCTGTGCCGGAAGACAATTTCGAGGAGGGCCTCGCCCAGCACACATTCGGCTGGCCCGCCGATACAGCCCACAGCTCCGGCGGTGGCTTTCTCTACAAGTTCCGGGAGAATGGCGAGGCCTTCGTGTCCGTCGGCTATGTGGTGCACCTGAATTACAAGAATCCCTACATCGCACCCTATGAGGAATTCCAGCGCTACAAGCACCACCACGAAATCCTGGCCCACATCGAGGGCGGAAAGCGGGTGGCCTATGGCGCGCGGGCCATCACGTCCGGCGGCCTCCAGTCCGTGCCCAAGCTCGGCTTCCCCGGCGGGGCGCTCATCGGCTGCTCGGCCGGTTTTGTGAACCTGCCGCGCATCAAGGGCACCCACAATGCCATGAAGTCCGGCATGCTCGGCGCCGAAGTTGCGTTCGAGGCCATCGATGCCGGCCGCGCCAATGACGCGCTGCACGAGATTGACGACGCCTGGAAGGCCAGCTGGATCCATGACGACCTGTCGAAGGTGCGCAACGTCAAGCCGCTGATGTCACGCTTTGGAACCCTGCTGGGCGCTGTGCTCGGCACGCCGGACATGTTCCTGCGTTCCTGGTTCGGGTTCGGCTACCTGCCGACACTCGGCCATGGCAAGTCCGATGCCGAGGCCCTGGAGCCGGCGTCCAAACACAAGCCGATCGACTATCCCAAGCCCGATGGCGTGATCAGCTTCGACAAGCTGACCAATGTGTCCTTCACCAACACCTACCATGGCGAGGACCAGCCGGTTCACCTGCACGTCGAGAACGAGACGCTGCAGAAATCGTCGGAGTACGAGATCTATGCCGGGCCGTCCGCGCGCTACTGCCCGGCCGGGGTGTATGAATGGATCGAGGAGAACGGCGAGGTCCGTTTCCAGATCAATTCCCAGAACTGCATCCACTGCAAGACCTGCGACATCAAGGACCCCAACCAGAACATCAACTGGGTCACACCCGAAGGTGGCGGTGGCCCGGCCTATCCCAACATGTAGGACTGGCCGGCGCGAGGTGCGGGCTTTGCGATGACCAGCGTTTTCGGCGCCAGAAACCTGCGAAAGCCCGGGTCAATGCGACCTGCCTACCCCCAGTGCTCGGCAATCCAGGGGGTCGGGCGCACCGCCTTGTAGATCCTCTTATACCAGGGGGCGGGCCAGCGCCCGTCCCTGGCCTCGTCGGGGTCGGGCTTGCCTGTGAAGGCGACCACGCGCGTCTCCGGCGGCAGTTTCGGCGTGAGAAAGTGGTTGAGCGGCCATTTCGGCATCAGGGAATGCTTGAAGGACTGGCACCACCCGCTTGGCCAGTAGTCCATCTCACGTATTTCGCGGGAGATGTACACCTGGCTGATGCGGTGTGTGTCCACCTTTGCGGCCGGGTCGGCCATGAGGTTGTCATAAAGATAGGAATGCGCGCCGACGCGGAAGCGGTAACACGAGGTGTTGCCGATGCCGCTGCCGGGCTGGGTCCAGTTCTCTGCCACGATGAAGGTCTTCTCCGGCGCGTGGTCGAAAAAGGCGTCGATGGAGCCTGTGATCACCAGGTCGATGTCGAAGAAGAGCACGTCGCCCGTGATGTTCTCCAGCGGGTCCTGCCAGAGGGCGATCTTGCGCCAGGGGAACCACTGCACCCGCTCGGGCAGGTCGATATGGGGCAGGGGCCTGGCCTCGATGCCTGCATCATAGCCGCTCGCATCATCGGTGAAGCAGACAAAGCGCAGCGGGCGGGCCGTGTTGCGCTTTACCATGGCGTAGAGCCGGTTCACATAGTCGGCCCCGTAGCGCGTGCCCCAGCGCATGCAGATGACGGTCTGTGTGTCGGCCATGTGAGAGCCCCTGGAAACGCAGTGTGCGCATCCGCCTACCCCATCGCCGCGAAGGAGGAAACACGGCCGCATGCCATGGGGCCTTGTGGCTGGCCTTTTCGCGGTGGGCAGAGTAGCACACCGTGGAATTGGGAGGACGGTGCACCATGGTCGATCACGGACTGATTGAACGGTCGAAAAAAGCCAAGAGCTGGATGCTGGATGCTTCCCTGCCCTTCTGGGCCGACCGGGGCGTCCACCCGAAGCTGGGCTTCCGCGAACGCCTCACCATGGACGCCACACCCATCGAGGACCCCGACAGTCGCGTGAGGTTGCAGGCGCGCCAGACCTTCTGCTTTGCCTATGGCAAGCTGATGGGCTGGAGCGACCCGCGGGCCGATGAACTGGTGGCGCGCGGGCTGGGCGTGCTGGAAGGCCATTGCAGGCGGCCCGACGGGTTGTTTGGCGCGCGGATGAGCCATGCAGGCGGCCTGTCAGACGACCGCGCCGATCTCTATGACACCGCATTTGCGCTGCTCGCCCTGTCCTGGGCCCATCGTATGGGCGTGCCCGGCGCAGCTGATGCTGCCGGCGAGGCCAGCACCGCCATCGAGCGCGAGCTCCGGCGCCCGGCCAGCGAGGGCGGGTACCGCGAGGCCCTGCCCGCGCCGACCTTGCGCCTGCAGAACCCCCACATGCACCTGTTTGAAAGCTCGCTGGCGTTTTTCGAGGCCACCCAGTCGATGGCCGCCCTCGAACGCGCCAAGTCGATTGAACAGCTACTGGAGACCCGTTTCCTGACACCGCAGGGCGCGCTGCGTGAGGTGTTTGCCATGGACTGGGGGCCCGCATCCAGCGACCGGTTCGAGGCCGGTCACCAGTATGAGTGGGTCTGGCTGATGGCCGAGCGCGCCCGCCTGACCGGCGAACCCATATCCCGCGCCGCCGAAGGACTCTACGCGAAAGCCCTCGAACTGACCGGGCCGGACGGCGCAGTGGCGCTGTCACACACGCTGGAGGGCGAGGTCCTGGACGCAACCGAACGCACATGGGGCCTCACCGAGGCGCTGAAGGCGCACCTGGCGAGCATGCTGCTGGGCGACGGGGGGGCTGGCGCCAGGGCGATCGAGACCTTTGACAGGATGTGGGCGCGCCATGTGGAGCCCGCGCCGGAAGGCGGATGGCTGGACAAGTATGATGCCAGCGGCGCGCCGGTGGTCAGCGACATGACGGCGGCGACGGGCTACCATATCTATGTGGCCATTGCCGAGATGGAGCGTGTCTGCGACCTGCTGTCCTGACGGGCTCCCCTCCAGACCGCGCCGGATCGACAGGCCGGGACAGGACGAAACATTAACCTCTTCAGGAAATACTACTCCAGATTGAAATATCTGGAGTTCAGGGCATGTTCGGGCTCAATCGAAGTCGCGCGATCAAGGCACGGATAGAGACTGTGAAGCAGGCTCGACAGCCCGCATTGCCGCCCCATCCGAAACCCCGGGGTATCATCCCGCGCGCGCTCCGCACACCATGCTATGCGAACTGCCAGGTCTATTTTGCCGGAAACACTTGCCTGCGCGGGGTGATCCTGGACCATTCAGAGACTGGGGTACGGGTGCGCTTCAGCCATCGCTCGGCACTTCCCGAAGAGGTGCGGGTCGTTTCAGCGCGCCTGTCGCTGGACCGCAAGGCACGCATCGTGCGCCGGCTGGATCAGGATATCGGGCTCGAATTCCTCGACTGATCCCCCTCGAAAACGTGTTTGACTCAAGGGCCGTGCTTGCTCTGTCTGTGCAGATGCATACTGTTGCCGGAAAGTCAGCACATACGGAGGAAGCGCCATGGGCCTTTTTGATCTGAGCGGCAAGTCGGCCATCATCACGGGGTCTTCCCGGGGCATTGGCAAGGCGATTGCCGAAGCCTTTGCAGACCATGGCGCCAGCGTGACCATCTCCTCGCGCAAGCCCGGCCCCTGCCAGGAGGTCGCCGCGGCCATCAATGAAAAGCATGGCGAGGGCCGCGCCATTGCCGTGCCCGCCAACATCTCCGAAAAAGACCAGCTCCAGGCCATGGTGGACGCCACCAATGAGGCCTTCGGAAAGGTAGACATCGTCGTCTGCAACGCCGCCTCCAACCCCTATTACGGGCCGATGGAGAATATCACCGACGAGGCGTTCGAGAAGATCCTGCAGAACAACATCATCTCCAATCACTGGCTGATCCAGATGTGCGCGCCGCAGATGCGCGAGCGAAAGGATGGCGCAATCATCCTCGTCAGCTCGATTGGCGGGTTGAAGGCTTCTCCCGTTATCGGCGCCTACAACATCTCGAAGGCGGCCGATTTCCAGCTCGCGCGGAACCTGGCCGCCGAGTATGGCAAGGACAATGTGCGCGTGAACTGCATTGCGCCGGGCCTGATCAAGACCGACTTTGCCCGCGCCCTCTGGGAAAATCCCGACA
>CAZVES010000097.1:0-9861 GCA_964625835.1 uncultured Hyphomonadaceae bacterium
ACCGGTCGCTGATCGTCTGCGCTGTTGTCCTGCTACCCTATTGGAGTGTGCCTATGCCGTCCAACGCCGATACCCCACCCGGTGAGTGCTCCGTCATTGCCGACCTGGCCGACGCCTCGGAGGTCGCGGAGTGGGCCGCGGTCAATGATGGTGTGATGGGCGGACGATCAAGCGGTGGACCGGCCTATGCCGACGGCGCGCTCTTGTTCGAAGGCGCGATCAACACCAATGGGGGCGGCTTTTCATCAATCCGGCGCGACTTGCCCGAAGGCAGGCTTACCGGAGCTGATGGAGTGTTGGTGCGCCTGAAGACCGATGGCCGTACCTATCGATTCACCTTGCGCACGGCAGCGCGATACCGTGGCCGCTCTATCGCCTATCAGGCTGACTTGCCCGTGCAGGAGGCGGGGGTCTGGTCGCAGGTCTTTGTGGCTTTCGCTGATTTCCGACCGTCTGTTTTCGGCCAGCGCGTGCCGGCCCCGCCAGTCGACCCGGACACGGCCTGGTCGATAGGATTCATCATAGCCGATGGGAAAGATGGACCCTTCTCGATGCAGGTGCAGGCGATCGAGGCCTGCGCGTCTGTGAATTTAACGTCCTAGTCCCGGCGGATGATCGTCGCTTCGCGGCGCAGGTTGCGCAGTTCCCGGTCAGAAATCATCGACAGCTGGCGACCAAACAACTGGTTCTCGACCTGGTCTGCCGATGGCAGGCTGTCGATATTGCTTGTCCGGTCGCAAACATACATGACCGCGAGCCCTGTTGAGGTTTCGAAGGGCGCGCTTGCTTCGCCAATCTGGGTGTTGCGGATGCGATCAGCCGCATCTGGCGCCAGTTCGTTCAATGCGATCCGCCCGAGGCTGGCAGCCTGGAGTTCGTCGCGAGTTTCGGCAACGGCTTCGACATCGTCGCAGCCTGAGATTTCCGCAGTCGCCTCGCCGAGGGTCTGCGCGGAGCCATTGCGCGCGAGAAGCCGCATCAACGAGACCTGGGTCACGGACGCCTCCGGCTCGCGCCGGGCGTTCAGGGCGACCAGGTAGACCCCGTTCGCGACTGTGATGGGCTCGGAAAGCCCCCGCTCACCCATGGCGAGCAAGGCATTTGCAACTTCGGGGTTGAGGTCTTCGAGGCCGATCCAGCCCATATCCCCGCCGGTCGCAGAAGTGGGCGCTGAGGAGAAGCGTTGTGCGGCGACCTGGAAGGGCGCACCTTCGAGCAATTGCGCGCGAATGGAGTTGGCCGCTTCGACAGCTTGAGCCTTGCTTTCAGGGTCCGGAGCAAAGAGGAAAATCTCTGACACACGGTATTGGGCCTCGCCTGATGTCGCGCGAAGCTGGCCCATTCTTTCGTCAATCTGGTTTTCAGAAATGCGGATCCGGGATCCGTAAAGGCCGTTCATGATGCGCCGCCAGGCAATCTCTGCGCGCATCTGCTCCTCAAGGCTGCGGGGATTGACGCCGCTCGACAGGAGTTGCTGGTAAAGCTGGCTCTGGTTCAGGCCTGACTGGGCGGCCATGTCATTGATCGAGGCCAGGACCTCCGCCTCTTCGATTTCGACTTCAAACTCGGCAGCCTTTTCCAGCTGGAGCTTCTCGTCGATCAGTTGTTCGAGAGCCTGGGACGTGACGCGGAGAATGTCCTGCTGGCCGGGTTGCCCGCCAAGGCTGAGCAGCAGCAGCCGCGCACGTTCGCGCACATCTGAATAGGATATCGGCTGATCGTTGACGATGGCGGCAATGCCTTCGATTCGCTGACTGCCATCGTCCTGGCTGGCCACGGTTGCGCTGGGGGTCTGCGCAGAGGCCGCAAGGGCAATAAAGGCCGTTGCAATCAGGAAGGTTGCTGTTCGAAAGGCAGTCATAGGCAGGCTCCGGACGCAGAGAGGCGTGCTCCCTGCATTTTGCGCGAACATAAACGTCTGCCGCCACCACGCAACGCCCGCATCACAGACGGCCTTGAAAAATGACAGTGTTTTAAGGCAGCGTCAGTCGACATCGGCCGAGCCGAATTCGCCAAGGGTCAGCAGCGCGAACCGGAAGGTTATGGACTCTGACGGGCCCAGCTCCCGGTCGCGCGCATCGCCGCGCTTGTAGGCGATCGTGAAAACCGAACAATCGTCGCGATAGCTGATACCGATCGAGTGATCCCGGTCGAAGTTCTGGGAGATTTCGCGTTGACGACCATAGAGCACAGACCAGCGATCGGTCAGTTGCATCCGTGCGGTCAGCGCAACACTTTCCCGCTCGCTGACATTGGCAGAGAGGTCTTCATTCTGCCGGAAGTATTCTGCACTGCCGCTGAAGCGCCAGAACCGGCTCCGGATGCTGGCATCCACCCGGTTGGCCTCGAAATCATCTTCATCCAGCCTGACGGCCCCTGTCAGGCGCAATCGCGGGCCAAGGTCCAGGGCCGCATCGGCCAACCAGTCGGATGTGGTGCCCTGGAGATTTGAGAATGCATCGAAGCTGTCATCACTCCTGGAGCGCCACCTGCGGCCGCCTTCGGCTGAAATCTCGACACCATTGCGCCAGCGTGCCTTGGCGCGTAGCCCGACGGCCACCCGGCCGTCGCCTTCGTAAAGATCGAAGCCGCTTGCGCCGTTCGGATCGAACATGGACTGTGTCGTCATCTCGAACCCGGCGGCGTCCTCGATCGGGATGGCCTCGTCATTCGCGTTCGAAACGCCATAGGCCCCCATGGCGATCGGCTCCAGAATAATGTCCATGGATTTGCCGCGGCGGATCAGCGGATAGGAGAGTTCGAGGCCGACACTGCCCAGCGCTCGCGTGACTTCATCCTCTCCGGAGAAATCCTCATCGAGGAGGTAATAGTCGGCCCGCGCGTCAGCAAATGGCGTGGCCAGTATGCCGCCGGGAAGCACGGTTTGCCTTGACCAGTCAGCGCCCACGGAGATGCGGGAGCTGTCGGCACCGACATCACGTGTCAGTGAGGCCGTTGAGGCCTGGACTGCGCCGGTCCCGAACTGGCCGAAGTCAAACAGTTTCTCCGTGAAAGATATCGGGGCGATCAGCGGTATGGTGTCATTGTTGTCGTTCGCACGCAGGCCCTGGACCGTGATAAATGAGGTCTCGCTATAGAAATCGTCCTTCTGGCCGACCAGGAACGCCTGGCTTAGCAGGCTGCGATTGCTGGCGGAGTAAAGCCCGCGCAGGTCCCCCTCTCCGTCTATGTCGTATCGGCGCAGGTAAAGGTCGTCGGATGCGCGCTCCAGGCCAAATCCCCAATCCCAGGTTGGGTTCAGGCGGAATAATCCGCTGGCAAACACATGGCTGCGAACACTGTTGTCGCTGTCTTCAAGCCGCTGGCCATCACCGTCGAACAATTGTTCCTGGGTGACCGAGGTGTTGATGTCGACGCGGCCTGACCAGAAGCGTTTCGAGTAGTCGAGTTCGAGAAGCGGGTTGACCTTGTCATAGATAGCCGGCGCAAAGGTCAGTTCCTGATGGTCCGAGATCGCCCAGTAATAGGGTTGCTGATAGAAGCCGCCGACTTTCGATGAAACGCCAAGGTCAGGGAACAACAGGCCCGACCGCCTGTCGGATGAGGGATCAGGATGGGCAAAGTAGGGGAGATAGAAAACTGGTATCCCGGCGACTTCGAGCACGGCATCCTGGTAGGAGATCATCTGGTCTTCTTCATCCAGGACGGCGCGGCGCGCGCGCAACGCCCAGGTCGGCGTGTCACCTTCCTCGCAGACCTCGCAGGACGTGTAGATCACCTGGTCGAGGGCATTTGCGCCTCCTTCCTGGCGGATGGCGCTGTTGGCCACGGCCTGTCCGCCGCTCGGCAGGCGCACCGCGAAGCCAACGGCATAGCCGTCTGAAAGGTTGGAATTGACCTCGACTTCGTCGGCGAACCGTTCGCTGCCATCCGGGTCGAGGATGATGACATTGCCGGAGGCGCGGACCTTGTTGGTCGTCCTGTTGTAGACGACCCGGTCCGCCTTGAGCACCCGACCCTGGTAGCTGGCCTCGACATTGCCTTCTGCGATGACGGTGTTGTCATCGTCATTCTCGATCAGCGAGTCGGCGATCAGGACGACCTGCTCGCTCGAATCGCGAGTTTCTTCGACCGCCTGCGCGAGCGCCATGGGACTGGCCATCGCAAATGCTGTCGCTGCGAAGACACACTTCAGCGTGGCCATTGTGCGGGTCACCTTTGTCAATCAGACCTCTCACAAGTGTGATCGGTCCCCCCTATGCCCGGATCGTGATTAGGCATTCGCCTTCACCTCGTCCAGTCATTCAAATCCACCGGGATGGCATTTGCAGCAAGTGTGACCTCAAGGCCCGACCTGGCGCGCGGCCAGGGCCCCGGGCATGGTGACGGCGTCTCCCATCAATTCAAGCTCGACCAAAATGGCGGCGCAGCGCCCCGCACCAATGCCCGCAGCACGCGCGATCTCGTCGATGGCAAGCGGGTAGGGTGTAAGGGCTTCGCGCACGGCCTGGACCTGACTTTGCGGGATCGGTGCATCATCCTCGGGCTCGAATTCGGGCGATGGCGGGGCAAACAGTTCGCGTGGTGAGAGGTTTTCGAGGACCTCCAGCACATCCTCGCCATCCCTGACCAGCAGGGCACCTTGCCTGAGGAGACGATTCGTTCCGGCGGCCCTCGGATCCAGCGGCGAACCTGGAACGGCCATCACCTCGCGCCCCTGTTCACCTGCAGTGCGTGCGGAGATCAGGGACCCGGAACGCTCGGTCGCTTCGACGACGATAACGCCTCTCGCACACCCTGTGATGATGCGATTGCGGCGAGGAAAGTCCTTGGCGGTCGCCCTGTGGCCAAAATGGCTTTCTGTCACGATCAGGCCGTCACCCGCGATCGCGGCATAGAGGCGTTCATGTTGCGGGGGGTAAATGTGATCAATGCCGCCACCCAGCACGGCAATCGTGCCCCCGGAAAGACTTGCCGCATGGGCCTCGCCGTCGATGCCCCTGGCCAGGCCCGACACCACCACATGGCCAGCCTCACTCAGGGCCGACGCTATGTCCCGCGCGATCTTGCGCCCTGCCGCAGAGGCATTCCGGGCACCCACAATGGCGACGGTCGGCCGATGGCTGAGTTGGGTGTTCCCGAGCGCAGTCAGGACGGGGGGTGGCGGCGCCAGCGCCTTCAGCAGAGGTGGGAAGCCATCATCGGCTGCCGTCAGTATCTGAGCCCCATATCGGTGGGTCTTTTCGACTTCCTGTTCGATCTCTTCGGGCCTCGGCGCGACGAGGGGGCGCTTGCGTCCGGCCTTCCTGGCGAGTTCGGGGAGCGCATCAAGCGCTTCAGACGGCCGCTTGAAGCGGCTGAGCAGTTTGAAGAAGGTGACCGGGCCAACATTGGATGTGCGCGCCAGGCGCAGCCAGTCCCGGCGCTCTTGGTCATTGGCCGGAGGCGCGATCATGCGGCCGTGTCCTTGGGCGCGCCAAAGCGAGGTTCCTCGCCCTTCAGGAGCCGACCGACATTGCTGCGATGGGTCCAGAACACCAGGAGCGACAGCAGGGCGAGGCCTGCCACGATGAACGGGTGCTCGCCGAGAAAATATGCCCCGACCGGCGCAACCACTGCAGCAACCAGCGCCGCCAGTGAGGAAATGCGCGAGAGGGCGAAGAGGCCGAGCCAGGCGGGTGCGGCAAAAACGAGGCCCTTCCAGCTGACAAAGGCAAGGAGGCCGGCATAGGTCGCAACGCCCTTGCCGCCCTTGAAGCCGAGCCAGACCGGATAGCAATGCCCGAAGAAGGCCGCCGCGCCAGCGACAAATCCGATGCGGGGCTCAAACGCGAAGGCGAAGGCGAGGGCAACAAGGCCCGCCTTCAGGCTGTCGAGCAGCAGGGTGGCCAGCGCCAGGTCCTTGCGGCCCGTGCGCAGCACATTGGTCGCGCCGATATTGCCCGATCCGACCGCGCGCAGGTCGATGCCGGCGGCGCGCGTGAGGACAAGGCCGAAGGGGATGGACCCGGCGAGGTAGCCGCAAAGGGCCGCCAGTCCCCAGATCATGAAATCGGCCGGTGTGCCCATGGTCCTGCCATCCCCTCGCGCATCGAGTGTCGGGTTCTTGGTAGGCTGACAGTGAAATCCGGGCAAGCCTTCAGAGCCCGGGGGTCAGGCCTCACCGCCAAACCGCTCTGTCCATTCCGCCACCTGGTCGTCCTCGATCTTCTCGAAGAGGACGTCCGGCGGGGTGATGGCGAGGCCATGGGGCAGGGCGTCAAGCAGGCTGGGATCATCAGCGCGCGGCCATTTCCGGTTCGCTTCGGGCACGCCAAGCGCGTCGAGCACCTTCGCCGCCGCTGCCGGGATGATCGGCTGGGCGATGATCGCGAAGATGGCGGCAAGGTTCAGCCCCGTGCGCACGCCGACGGCGGCGGCGTCCACGTCGGACTTGTATTTCACCCAGGGTTCGGCGCGGGTCAGGTATTCATTGCCCGCGGCCCAGATGGCTCGGGTTTCGGCGGCCGCCTTGCGGAACTCCATGGCCTCATAATGCTCGGTGAGCGCCTTCAGGCGTTTGGCAAGCTCCCCTGCCATCCAGGCCTCATCCTCGCCGGGCGTGCCTTCGCCGGGCACTTTCCCATCGAATTTCGAGGCGGTATACTTCGTGATCCGGTTGACGAAGTTGCCCAGCACATTGGCGAGGTCGGAGTTTACCGCCGCCTGGAAGCCTTCCCATGTGAAGGCCGCATCCGAGCCTTCCGGCGCGTTGGCCGTGAGGTACCAGCGCCAGTAATCTGCGGGCAGCAGATCCAGCGCCTGGTCCATGAAGACGCCGCGATCCTCCGAGGTGGAGAACTTGCCGCCATACCAGGTCACCCAGTTGAAGGCCTTCAGCTTGTCGACCAGCTTCCAGGGCTGGCGCGAGCCGATCAGCGTGGCGGGGAAGCTCACCGTGTGGAAGGCCACATTGTCCTTGCCCATGAACTGGACGTACTCGGTCTCGTTTGCCCCTTCATCGGTGTTCCAGAGCGGCTTCCAGACTTCGGTATCGCCTTTTTTGTCCGCCCAGTCCTGCGTCGCGGCGATGTATTCGATCGGTGCGTCAAACCAGACATAGAACACTTTGTCCTGGAAGCCCTCACGGATCGAGCCGTCGGGATTTGTCACCGGCACGCCCCATGAGAGGTCGCGCGTGATGGAGCGGTCGCGCAGGCCCTCATCGAGCCATTTCAGGGCGATGGAGCGCGCCAGGCTCGGCCAGTGGGTGCTGGCCTCGACCCATGCCCGAATGTCTCCCTCCAATTTGGACTGGAGCAGGAAGAGATGGCGCGTCTCGCGCGGTTCGACATTTTTCGAGCCCGAGACGGCCGAGTAGGGGTCCTTCAGGTCCATCGGGTCGAGCAGGCGCCCGCAATTGTCGCACTGGTCGCCGCGGGCCTTTTCGAAGCCACAGTGTGGGCAGGTACCTTCCACATAACGGTCCGGCAGGAAGCGGGCGGCCTCCACGTCATAGATCTGAGTGGAAACCCGTTCCTCAATCAGGCCATGGGCCTCCAGTGCATGGGCAAACCGCTGGGTGAGCGCATGGTTGGAGGCGCTGGATGAGCGACCGAAATGGTCATAAGAAAGGGCGAAGGCCTCGCCGGCTGCGCGCTGGATTTCGTGTTGCTCATCGCAATACTGGCTGACCGAGATACCGGCCTTCTGGGCGGCCAGTTCTGCCGGTGTGCCGTGCTCATCCGTGGCGCAGATATAGACCACATCATGGCCCATCAGGCGCATCACCCGGGCATACACATCGGCCGGCAGCATGGAGCCGGCCAGGTTGCCCAGATGCTTGATCCCATTGATGTAGGGCAGGGCAGACGTGATGAGGATGCGGCGAGAGCTTTCTGGGGTCATCGGGAACGGTCCGGTCGCGGTGGCTGTGCCCGCGCACCCTTACGCCGCCCGCCGCCTCATGAAAACCCGGCTCCTTGAATGCCAATCATGTTTCAGCCGATGCCCGGAATTGCCAGCCGCAAGGTCGCCTGGACCGACCGCCCTACGGGCATCTCACGGTCTGCAAGGCTGAGTTCCCTGTGCAGGTCGATATGGACGCGTGCCATGAGGCCCCGCTCTGAAAGCGCCGACAAGACGGCCAGTTTCCGGGCCTCGATCAGATCGCCTGCATGTTCCGGTTCTTCAGATTTTCCCGTCCAGGCTTGCGTTTCGACCGAGGTGAGGGTGCAGGGGCTAGCCGCCTGCGCCACGTGATCGAGAAGCGCCTCGGCCTGGGGCGTCAGCTTCGCGGACCCCGCCTGGAAATAGATGACGATATCGGTGGCGCTGCAGTTAATCTCGGTGACCGCTTCGCCTGCCAGGGCCGTCTGCCCGGCAATTGCAAAGGCAAGGCTGGCTGCCAGTGATGCAATGGTGCGTTTCATATCCCGGCCCTTTCTTCCACAAGCCCGTTTCTCCAGTCGAGATGCAAGTTTCTCGCCGCTCCATGGCAAGAATGTGCGCCGGTTGGGGCAAACGCGGCGAAGCTGTGGAAGTTTCAGGGAAATTCGTGTTCCCAGGGGGTGATCAGCTGTAGGTCCAGGCGCGCAGCAGGCTTTCCACGGGCCCCCGGCGGAAAAAGCTCATCCAGGCGGCAATGAAAACAATCGTGAAGAGCGCCGTGGCCGCGCCAATGGCGATGACCGGTCCCGCCGTGAGGTCGCCATAAAACCCAAGGCCCCAGCTTGAGAAAACGGCGCTCAGCACGATCGACTGAAGCAGGTATGCCGACAGGGAGGCCTGGCCGGCCCTGGAGACAAAGCGCACGATCGCACCAGGCTTGCGGGCCAGCGCTGCGAGCAGGCCAGCATATCCAAGCGATTGTCCCGGCGCTGCCAGGAAGAGCACAGCCAGCCCCAGCATGGCCAGGCCGTCAAATGCACTGGTGGCGTCCATCACCAGCCAGGCACCGGCGCCACCCAACAACAACGCTGGCAGCAGATAATAGACACGCGCATGGCTCCACACAGCAGCGCCCGGATCAGCGATCCAGCCGCGACGGGCAAATGCGAGGCCGATGCAAAAATAACCGAAGGTCGCAATCCCCTGGGAGAAAAGGACGCCCGGAAGGACGTTCGGATACTGGACGATCCGATAAAACGCCTGGTCGAGGAAGCTTCCATTCCGAAATGCCTCCAGCGCTTCGGCTGACATGGGGGCCATCTTGGCGGCCATCAGGCCCGGCTTGAGAGCCTCAAGCCCTGCAAACAGACCCGAAAAAGCAAGCAGCACAAGGACCTGAACAAGGATCAGGGCCAGCCCAAGGCGAAGCAGGAACTTGTCCGACTGGTTGAGCTGCGTGAGCAACAGTGCGCCGAGGATGGCATATGTGACCAGGATGTCGCCGAGAAAAAAGAAACTGTAGTGCAGGAGACCAATCACGCCGAGCCCGATCAGCCTGCGTGTCTGCCGGCGCGACAGGTCGGCCCCGGCGCGCTCTGCAGCGGCTTGCTGGTAGAACAGGCTGACGCCGAACATCAGCGAAAACAGAGCATAGAACTTGCCCGCAGCCAGCCAGTACATGCCAAAAGCGGTGTTGTAGTCACCGGCCTGGGCAACGGGCTCGCCATAAAGGCCGGTTTCCATCGGGTGCGCAAAAAGGGCCGCATTCACGACCGCGATGCCCATCAGGGCCACGGCCCTGACAAGGTCAGGCAGGACTTCCCGCCCGCTGGCGCGAGATGAGATCTGATTCACGCGGTTGTTCCCGTTCTGGATCGACTTTTCGGAAGCCTCCGATTGAGGCGAACACAGTGCAAGGTCAAGTCGACCCCGCCCTTGCCACAACACCGGGTTTGGCCTACGGGAGCGGCACTGGAGGCCGGCTTAGCTCAGCTGGTAGAGCACCTGATTTGTAATCAGGGGGTCGGGGGT
>CAZVES010000098.1:0-9618 GCA_964625835.1 uncultured Hyphomonadaceae bacterium
GCCAGGTCGTGGGTGGGCTCGTGGTCGGTTTCAAGCAGCGGCAGGAAGACATCGAAACGCGCGCCAAGGCCCGGGGCACCGGACACATCGATCGAGCCGCCCAGAAGGTGGGTCAGACGCCTCACAATGGAGAGCCCCAGGCCAACGCCGCCGTCCTTTTGCGCGTCACTCGCCTGGACCTGGCGGAACGCCTCGAACAGGCGCTCGCGATCTTGCGCGGCGATGCCCGGGCCGGTGTCGCTCACGCGGTAGACCACCCCGCCGGGCGCTGAAAGGACATCGAGCATCACCGCGCCCTTTTCGGTGAATTTCAGGGAATTGCCGATCAGATTGAACAGGATCTGGCGAATACGTCCCGCATCGCCGCGCCGGGTCGCCATGGGAAGCTGCGGGGCGCGAGAGGCAATGTCGAGACCGGCGGCATGGGCACGCGGGCTGAGCAGTTCGACCACTTCCCGGCCCAGGCGCACCGGACAGAACACTTCTTCTTCCAGTTCCACTCCGCCAGCGTCCAGCCGGGCATGGTCGAGCACATTGTTGAGCAGGTCGAGCAGCCGCGCTCCCGATCCCCGGATCGCCTCGGCATATTCACGCTGGGCCGGACTGAGTTCGGTCTCGAGCAAAAGCGAAACCGTACCCAGTATGCCATTCAGTGGCGTGCGGATTTCATGGCTTGCGGTCGCCAGGAAGGTCTTTTCGGCAGCGGGCGTCTTGTCTGTTTCATCCATTGTCAGGCGTTATCACGGGGGAAGTTGTGTTAGATTTAACGTGGTGGCGGCGTCGCCCCGGGCCGGTCAGGCAACAAGTCCGCCACTGGCCCGGGCCGCGCTGCCCGGCTCGTTTCCGGGCGGGCGACGGCGATAGGAGAGCGCCTCGGCGATATGCACCCGGCGCACCCCATCGCTGCCGTCAAGATCGGCAATGGTGCGGGCAACTTTCAGTGTGCGATGGTACGCCCTCGCTGTCAGCGCCAGCTTCTGGGCAGCGTCGGACAGCAGGGCCGCGCCGGGCTCGTCCGGCGCCGCCAGCCGGTCGAGATCGGCCGTCGGAGCGTCGGCATTGACCGGGCGCCGCTCGGCTATCTCTTCGCTGTAACGCTCAGCCTGGGCCTGGCGGGCGCCCGCCACGCGCGCGGCCGCTTCTTGCGTGCCCTCGGCGGGCGCGGGCAGGCTGAGGTCCATGGCCGTGACCGGTGCCACGTCATAATAGAGATCAATGCGGTCCATGAACGGGCCGGAAAGCCGCGACTGATAGGAGATCGCACATCTGGGCCCCCGCCCGCAGGACGCTTCGCCCGGCCCACCACCGCACTTGCAGGGGTTCATCGCGGCAATCAGCTGGAACCGGGCAGGATAGCGCACATGGCGATTGGCGCGCGCCACAACGGCTTCGCCTGCTTCCAGTGGCTGGCGCAGGCTGTCGAGCACCTGGGCGGTGAATTCCGGCAACTCATCCAGGAACAGAACACCATGATGGGCCAGCGAGACCTCTCCCGGCTTGGCATGGATTCCACCACCCACCAACGCCGCCATCGAGGCCGAATGGTGGGGGGCGCGAAACGGCCGCCGACGCGACAGGCGTCCGCGCTCCAGAAGGCCTGCCACAGATTGTATCTGGCTGACTTCGAGAAGCTCGCGGGCCGAAAGCGGTGGCAGCAAACCGGGCAGTCTTTGGGCCAGCATGGATTTTCCCGACCCCGGGGGCCCGCAGAACACCAGATTATGTCCGCCCGCGGCGGCGATTTCCAGGACCCGCTTGGCACCCTCCTGGCCCTTTACATCCTTCAGGTCCGGGCCCGGCGGGGCATCGACCAGGCCACCGGCCTTCGGTGTGGGCAGCGCCGCGCGCCCGGCGAAGTGATTGACCAGTGCAATGAGGCTTGGCGCAGCGATGGCCTCGCCGCCAGCCCAGGCCGCTTCAGGCCCGCAGGGCGCCGGGCAAATGAACCGCAGATCCATCGCATCGGCCGCCATGGCCGCTGGCAGGACGCCGATCGTGTCTACGACCTGGCCATCCAGCGACAATTCTCCCATGGCGGCATGACCGTCCAGCGCATCGGGGGCAATGACGCCCATGGCCGAGAGGGTCGCGAGCGCGATGGCCAGGTCATAGTGACTGCCCTCCTTGGGCAGGTCCGCCGGTGCGAGGTTGACAATGATCCGTTTCGGCGGGATCGCCAGCCCCATGGCCGCGAAGGCACACCGCACCCGCTCCCGGCTCTCGGCCACCGCTTTGTCCGGCAGGCCCACAATGCCGATGTAAGGCTTTGACGAGCCTGTTATCTGCACCTGCACGTCCACGGGACGCGCCTCGATCCCCTCGAATGCAAATGTGGTGATCCGGCTGACCATCGCCTTCCCCATGACCCAATGCCGCGATAGATAGCACACCAACTGGAACAAAGAAAGAACTTTTATTAACCTTTTGCCCGTTCCGCCAGGCGCAGGTCCACGGCGTCCCAGAAAAGCGCTGGCGCATCGACGCCGGAAAAGCGCTTCATTTCCTGAACACCCGTAGGCGATGTGACATTCACTTCCGTCAGCTTTCCACCGATCACGTCGATGCCCACCAGGACCTGGCCGCGACGTTTCAGTTCGGGCCCGATCGCCGCGCATATCGCCCTGTCAGCCTCGTTCAGTTCGGTCGGTTCCGGCGTGCCGCCGACATGCAGGTTGGAGCGGGTCTCGCCGGGCTTTGGACGCCGGTTGATGCCGCCAACCGCCTCGCCGTCGATCAGGATAATGCGCTTGTCGCCCTGGCTAACAGCAGGAAGAAACGCCTGGGCCATGATCGGCTCGCGATTGCGCTCGAAGAACATCTCCGTAAGGGAGTGAAAATTGCTGTCATCGGGCTTCAGGCGGAACACACCCACCCCGCCATTGCCATAGAGCGGCTTCAGGATGATGTCATTGTGGCGCGCGCGGAACGCCTTGATCGCCTCGACATCACGCGAAACCATCGTGGGCGGCATGAGCTGCGGGAATAAGAGCGGGAACAATTTCTCCGGACTCGCGCGCACCCATCCCGGATCGTTCAGCACCAGTGTCCGGTCGGTCACCAGTTCGAGGATGTGGCAGGCCGTGATGTAGGACATGTCAAACGGAGGGTCCTGGCGCATCAACACCACGTCCACATCCTCGGCCAGGTCAAGGCGGACGGCCTCGCCGAAGACGCCTGGATTGCCGGGCTCCCGCTGGACCGCGACGGGCCGGGCCCACGCCGTGACGCGGCCGGCTTCATAGGACAGCACCTCGGGCCCGTAGACCCAGAGACGGGCGCCCCTGTCCTGGGCGGCTTCGGCCAGGGCAAAGCTCGTGTCCGCCTCGATGTCGACGTTTTCGAGCAAGTCCATTTGCAGCGCGACGCGCAGGGTCATGGGCAGGTCTCCTCAGAGGTCACGCGGGAAAATTGCGGGGCTGGCGAGCAATCTGGCGTCAGGATGCGCCGCCAAGAAGTTCTCGGTCGGCTGCGTCGTTCGAGCCCGGGGCCGCGGCCACATTGCCGCGCGGGTTGCGCACGCGGACATATGAGACAACCTGCTGGACGCCGCCCACATTGGCCGCCGTCTCGGCCGCTGCCACGAGTTCTTCTTGCGTGCTGGCAATGCCCATCAAATAGACCACGCCATCATAGGTCTCGATGTTGAAATTGAAGCTCTTCACGCTCGACGAGCCGATCAGTCGCGCGCGCACCCGGGCAGTGATGACCTCGTCGGCCACATTGGTGAAGAAACCGCCGGGGCGTTCGATCTGAATCTCGTTGGCGACATCGAAGGTGCGCCGTGAGCTCCACGCCACATCCTCGGCGCGGGTGCGCATTTCCGGCGCGGAAACGCGGCCTGAGAGCAGCACAAGCCCGTCGACCACTTCGACATCGACCTCTCCATAGCCTTGCTGCTGCAGGAGCTTGGCCTTGATTTCATTTGAGGTGGCCGCGTCATCAACAGCCTGTCCAACGGTGCGCTCCTGTGCGGCGGCCACGGCGACCGTACCGGCCCCGGCGACACCGGCGGCAACACATCCCGTGGCAGGCAGGACCATCAGGCCGACAGCAAGAGTGAGGCGTAAGCTCATGGGATCAAACCTCCGTGTCAATGGCGTTGCAGGTTGCTTGTATAGCAGGCTGCCTAATCCCTTGTTAGGGCAAAATCGGGGCGCCAAGCATCGCGAAGGTGTTTCGGCCAGCGCCACGGGCAAACTGCGATGACATCATAGCGCCAGCCAAAATCACCGCCAGCCGGAACATGGCGCGCGGCCCAGACCTCTGCTGCCGCACTGATTCTTTGCCAGGACGTCTCGGAAACCGCTTCCAGTGCATCAGTCACGCTCGGACGGGCCTTGACCTCGACAAAGGCAAACGTGGTGCCATGCCGGGCGACCAGGTCGATCTCTCCATGGGCATTGCGAACGCGGCGAGCGAGGATCCGGTAACCCTTCAGCCGCAGCGCCAGGGCCGCAAGCGATTCGGCTAGCCGGCCCCAGCGCTCGGCCCGTCTGCGCCTATGTCCAGCCATTGTCTTTCAGTTCCAGTGCGCGCCGGTAGGCCTCGCGTTTGGGAATGCCGAACGCCTCCGCCACCGAATTTGCAGCCTGTTTCGTGGGAAGTTTCTGCAAGGCCTGGGCCAGTGCGACGTCAAGGTCGGCTTCGCTGGGCACGCTATCGACGGGCGGCCCGACAAGTACGACAATTTCCCCGCGGGGCGCGCCAGCGGTGGCATAATGGCTGGCCAGTTCGCCAAGGGGGGCGCGGCGCGTTTCCTCGAACAGCTTGGTCAGCTCGCGTGCCACGCAGGCTTCGCGCAGGGGTCCTAGCGTCTCGGCCATGTCGGCGAGACTGGCCGCAAGGCGCGGGCCGGTTTCATAGAATACGAGCGTGGCGGGTATACGGGCCAGTCCTTCAAGCGACTTGCTGCGCGCGGCTGTTCGCGGCGGCAGGAAACCGGCAAAGAGAAATCGGTCACTCGGCAAGCCCGCCACCACTAGGCCAGCCAGAAGCGCAGAGGCACCGGGGACAGGTACGACGTCGAGACCGGCCTCGGCCACTGCGCGCACCAGCTTGTAACCGGGGTCTGACAATAGCGGCGTTCCGGCATCGCTGGTCAGCGCAATCGCAGCACCGTCGCGCAGTTTCTCGACGATTTCAGGTCTTTTCACCGCCCCATTGTGGTCATGGTAAGGGCTCAGACGAGCGCGAATGTCATAGGCGTCGAGCAGTTTCCGGGCCGTTCGTGTGTCCTCGGCCAGGACTTCGTCGGCACCGGCCAGCACATCGAGGGCGCGCAGTGTCACATCCCGGAGATTGCCAATCGGCGTGGAGACCACGTAAAGCCCCGGTGAAAGGGGTGAGCCGTTCGGTTGCCCAGGCTCAGCGTGCGGCCTAACCTTGTCCCGCGCGCGAGTCGGCTGCGTTTGAGAAGGATCGTTGGAGGACATCGATGGGACAATTACGCGTGTTGGCCCTTGCGCCAAGTCTTCTCATTGCCGCTTTCCTGATCGCAGGCTGCACCAGTGCGCCCTCGCGCCCGCCGCTGACACCGTCCAGCGGTGAACCGCGCGCCGAACCCAAGCCACAGCTTCCTGGCGGAATTGACCAGGCCGGCACCAAGCCTGACAAGCCGAAGCCGAGCAAGGAAGACCTCGCGCGGGCGCAGGCCGATGGACTGACGCCGCCACATATGATCAATCGCGACATCACGCGTGCGGCGGTCCTGTTGCCGTTTTCACATCCGAACCGGCGCGTGCGCGAAGAGGCTCAGGGCCTGCTTGCCGGCATCGAAATGGCGCTGTTCGAACTCGCCGAAGACGATTTCCTGATCATTCCGAAAGACACCTCCGGCACGGTTTCAGGGGCTGAGGCAGCGGCCAGGACGGGTCTTGAGCAGGGCGCAGACGTCATCCTGGGCCCGCTGTTTTCGCAGAATGTGCGCGCTGTCACGCCGCTGGCGCTGAAGGAAAACGCCCCGGTGATCGCATTTTCAAACGATCCCACGGCGGCGGGCGGTGGCGCCTACCTTGCTTCTTTTACTGTGGAAGAGGAGGTCGCGCGAGTCGTCGAATATGCCGCTTTCCAGGGCGTTGAAGCCTTCGCCTTCCTCGGGCCGGACAGTTCCTATGGCCAGCGCGTGGAACGTTCGCTGCGCTTTGAAGCCGTGCGCCAGGGCGGATATGTCCTGTCGAGCCAGTTCTATGATCCCTCCAATGCTGCACCGGTCGACGAGGCCGAGGCATTGGCCCAGATCCTGGCACCCATGGTGGAAGACAATCCGGGCCGCATCGGCGTGATCATCCCGGAATCCGGCGTGAAACTTCGTTCTGTGGCACCGCTCCTTGCCTATTACGGTGTGGATTTCCGCGACCTTCGCATGCTTGGCACAAGCCAGTGGGACGACCCGTCCATCTGGCGAGAACCGACCCTGAATGGTGCATGGTTCGCCCTGCCATCGCAGGAGCGCGCGAGCGATTTTGCGGTACGCTACCGCCGCGCCTATGGCCGTGCCCCGACAGAACTCGCAAGCCTGGGTTATGACGCCGCAGCCATGGCCATCGGCCTGACCGGTCGTGACCGTCTCGACTATGGCGGGATCACAAACGGGCAAGGTTTTGTTGGTGCCAACGGCCTGTTCAGGTTCCGCAGCGATGGAACGCCCCAGCGTGCCTTGTCGGTCATGGAGATTGACACGCGGGAGGGCGCCGAACTGGTGTCTCCGCCAGCCAGCAGTTTCACGCCGCCTACGGGCTGAGCCATGCCCCCCTGCATTTATGCTGGATGTGGCCGCCTACGTCCTGAGGCATGGCAGAAACGCGACCAGCCCAAGGACCTGCCGCCATGAATGATGCCGGAACCGCCCTTGGCAAGGGCGACCTTGCGACCGCCTGCCTGCCTTACGACCAGGTGATATCGGACCTGGGCATCAGCCAGTAAGTCGCTTCAGGGCGCCGGCTGGGCCCCGAGTATGTCTGTCAGGGCCTCGATGTCTCCCTCGGTCAGGACGCCGCGGTGGTGGTGTGTGATCAACCCGCCGGGGGCGATGACGAAGGTTTCCGGAACGCCGGTGAGGCCAAATTCCAGCCCTCCCTGGCCTGTGGGATCAAGCGCGAGCCGGGTGAAGGGATTGCCGCGCGCCTGCAGGAAGGCGGCGGCATTCGCTGGCGTGTCTTCATAGACCAGCCCATGGACCCGCCCGGGATGACGCGTAGCAAGCTCCATCAGGAGCGGATGTTCCACCACGCAGGGCGCACACCAACTCGCCCAAAGGTTGACCACGACGGGCTCATCCTGCGGCAGTTCGGCAAAATTTATCGGTCCCGCGCCATCCAAGGACTGGAAGACGCGTGTCGGCACGGCCCTGTCCGCCAGTTCAAAGCTTGGCTTGGTGCCGTCGAAAAGCTGCACGAGCCCCAGACCGCCAAATGCAATCAGGGCAATCAGTGGCAGGGCAAACAGCCAGCGCTTCATTGTTCCGGACCCTCATGTTCTGCCTGTCGCCGCAGGCGTTCCAGCCGTGACTTCGCTGCGCGCGCGCGCGCGATGATGGAGACGACCAGGACGCAAAGCGTCAGCGCGGCCAGCCCATAGGCCGCATAGATATAGGATGCATGTTCCTGGAACTGGGGCAGCATGGCGGGTCTTCTTGTCTGGCGGCGGTCAGGCCGTTGCCTGGCGCAGGAGGAGCGCATTGGCCCGCCGCGTCATGACATCGGTGCGCATACCCGTGAAGGTGAGCGCTGTCATCAGGAGGGTGTGGCCAATGGCGCCGATCAGCAGCGGGTAGAGATAGGAAGGGTCCATGGTCGGCCCGTCGAGGCGCACCACGCTGGCGGGCTGGTGCAGGCTGGCCCAGATGTCAACGCTGAACTTGATGATGGGCACGTTGATGACGCCCACCAGGGCGAGGATGGCACCCGCCCGGGCCGCCTTCTGGCGTGTGTCCATGGCCGCACGGATGGCCATGTAGCCGAGATAGAGGAAGAGCAGCACCAGCATGGAGACCATGCGCGCATCATCCCACTGCCACCAGGTGCCCCAGGTCGGCTTGCCCCAGATCGCGCCGGTGAACAGGCAGATCGCGCAATAGGCCGCGCCGATGGGTGCGAGCGCCTTGGCGGCCGTGTCGGCCAGTTCGTGGCGCCAGATGAACCAGACAAAGCTCGCCACCGCCATGCCGACATAACACGCCATGCCGAGCCAGGCGGCAGGCACATGGATGAACAGGATACGCGCCGAGTCGCCCTGGTAGAGCTCCGGCGCGACCACATAGAAAGCCTGCCAAAGGCTGTAGGCGATCATCAGCGCGCCGAGCCCATAGACCCAAGGTTGGGCCGCCCTAGAGAAGGCCATGAAACGGTGGGGGTTGGCAAAAACCTGTATCATGTTTGGTCCCTTAGTCAGCCGCAAGCCTAAGTGCTGCAGCCATGGCAAAAGGCGCCACGGCCAATGCGAAAAGTGTCGCTGCGACAAGATATAGCGCCTCTGGCGGCAATCCCGCAGCGTCAGATTGCAGCGTCATGGCCCCGAAGATCGCTGTGGGCACGTAGAGCGGCAGGGCGATCAGCGCGATGAGGAGCCCCCCGCGCCGCACCGTGGCCGTCAGCGCTGCACCCACTCCGCCCCAGAGGAAGAAGGCGAGACCGCCCACGCCGTAAGCCGCGCTGGCGGGGAGCAGTTCGGATGGCGGCACCTGCAGCATCAGGCCGAGCAGCGGCGTGATCAGGGCGAGCGGCAGGCCGGCTGCGATCCAATGCGCCAGCGCCTTGGCCGCGGCAATCGCGCTGAGGGGCGCATCGGTCTGTATCCAGAGGTCCAGCGCGCCATCTTCGAGATCGGCCTGGAACAGGCGCTCCATGGTGACGAGGCTGGAAAGCGCGAGGGCGACCCAGAGGATGCCCGGCCCGATAGCGGCCAGCATCTCGTTGCCATGCCCGATGCCGAACGGCACGAGCATCGCCGCACCGGCGAAGAAACCGACGGGAAGCAAAGCGCCCGCACCGCCCGCCCAGGCTTCGGCAAGGGCTTGCCGGAAGGCGGAGGAGAGGGGAGCGTTACGAAGACGCTCGCTCACAATCTCAACTCCGATGTCGGAGCGAAACCCGGCTCGCCGTGGATCGCGGCGATGATGGCGCCGCCGCCTGCGCGGTGCGCCTCAATATCGGCTTCCAGCGCGGCGCGGGCGTCGACGTCGACGGCGGAAAATGGCTCATCCATCAGCCAGACGGGGCGGTCTTGCAGCTTGAGCCGGGCAAGGGCGGTGCGCTGGCGCTGGCCGGCCGAGAGGAGCCGGGCGGGCACATCGGCCGGGCGCGCGAGGCCGGCCGCTTTCAACACGTCATCCAGATCGGCCTCCGCACCCCAGGCCTTCGCCCAGAGCGCCAAGTGCTGGCGCGGCGTTTCGTGGGGCTTCAGGCCAAGGCGATGGGCGATCCAGTGGATCGGCTGGGGGCGGCTCACATCGCCCGCCTCGGCGCGCGTCAGCCCCGCCAGGATGCGCAGCAGTGTGGTCTTGCCCGCTCCGTTGGCCCCGCGCAGGACCAGCGCCTCGCCCGCACCCACGCTGAGCGAGACTTCCCGGAACAGGAGCCGCTCGCCGCGCGCTGCGGCAAGATCGGTGGCGGAAAGGAGCGC
>CAZVES010000099.1:0-7864 GCA_964625835.1 uncultured Hyphomonadaceae bacterium
GTAAAGCTGAACAGGTCGCCATTGTGGAACCAGTCGCCGTCCCAGCCAATGTTCCAGCCCTCGACCAGAACGCCGGAAAAGCCGTGCTCGGCAGCAAAGTCGATGTATTTGCGCGTGTTTTCGTTGGTCGCGCCGTGTTTGGGGCCTGAGCCCCAGGTGTAGGTGTTGATGTGCATCCCCCACCAGATGCCGATATACTTGCCCGGCGTGAAATAGGAGACATCGCCCAGCGTGTTGGGCTCATTCAGGTTCAGGTAGATGTCTGAGCCATTGTAAAGGCCGGGAGCGTCTTCGGCGATCTGGATGACCCGCCAGGGCGTGACGAAATCGCCCTCCACATGCACCTTCGAGCCATCGGCGCGCGGTGCGAGGTCGGCCTCCAGCTTGCCGGCCCGGCGCTGGTCCAGCCACATGCCGGCATAATCGACAAGGGCGGCCTCATGGATGGCAATATGGGTGCCCTCGCTGGTGCGCAGGGTCAGCGGCGTGTTGGCGCGCGGGATCTCCGAGACAGGCGTGGTCTTGTAGGTATATTCCAGCCGGTTGAACTCTCCCGCAGGCGTCCACCAGGCCGTGGCATCGCCCGGAACAGTGAACTCGGTGATCTCGTCCACGATCACGCGCGCGCCGGCATTGGCCAACTCGTAGCGAAAGCCCACACCCTCATCGAACACGCGCAGCCGCAGCGTGTAGCCTTCGCCGCTGCCGTCGCTGGCCTCCACACGGGCCACAAGCTCCGAATGACGGTCCACGACCACCCGGCGCTCGCCCCATGGAAGCTCCCAGCTTGTGTCCGTCGCGCCGGTCTCCATGGCGGTGATGACGAGGTTCTCATCCAGGCTCACACCTCTGGCAAACCGCAGCCCGAGCCTCGACGCACCGATCACTTCTTCACCGTCGCGCACCACGCGGTAAGTCGGCTGGCCACCTTCGCTGGAAAGGTGCACGGTGATCCGGCCATCGGGAGATACGGCCTCGGCCATGCCATCGGGCACCGGCGTGCCCTCGAAATCGACCGGCATGGCCGTCGCCAGCGCGCTGCCGCCGGGAGCGGGCACGGCGCAGGCTGTGCAGAATGCGAGAACACCCAGCGCCAGTCCGGCGCGAATCCAAGGCTTTGTCTTCGGCATGAACAGTCCTCCCCTTTGGCGGCCACTCGGGCGGACCGCTCATCATTGCAGCGATGATCGCCTCGACTGCAATTTCCTGCAAGTGTTTTTTGGTTTTCGACGCCATCGGATTCAGGTTGCCATCATGGTGTCATCCCGGGCTGTGTATATAAGACAGGGCAATATTGCGGAAATGCAGTCGGTCGGACTTGCGGCTATCAGATTTCCGTGATTTGAATCGCGTTGCAAAAAATTGCGCAGTTCTCTGCGCGCCCGCGCTAAAAGATCCGTAAAGCGGCCCGGCGCGCACTGGAGGGAGAGACGTCATGGGTATCAGGCGCGCATGGATTCGCAGTCTCGGGCTCGCTGCGGCCCTTGTGATAGGCGGTTGCGCCGCCGTGGCCGACCAGCCGGCGGTGTCCGCCACACCGCTCCCGCCCTTGTCGCCGGTGGGTGAGCGCCTGCCGCAGGACGAGATCATCTATTTCGTGATGCCCGACCGGTTCGATAACGGTGACACGTCAAATGACCTCGGCGGACTGGAAGGCGACCGGCTCGTGACCGGCTTTGATCCCACAAACAATGGTTTTTTCCATGGCGGCGACCTCATCGGCCTGACCAGCCAGCTCGACTATATTCAGGGGCTTGGCGCCACCGCGATCTGGCTGACCCCGATCTTCGAGAACAAGCCCGTGCAGGGCCCGCCCGGGGCGGAATCGGCCGGCTATCATGGCTACTGGATCACGGACTTCCTGAACGTCGATCCCCATCTCGGCACGCGCGAGGACTTCAAGGCCTTTGTCGACGCCGCCCATGCGCGCGGAATGAAGGTCTACATGGACATCATCACCAACCACACTGCCGACGTCATCCAGTATGCCGAGTGCGGCACGGCGGCGGCGCTGGGCGACTCCCGGCCGGGCTCAGACTGCCCCTATCGCAGCCTCGGCGACTATCCCTGGACCAGGCGCGGCGGCGCGGGTGGCGAGGCGATCAATGACGGCTTCCTGGGTGTCGATCCGCGCCACATGACGGCGGAGAACTTCGCCCGGCTCACCGACACGAACTACGCCTACACGATCGAGGTGCCCGAGGCCGAAGCGGATGTGAAGAACCCGGCCTGGCTGAACGACCCGATCCACTACCACAATCGCGGCCACACCAGCTTTGAGGGCGAAAGCTCGCGCATGGGCGACTTTGCCGGCCTCGACGACCTGATGACCGAGAGCCCCTTCGTGGTGCAGGGCATGATCGAGATCTACAAGCAGTGGATCACCGATTTCCGCGTTGACGGCTTCCGCATCGACACGGCCAAGCATGTGAACCCTGAATTCTGGCAGGTCTTCATCCCCGCCATCGAGGCCCACGCAAAGGCCGAGGGCATCGACCATTTCCACATCTTTGGAGAGGTCTATGAGTTTGATCCGGGCCAGCTCGCCAAGTTCACCACCTATGATGGCATCCCGACCGTGCTGGACTTTGCCTTCCAGGGCGCTGTGCGCGGCGTGGTCGCCGAGGGCCAGCCCGCACGCACGCTGGAGCGCCTGTTCGAGGCCGACAAGGTGTATGAGGGCGGCGAGGCGACGGGCCTGCAACTGCCGACCTTCCTGGGCAATCATGACATGGGCCGCTTTGCCCAGTTCGTGCGTGAGGCCGATCCGGCCATTTCCGAACAGGATGCGCTCGCCAGGCTGAAGCTCGCCCATGCCAAGATGATGTTCCTGCGCGGCGTGCCGACCATCTATTATGGCGACGAGCAGGGCTTTGTCTCCGATGGCGGGGACCGCCCGGCCCGGGAAAACATGTTCGCCAGCCAGGTCGCCGACTATAATGACAATGAGCTGATCGGCACCGATGCGACCACGGCGCAGCGCAATTTCGACACCACCCACCCGCTCTACACGGCGATCCGCGAGATGGCCGCCGTGCGCCAGTCCCATGCGGCCCTGCGCCATGGCCTGCAGACCGTGCGGTATTCGGGCCGGGAGGATGGTGTGTTCATCGTCTCGCGCTTTGACGAGGCGGCGGGCCGGGAATATGTGATCGGCTTCAATGCCGGCGATGCTGCGATGGATGTCAGCATTGCCGTCGATGCCCGCGCGGGGCGCTGGTCGGCGGCAATCGGGCGTTGCCAGCGCGAATCTGCTGCGCCAGGAGCTTACACCATGAACCTTCCCGCATATGGATATGTGGTCTGCCATGCAGACCTGATGGAGTAGGGCCATTGGGTACGATCTTTTCCGAACGTCCGGGCGCCTCTGGAGCGGTCGCGAACCCTGCCGGGACGAGCCAGGAGCCCTGGTGGAAGGGCGCTGTGATCTATCAGGTCTACCCCCGCAGCTTCCGGGACACGACCGGCAATGGCGTCGGTGACCTTCGCGGTATCCTTGAGGGCCTCGGCCACATTGCAGACCTTGGCGTGGATGCGGTTTGGCTGTCGCCCTTCTTTACCTCGCCCATGGCCGATTACGGATATGACGTGGCCGATTACCGGAGTGTCGACCCGATTTTCGGCACGCTTGAGGATTTCGATGCGGTGATCGAGCGCGCCCACGGCCTCGGGCTGAAGGTGATCATCGACCAGGTCTACAGCCACACTTCGGACCAGCATGACTGGTTCAGGGCCTCGCGCGCCTCGCGGCACGGCGAAATGGCGGACTGGTATGTCTGGGAAGACGCACGCCCCGACGGGTCGCCGCCGTCCAACTGGCAGTCGGTTTTTGGCGGGCCGGCCTGGGAGTGGGATGCCCGGCGTAAGCAGTATTACCTCCACAACTTCCTGAAAGAGCAGCCCCAGCTCAATGTGCACAATCCGAAAGTCCAGGAAGCCCTGCTGGATGTCGCCCGCTTCTGGATGGACCGCGGCGTGGACGGGTTCCGACTCGATGCCATCAACTTTGCCATGCACAACCGGGCGCTGACCGACAATCCGCCATCGGGCTTGCCCATGGAGAAGGTGACGCGTCCCTTCGACATGCAGCGCCACGTCCACAACCAGAGCCAGCCGGAGATCCCGGCCTTCCTTGAGCGCATTCGCGCCCTGCTCGACAGTTATGGGACCTGTTTTACCGTGGCCGAGGTGGGTGGTCCGGCGCCACTGGCGGAGATGAAGCTTTTCACCGAGGGCGAAACGCGGCTGAATTCTGCCTACAGCTTCGACTTCCTGTACGCCGAGGACATCACGCCCGCGCGCGTGAAAGCCTCGCTTTCGGATTGGAGCGGGGCGCCCGGCGAAGGCTGGCCCAGCTGGGCCTTTTCAAACCATGACGCGCCGCGCGCGGTCTCCCGCTGGGCCGGGGCACACGACACCGCCCAGGTCTCCCGGCTGCTGTCTCTCCTCCTGCTCAGCCTGCGGGGCAATGCCTTCATCTACCAGGGCGAGGAACTGGGCCTGCCCCAGGCCAATGTCCCATTCGAATCGCTGAAGGATCCGGAGGCCATTTCCAACTGGCCCCACACGCTCGGACGCGATGGCGCGCGCACCCCGTTTCCCTGGGCGGGGCAAGCGGCCGCGGCAGGATTTTCCGCAACCGAAGAGACCTGGTTGCCGATGGACCCGGCCCATGGCGCGCTGGCAGTGGACCGACAGTCCGCCGATCCGGGCTCGTGCCTGGAAGTGACGCGCCAGCTGATTGCAGTTCGAAAAGCGTCCGCTGCACTGACCCGTGGCGCGCATGAATTCATGCTTGCGCCTGGCCCGGTTCTTGCGTTTCAGCGTTCCGGCGAAGACCGCCTTGGTGTGCGCGAGGAGGTCATCTGTGTTTTCAATCTTGGCAACGGGCCCGTCGACTGGACGCCGCCCGGTGCGGAAGGCTTCGAATTGCTGGCCAGCCATCGCGGGCGGGCCTCTGGCGCACTTCCCGGCCGGCTTGCGCCGTGGGAAGGTTACTGGGCGCGAAGGACTGACCTGGGGGCGGGCTGATGGCTGATGACCTGAATGCGAAACGGCGCAATGTGCGCCTCGAAGATCTGGCCCAGCAGGCGGGCGTTTCGATTTCCACAGTGTCGCGGGCGCTGAATGACAGCCCGGCCGTCAACCGGCGCACCAAGCAGGCGATCTGGAAACTCGCGCGCGAACTCGACTACCCCTTCCGTCGCCATATGCCGACCGGGCCCATCGGGGCCGAAGCGACGATTGCCATCGTGGTTCCCCAGCCCCAGGCCCGCGACGCCCAGATCTATGATCCCTTCTTTTTCGAGCTTCTCTCGGGCATTGGCGAGGCCGCCCGCGAGCGCAAGTGTGATGTCCTGATCAGTCACATCGCCCCGACGAGCTATGACGACCTGTCCTTTGCCATGGCCACGAGCCGGGCCAATGGCGTGATCTTCATCGGCCAGTCGAGCCTGCACAACGAGTTCAACCGCCTTGCCGCGGCCGAAGAGCGTTTCGTGGTGTGGGGGGCGGAACTGCCCGACCAGGATTATTGCTCCGTGGGCAGTGACAACATCCAGGGCGGGCGGCGTGCGGGTGCGCACCTGACCCGGCTTGGTCGCAAGCGGATCGTTTTCCTTGGTGACACTGAAGCACCCGAAGCCATGCAGCGCTATCGCGGCTATGTCCAGGCGCTGGAGGGCGCCGGGCTGGCGGTCGAGTCAGACCTGGTGGTGCCGGCCCATTTCGAGATCGAGTCCGGCGAAGCGGCCGTCGACAGCCTGATCGAGACCGGCATCGGCTTTGACGGGCTGGTGGCCGCCAGCGACCTGATCGCCATCGGCGCTGTGCGCGCCATACTGCGCCACGGCCTGCGGGTGCCCGAGGATGTCTCGGTTGTCGGCTATGACAATGTCCCCTTCAGCCGCTATGCGCGGCCCTCCCTGACAACCATTTCCCAGGACACCGAGACGGCCGGGCGCGTGCTCGTGTCGAAGCTGCTCGATTCGCTTGGCCAGATGAGCCGGTCAGAGCGCACCTCGACGGACCTGATTGTGCGCGAATCCTGCGGTGCATGAGCTCGCCCGCAGGGTGTGATGTGTAGGAAATATGTCACACCCGCTCGGATTCTTTGCAAAAAGTTGCAGATAACCGCGTCCGCACGCCACGTCGGGCGGCAGAAAACATGAAAAATGCGGGTTTTTCGCTGAAAAAGAGCGTTTTGCACTGCACAAAACCGGTTTTGCGCGAAGAATGTACATGCGAATTGGCGGCTGCCCACGAATTAGGTAGTTGTAAGCCACCCCTGTTTTGCAGTAATTTGCGAGAAGTTGCAAAGCTCAACAGAGCGGCACGAGTGTTCAGGGAGGAAGTCGTGGACAGCAAGAAAACCAAGCTCAATCAGTACCTCATGGGGGGCACGGCCACCGGCCTTGCGCTCGCTTTCATGATGGGCGGACCGGTCTATGCCCAGGAGGCAGAGCCGGCGGAAGTGACCACCGAAGTGGCCGAGGATGAGGAGGCCACGCTGGGCGTTGTCCGTGTCACCGGTATCCGCGGCTCGATTGCCGACTCGCTGGCCACCAAGCGCAACGCCACCTCCATCGTCGAGGCCATCTCGGCCGAGGACATCGGCAAGCTGCCGGACCTTTCCATCGCAGACTCGCTGGCGCGCCTGCCCGGCGTCACCGCCCAGCGCGTGCGCGGCCGCTCGCAGCAGATCTCGATCCGCGGCCTCGGTCCGGATTTCTCCATCGCCCTGCTCAATGGCCGCGAGGTGGTTTCATCGGGCAACAATCGCGGCATCGAGTTCGACCAGTTCCCATCGGAACTGATCAGCCAGGGCATTGTCTACAAGACGCCGGATGCCACGCTCGCCGCCACTGGCATTGCCGGTGCGGTCGACCTGCGCACGCTTCGCCCGCTCGACTACACCGACCGCCGCATCAACCTTTCCGGTAAGTATGTCATCAATGACAATGGCCAGCTGAACCCGGACTTCGACGATGACGGCTATCGCCTGTTCGCCTCGGTCATCGACCAGAATGATGCCGGGACCATTGGCTGGTCACTGGCCGCCACGGTGCAGTCCAACCCGACCCAGTTCACCCAGCGCGAGTTGAAGACCAACCCGTTCCAGACCGCGGTCGACCCGGCAACCGGCCTGGTCTATCCGTCTGACAATCCGCGTTTCGGCGTCCAGTCGCGCGAGTTTGAGCGCACCTCCGTGGCCGGTGCCCTGCAGTTCGAGCCCACCGACCGCTTCCAGGCCACGATTGATGGCTTCTATACCGACACCGAGGATTCGGGCATCTTTCGCGGTGTGGAAACCCCGATCGCATCCTGGTCGGGGGCCCAGTTCGTGGGCACGGCTGGCGAAGGCGATTTCGCCTCTTCCGCGCGCTATGAGAATGTCGTGCCGATCGTGCGCACCGACACCGAAGGCAACACGGCCGAAATCTTCCAGATCGGCCTCAACGCCTCCTACGAGCTGACAGATCGCCTCACCGTCACCGGTGATTTCTCACGCTCCGAACTCGACCGTTCCGACATCGACTATGAGTCCTATGCCGGCACGGGCCGCGCGCGCTCAGGCGCACAGGACACGCTGGTCTTCCAGATGCCCGACAGCGGCGAGTTCAGTGTCGAGCAGGATGTTGACTACACCGATCCCGGCACGATCCTGCTGACCGATCCAGGCGGCTGGGGCCAGGTGGGCTTCATCAAGGAGCCCAAGATTGATGACGAGCTCAACCAGATCCGCATGGAAGCCGAGTATGATCTCGACGAGGTGCCGTTCATTTCCGGCCTGCAGGGTGGTGTCCTGTTCACCGAGCGCGAGAAATCCTTCGACTCCAACGAGGCCTTCCTGCGCCCGACACCG
>CAZVES010000099.1:7964-9282 GCA_964625835.1 uncultured Hyphomonadaceae bacterium
CGACACGATCGGCTTCGACGTCATCGCCTATGATCCCTCCAGCTTCCTGACCGACGGCACCTATCTGGTGGAAAAGGCGACCTTCGACACCGAATGGTCCGTGGCCGAAGAGGTCTTGACCTACTTCCTGATGGCGAATGTCGATGATGAAATCGGCGGCACGCCCGTGCGCGGCAATTTCGGTTTCCAGTATGTAGACACCGAACAGTCTTCCACCGGCACGCTGAACTTTGCCAACCAGCAGACACTGCAGACCATTGTGGACAACCAGGAGCATTTCCTGCCCAGCGCCAACCTCAGCTTCGAGATCGCAGACAGCACGTTTATCCGTGTCGCCGCGGCCCAGACGCTGACACGGGCACGCCTTGACCAGCTGGCCGCCAATCAGGGGCTGAGCTTTACCCCGGCGGTCTGCCCCGATGGTGACGCCGACCAGTTGCCCGACGCGATTGTTGCCAATCCGCAGGCCGGCGCGACTTGCTTCAACATTGGCGGCGGCAACCCCTTCCTTGAGCCCTATGAATCAACCGCGTTCGACCTGGCTTTCGAGCGCTATTTCAATGACACCACAGCGGTCTCCTTCGCCTTCTTCCACAAGGACCTGTCCAACTGGGTCGTGGATCGCTCGGTGCTCATTGACGGCGCACAGATCGTCGAGGCCGCCGGCCTCGGGGACCTTCTAGATGACCAGCCGAATGCCGGCCTGACAAATCTCGGCGGGCCTGTGAACTTTGCCGAGGGTTCCATTTCAGGGATCGAGGCGACGCTGCGCATGAGCCTGGATGACGTCCTGCCTGAGCGGTTTGAAGGCTTTGGCTTCAATGCCAGCTACACCTATGCCGACAACAGCCTGGACGATGAAAATGGCAACACGCTGCCCATCCCGGGATATTCGGACACAGTCTGGTCGGGCGACGTCTACTACGAGAATCACGGCTTCCGAGGCCGGGTCAGTGCCCGCCACCGTTCCGATTTCCTTTCGGAGGTCCAGAACTTCGACGGTTCACTCTCTGGTGCGGACGCGCTTGAGGAAACCATTGTCGACGCCCAGGTCGGCTATGAGTGGGATCAGGGACCGCTTGAAGGCTTCTCGGTGAATTTCGAAGTGTTCAACCTGACCAATGAGCCCTTCGTCACGGAAAATGTGACGACCGTATCCACGGTGCGTTTCCCGAGCCGTTTCGAGGAGTACGGAACGACCTACAACTTCACGGTCGCCAAGTCCTTCTAGACAAGGACACGCACAATTCCTCCGACAGACTGGGCCCGCTTCGCACGGAGCGGGCCCTTTTTTTGGCTGCGAGGCCATGTGTTTCAC
>CAZVES010000100.1:0-9266 GCA_964625835.1 uncultured Hyphomonadaceae bacterium
CGGCGCACCTCCCGCTTTCGGCCTTCCTGCAGCGAGACGCGCAGCCAGGCATTGGCACCGGTCTCCTGCTCCAGCGTGGCCTCGATGGCACCAAAGCGTTCACCGTCGACAGTGATACCTTCGGCAAGCCGGGCCAGCCGGGCTTCATCCACCCGGCCAAAGGCGCGCGCGCGATAGCTGCGCACCATGCCATTGCCGGGCCGCTCCAGCTTCCTGGCCAGTTCGCCATCATTGGTCAGCAAGAGCAGCCCTTCAGTGTTCAGGTCCAGCCGGCCGACGGTGACCGTGCGCGGAAGGGTCTTTGGCAACTCATCGAACACGGTGCGGCGCCCGGCGGGGTCGGAATTGGTCGTGATCAGGCCGGCGGGTTTGTGGTAGCGCCACAGGCGGGTGGCTTCGGGCGCTTCGATGACCAGGCCATGGACGCGGATGTCCTCGCGCCCGGTCACTTTTTCTGCAGGGGTTTTGACGCGCCGCCCGTTGATCGAAACCTTACCCTCTTCGATCAGCCCCTCGCAGGCCCGCCTTGAGGCCACGCCGGCGCGCGCAAGGTATTTTGCGATTCGCTCACCAGGGGCGTCTTCGCCGAATTTCGGCGCTGCCGGCTTTGTCTTTGGACCGGAACGGCGTCGGCCTCGCACGGGCCCGGACGTCCTGCGGCCCGCCTCCCGACGCTCCGTCATGCTGGTTTTCCTCAGTTGCTGGCCACGTGGTGGAGCAGGGGGGCGGCAATGGCAAGGCCAAGGACCAGCTCGGTGGCGATCCAGGTCGGGTTCATGGCTGGAGCACGGAGTTTTTCCATGTCCAGCAGCAGGGAGGTGACACGCCCGATCGCCGCGCCGAACCATCCGGCCGCCAGGGGAAGGGCGATCAGCGCGCCACTCAGGCTTTCTCCAATGACAAATAGATAAAGCGCCACGCCGTGGGTCATCAGCAGCAGCCCCCCATAGGTCGCACGAAATTCTGAATAGCCCCCAGGCTTTTCCGGGTCTTCCACCAGGCGGACAACGCCAGCTGCCCAGGCGGGGCTGACCAGGCTGCCCAATCCGATGAGGGCGCCAAAAGCGAGCCCGATGATGGCGATGATGTCGAAGACCATGGGCACGTGCCCTTTCAATGCTGGAAAAATACTATTGCGCCCGATCCATAAGGGGGGCGTGATGGGTTTACGGTCAACACCGGGGGGATGGATCAGCAAAGACAGGTCATTTCAAGCCTGGCGGCGGCGCCATCTTGCGGTTTGGCATTGCCCGCACCGCCCGGTGTGAAAGGGCGTTTGTGCTGTCGTGGTGCCTGTTCTGGCGCCGAAGAAGTGCTAGGGACAACCCATGAACGAGTTCGAGCGCATCGCCGCCTTCTTCGAACCGCTCGTGCGATCGGCGGGGGCGGCAGGCCTGCACGACGACGTGGCCGAGCTTTCCCTGCCCCCGATCGGGCAGGCACTGGCCGCGACGGTGGATGCGCTCGTCGAAGGGGTGCATTTCCTGTCCGACGACCCGATCGAAGGCGTGGCGCGCAAGCTGGTGCGGGTCAACGTGTCCGATATCCTGGCCAAAGGGTGCAGGCCCCATGAGGCGCTGTTGACACTGGGATGGCCCGAAAGCCGGACCGAGGGTGAACTCGCCCGGTTTGCCAGCGCACTGGGCGCAGAGCTTGACGCCTGGGGCGCGACCCTCATCGGCGGTGACACGGTGGGCGCGCCGACCGGGCTGTTCATGTCGCTCACCTTGACGGGTCTGAGTGAGGGGCCAGGCGTCATCCGCCGGTCTGGCGCGGCGCCTGGCGACGAAATCTGGCTGACGGGTGAGATCGGATGGGGCCATCTGGGCCTTGAGGCCGCGCTTGGCCGGGCCGGGAACGGCCCCGCCGGGGCGCTGGAGCGCTACAGGGAGCCTGCGCTGGCACCGGTCGGTGTGGCCAGTCTGGTGGCGCGCCATGCCAGCGCGTCAATGGATGTCAGTGACGGATTGCTGGCGGACCTTGGGAAACTCTGCGCCGCCAGCGGCGTGGCAGGCCACCTCGACGCAGGACAGGTGCCGCTGGCCGCCTCGCAGGCGCAGTTCGACGCCGCATTGCCACAGCTCACCGGCGGCGACGACTATCAGGTGCTGTTCACAGCCCCGCCTGCCCAGCGCGAGGCGATCCATCGGGCTGCCCGTGATTCTTGTGTCCGGGTGACATCCATCGGCCAGATCCGCAAGGGGCGCGCGCTCATCGTCCACTGGCGGGGCGAGCGCCAGGAATTGCCGGCCCGTCTGGGTTATTCCCATGGCCGCGCCCGGACCTGATCGCGCCAAACGCGAGAAAACTTGCGCCATGAAGCGGCTTTTGGCAGCAACGTTGCATCGCATGAGAGCTTGTCCGGCGGGTCGGACAGAGAAAAGCTCCAGGGAGGGCATTTTATGAACGTCTGGTATTATGCAGCGCTGATCGCGGGGCTGCTTTCCGTCGGCTTCGGGATGTGGCAGATCAGTTCGATCAACTCTGCGTCTGCGGGCAATGCACGGATGCAGGAAATCGCAAAGGCCATCCAGGAAGGCGCCAATGCCTACCTGTCGCGCCAGTATCGCATGATCACCTATGTCGGCATTGGCGTCCTGATCGTGCTCGCAATCGCGTTCCAGAACTGGCAAGTGCCTGTCGGCTTCCTGGTCGGCGCGGTCCTGTCCGGCGTGGCCGGCTTTATCGGCATGAAAGTGTCGGTCCAGGCGAATGTCCGCACCACTGAAGCCTCACGCGAGAGCCTGGGCGCCGGTCTCAACCTCGCCTTCAAGTCCGGCGCGGTGACGGGCATGCTTGTGGTGGGTCTCGCCCTGCTCGGCATTGTTCTCTATTACGGCCTGCTGGTCGGCGCGATGGGCGCAGAGCCCAACAGCCGCCAGGTGATTGACGCACTCGTCGCGCTGGGTTTCGGCGCGTCGCTGATCTCGATCTTTGCGCGGCTTGGCGGCGGCATCTTCACCAAGGGCGCCGATGTGGGCGGTGACATGGTTGGCAAGGTGGAAGCCGGCATCCCTGAGGATGACCCGCGCAACGCGGCCACGATCGCTGACAATGTGGGCGACAATGTCGGCGATTGTGCCGGCATGGCCGCTGACCTATTCGAGACCTATGCGGTGACCATCGTTGCCACCATGGTGCTCGGCGCGATCTATTTCGCCGACACGCCTTACCTGCGTGAAATCATGATCCTGCCTCTGGCGATCTGTGCCGTGTGCATCGTCGCATCGATCATCGGCACCTTCTTCGTCAAACTGGCCGACGGCTCTGACAATGTCATGGGCGCGCTTTACAAGGGACTGGTCGCCACGGGCGTCATCTCGCTCGTGCTGATGATCTTCACGATCCCGAACGTGCTGCCCAATGGCTGGGGCGTGCTTGAAGGGGCGGGCCAGAAGCTCGGCCTTCTCAACCGGCTGACGGGCGCACCGGCGGAGATCACCGGGCTCAGCCTCTATCTCTGCGCCGCCACGGGCCTGGCGGTGACGGGACTATTCGTCTGGATCACAGAGTACTACACCTCTACTGCCTTCCGCCCGGTGCGCTCGGTGGCGCAGGCTTCGGCCTCGGGGCACGGCACGAACGTGATTCAGGGGCTCGCCGTCTCGCTGGAGTCGACGGCGCTGCCAGCCCTTACCATCATTGGCGGCATCCTGCTCACCTACAACCTCGCCGGCCTGTTCGGCATTGCCATCGCGACAACGGCCATGCTCGCCCTGGCCGGCATGATCGTGGCCCTAGATGCCTTCGGACCGGTGACGGACAATGCCGGCGGGATCGCCGAAATGGCGGAGCTGCCGAGCAATGTGCGCGACACCACCGACACGCTCGATGCCGTGGGCAACACCACCAAGGCGGTCACCAAGGGCTATGCCATCGGGTCGGCCGGCCTTGGCGCACTTGTCCTGTTCGCCGCCTACACCGCCGATATCGACTATTTTGCCGGTGTGGAAGGCTCGCGCCTTGAAGGGATCGCGGTGAATTTCTCACTGTCCAACCCGTATGTGGTGATCGGTCTCCTGTTCGGCGGACTCCTGCCAAACTTGTTCGGCGGCATGTCGATGATGGCGGTGGGCCGCGCGGCGCAGGCCGTCGTGGTCGAGGTGCGCCGGCAGTTTCGCGAGATCCCCGGCATCATGGAGGGTGAGAACAAGCCCGACTATGGCCGGGCCGTGGACATTCTCACCCAGGCGGCAATCCGCGAGATGGTTGTGCCATCGCTCCTGCCGGTGCTTAGCCCGATTGTCCTCCTGGCGGTGGTCTGGTTCATCGCAGGCCTCTCGGCTGCCCTTTCGGCCGTTGGCGCCATGCTGCTCGGCGTGATCGTCACGGGCCTGTTCATCGCCATCTCGATGACATCCGGCGGCGGCGCATGGGACAACGCCAAGAAGTACATCGAAGACGGCCACTATGGCGGCAAGGGCTCGGAGGCCCATAAGGCCGCGGTCACTGGCGACACGGTGGGCGATCCTTACAAGGACACCTCAGGCCCGGCCGTGAACCCGATGATCAAGATCACGAACATCGTGGCCCTGCTCATGCTGGCGGTGATTTCCGGCGGGCACTAGAAGCTGTCCTGTCAAACAATGGAAAAGCCCCGGAGTTGACGCTCCGGGGCTTTCTGCATTCTCGTGTTGTGCAGGAGGATAGCAATGATCACAACAGACCATGTGCGCACCATGGCGCGCTACAATCGCTGGCAGAACGGGTCATTGGCGGATGCCACCGCGGGCCTCTCGGTTGAAGCGCTCACTGAGGACAGGGGCGCATTTTGGGGCTCGATCCTGAAGACGCTGAACCACATCCTGTGGGCTGACCGTATCTGGATGGCACGCTTCGAGGGACTGGACCGTCCACCCCTGTCCATGGAAGAGGGGACGATGGCCTTCGGTTCATTGGCGGACTATCGGCAAGCCCGCTCGGATTATGATGACCATATTGTCGACTGGTCGAAGCGCGTGACCGATACTTGGCTATCTGGCGATCTTGCCTGGTTTTCAGGTGCCGCTGGCCGGGACATGGTGATGCCCTGCGGGCTCTGCGTGACGCATTTCTTCAACCACCAGACCCACCATCGCGGCCAGGTCCACGCCATGCTGACCGCCGAAGGTGCCAGGCCCGACGATACGGACCTGTTCCTGATGCCCGCAGAGGCCTAGCGTCCTGTCGGGTTGCCCGGTGTGGCCTCGTTTGTCTGGGGAAGGGCAACCGTGCCGATGGAGCCGAGCAGCTGCTCAAGGAAGGTCAGTTGGCGGCCGAGCGTGGGTGTCTCGCGCGAGGCATAGTTGATCACCTGCCCGTCATTCACATCGTATTCGAGGACCTCTTCAACGACATCTTCTTCATTGAAGCGAACGCCCGTGATCGTGCGCTGAGCCACGGTTGGCCGGTAGAATGCGAGGCGTTCCTTTGCCGTGGTGATGTAGTACCAGGTGTTGTCGTCGAAGACCGACCGTGTCGACGGGCTGCCAAGGCGGGCCAGCACGCTGGCACGGGTGTCGATACCGGGTTCCATCGCGCTGGGCTGGGCCTCGTCGGCAATGTAGCCGCCATAGTTGGTGATCGGGGACACACAACCGCCGACAAGTGCCGACAGGGCCATTGCTGATGCCGCAAGCACACATTTGCCCATGGAAATTCTCCTCTTGATGGCAATATCGGTACGGTGCGCGCCAACCTTTGACAAGCCGCCGGAGACACCGATCCCATGTCGTTCCTCAAACGAATCTTCGCAAGGCCCGATCCGGAGCGGGAGGCAGCGGTGCGCATTGCCGAAGCGGTCATGTCCGGCGCCAGGCAGCCTGGGTTGTTCCTGAAAGGGCTGGCCGCCGATGATTTTGACGGGCGCTTCCAAATGGTGGCCCTGCATGGCGCGCTGGTTATGCGCCGGCTGAAGGCGTTTGGAACCGGCGGACTCGTGGTGTCGGAAAAGCTCGGCGAGGTGCTGTTCGACCGTTTCGATTATGCCTATCGCGAGGAGGGGGTGGGCGATGCTTCCATTGCGCGCAAGGTGCGCAAGCTCGGTGAGCGATATTTCGGGCTGGCCCGCGCGCTCGACGGCGCACTGAGCGGCGAGGAAAGCGTCGAGTCGGTGCTCAAGAGAAATGGCGTGGGCAAGGGAGCGGGCGCTGACCTTGCCGCCTATGTGGCAGAAGCCGATGCGCATCTGTCAGGATTGCCGGAAGACGAGATTGTGGCAGGAAGGATTGACTGGCCCGCGCCCTGATCGGCCCGGATCCCACATCGACGACATTGCCAAGCCAAGGGCACCTCACTAGGCTCCGCGTCAGATGACCGCGCGGCCAGATGTGGCCCACAGGAGACCTCAAACATGGCCGAACGCCTTGTGCTGTCCATTGATGCCATGGGCGGAGACCACGCGCCGGACGTGGTGATCGATGGATTGAAGGAATTTCTACCGGGCCAGAGCGGGATCTCTGTGTTGCTGCATGGCGATGAAGCCCGGCTGGCGCCGCTGCTGGATGCGGCCGGTGGCCTCTCGAATGTGTGCGAAATCCAGCACAGCGACGACGAGGTGAGCATGGCCGACAAACCATCCCAGGCCCTGCGGCGCAGGACCTCGAGCATGTGGCGCGCCATCGAAGCGGTGAAGGAAGAAAAGGCCCAGGCCTCCATTTCGGCTGGCAACACGGGCGCGCTGATGGCCATGTCGATGCTGGCCCTGCGCAGAATGGAAGGCGTCTACAGGCCGGCCATGGCCGCGCTATGGCCAACACTGCGCGGACGCATCGTTGTCCTGGATGTGGGCGCAAACCTCGAGGCCGATGCAGACCAGTTGCTCACCTATGCCATCATGGGAGAGGCCTATGCACGCGCCATTCGCGGCGTGACAAGGCCAACCATAGGGATCCTCAACGTGGGTTCGGAAGAACAGAAGGGCCATGAGGAGGTGCGCCGCGCCGCCGAACTGTTGAAATCCAGCGGACTTGACCTGGACTATCGCGGCTTTGTCGAAGGCAATGATATTTCAGAGGGTACGGTCGATATCGTGGTGACGGACGGCTTCTCCGGCAACATCGCCCTGAAGACCGCAGAGGGAACCGCCCGTCTCGTGTCCGCCTTTGTGAAGCAGGCGCTGACCTCCTCGCCGCTGGCCAAGGCCGGAGCGTTGATCGCGTCCGGTGGACTGAAGCAACTGCGCGAACGCATGGACCCGTCAAACGTGAATGGCGGGGTGCTGCTGGGGCTCAATGGCGTGTCGGTGAAGAGCCATGGCGGCACCGATGCGAAGGGATTTGCCACGGCGCTCGGCCTGGCCGCAGACCTCGCCCGCAGCAATTTCAAGGATGAGGTGGCCGCCAGCCTCGCGCGGGTTCGCGGAGAGCCGGCCGGCGATGCATCGGAGACGGCCGCATGACCCAGCGTACCACGCATATAAGGGGTACGGGCAGCTATCTTCCCGCCCACGCGCTGACCAATGAAGCGCTCTCGCGCATGGTAGAGACCACGGACCAGTGGATCCGCGAGCGCACCGGCATCGGCAAGCGCCACATCGCAGCAGACGATGAACTGACCTCCGATCTTGCCATGAAAGCAGCGACCCGGGCTCTGGATGCGGCCGGGATGGCGGCTCGCGAAATCGACCTCATTGTCCTGGCCACGACAACGCCGGACCAGACCTTTCCAGCCACGGCCACCGCCGTGCAGGCCAAGCTGGGCATGGGGCCGGGCGCGGCCTTTGATGTTCAGGCCGTGTGCTCCGGTTTCCTTTTTGCCCTGGCCAACGCCGACAGCCTCATGAAGCAGGGCCTGTTCAACAACGCCCTCGTGATTGGTGCAGAGACGTTTTCGCGCATTCTCGACTGGTCGGACCGCAGCACCTGTGTGCTGTTCGGAGATGGGGCCGGCGCCGTTGTCCTGCAGGCCGGTGAGGGGTGCGAGGGCGATGGCGTGATCACCCATCACGTGCGCACCGATGGCACGAAGAGCGACCTGCTCTACGTCGACGGCGGCGTGTCGAGCACGGGCTCGGTGGGTCATGTGCGCATGGAGGGCAACCGGGTCTTCAAGCACGCCGTGACGAATATCTCCTCGGCAATACGGGAAGTCTTGTCGGCCACCGGGAAGACAGCCGACGACATTGACTGGTTCGTGCCCCACCAGGCCAACCAGCGCATTCTCAATGGCGTGGCCTCCAGAATGGGCATCGAAGAGTCCAAGGTCATTTCGACCATAGCCGAGCATGGCAACACCTCTGCCGCCTCGATACCGCTGGCGTTGGATACGGCCGTGAGGGATGGGCGGATACGGCCCGGCCACCTTGTCCTGTCGGAGGCGATGGGCGGTGGTTTCTCCTGGGGCGCGAGTCTCTTCAGGATGTGAGTAAGCCAATCTAGCGGATTTGTTTGGCATATCATCCGCCAGCGTCTAAAACCTTTCCTTAATACTCGCCCCTTATTTGTTAACCATGAGCGGAGACAAGCCGATGTCTGGCAAGACCATAACCCGCGCCGAGGTGACCGATGCGATTGTCCGCCAGGTCGGGTGCACCCGCCAGGAGTCTTCTGACCTGCTCGATGATGCCCTCGAAATGATCGGCAGGGCACTCGAAACGGAAGGCACGGTGAAGCTCTCGCGATTTGGAAACTTCGTCGTTCGCGAGAAGAGCGCACGGGAAGGACGCAACCCGAAGACCGGCCAGGAGGCGCTGATCTCGGCGCGCAAGGTCGTCACGTTCCGTCCGTCCCCGTTGCTCAAATCGCGCGTCGATGAAGGCCATGACACATAAGGAAGGAAACACCCCATGGGCGCAGTCGCAGCCACCAGGCCGAAAACTGAAAAAGCCGATGATGCCTATCGCTCCATCGGCGAGGCCGCGAAGCTTCTGGGTTTGCCGACCCATGTGCTGCGCTACTGGGAGACCAAGTTCCCACGCCATGTCAGGCCGGTGAAACGCCCAGACGGGCGGCGGATGTTCCGGCCGCGCGACCTGGAGGGGCTGCAGGCGATCCAGACCCTGGTGCACAAGCGCGGCATGACCCTGAAGGGCGCCAAGGCGCTGCTGGACGAGCAGGGCGTTGATGCCGTCCTGTGCGGCGCAGCCATGATCGTGCCCATTACCGATCCGGCTTCACGCCCACCGGTCCATGAGTTGCAGGACAAGGTGGCCGATGCCTTCGGGGCCCAGAAGGCGCCGCGCCTGACCGAAGAGCGCAAGGCGCGCCTGGAGACGGTTCTGACCGACCTTGTGGACCTGAAAGCGCGACTGGATGCCGTCCGGCTTGAAAACGCGGCCTGAGCCCGGA
>CAZVES010000101.1:0-9260 GCA_964625835.1 uncultured Hyphomonadaceae bacterium
TCGATGCGCACCGCGCCCCAGCGGTTCACGGTCAGGGTCGGTTCGTCAAAAAGCGTGGGCAGGTCTTCTGGGTCAAAGCCCAGCGCCTTGATCACCATATCGGCCTTCACGTCGAAGGTCTCTCCTGTCTTCTCCGGTGCCTGGCGGCCCGACGCGTCCACGGGGCCGAGCTTCATACGCGCCGCGCGCACGGCCTTCAGCTTGCCGACCTTGGTGTCGAGCACGGCCTCAGGCGCGGCGAGCCATTCGAACTTCACGCCCTCTTCCTCGGCATTCTCCACCTCGCGCTGGGAGCCGGGCATGTTGGCGCGGTCGCGGCGATAGAGGCAGGTGACGGACTTTGCGCCCTGGCGCACGGCGGTGCGCACGCAGTCCATCGCCGTATCGCCGCCGCCAATGACGACGACGCGCTTGCCCTTTGCGTTGAGGGCGCCGTCATCCCAGGCGGGCACTGCATCGCCAAAACCCTTGCGGTTGGAAGCGGTAAGGAAATCGAGCGCGGCGAAGACGGCGCTGTGGCCCACGCCGGGCACTTTCAGGTCGCGCGCCTTATAGACGCCCGTGGCGATGAGCACGCTGTCATGGCGCGCGCGCAGGTCTGAGAAGGTCAGGTCGCGGCCAATCTCCATGTTGTAGACAAAGCGGATGCCGGATTCCTCGAGCCGCTTCAGGCGGCGCTCGACCACGGATTTCTCAAGCTTGAAGCCCGGGATGCCATAGGTGAGCAGGCCGCCGCCGCGGTCATATCGGTCGTAGACGGTGACGTCATAGCCCTTGCGGCGCAGCTCCTCTGCAGCAGCCAGCCCAGCCGGACCCGCGCCGATGATGCCGGCGGACTGGCCCTTGGGGCGACCCGGCTTGATCGGGCGCACCCAGCCATTGTCCCAGGCCGTCTCGGTGATGTGTTTTTCCACCGCTCCGATTGTCACTGTGCCATGGCCAGACTGTTCAATGGTGCAGATGCCTTCGCAGAGCCTGTCCTGTGGGCAGATGCGACCGCAGATTTCCGGCATGTTGTTGGTGGCGGCCGAGACCTGGTAGGCCTCTTCCATGCGGCCTTCGGCAGCCAGCATCAGCCAGTCGGGGATGTTGTTCTGGAGGGGGCAGCCCTGCTGGCAGAAGGGCACGCCGCACTGGCTGCATCGCCCGGCCTGGGCGGCGGCGGCGGCCTCGGAAAAGGCGGTGTAGATCTCGCCAAAGTCCCCGGCGCGCTCGGCCACGTCCCGCTTGTCGGGCATGGTCCGGTCCACGCGGGTGAATTTCAGCATTTTCTGCGCCATGGGGCCTCGCCTTCAGGATGATCAAGCTGGAATAGGTCACAAATGCCTGCCACGCAAGCAAGATAATTCCTATATATATCATTATTATTTATATTTCTCTGCGAAGACCATGATACGCAGTGGCGGCAGCCATACGCCTCTCGATTACATATCAACATGAAATTTATGGCGAAAGCTTGTTCGCGGCATGGAAGCTGCCTATCAAGTGCCCAGTCCCGGCCCCGCCGCCCCACAAGAGGACATACCATGTCTTTGCTGCAACTGGTTCTCCTATCGATTGTGCAGGGCATAACGGAATGGCTGCCCATCTCGTCATCGGCGCACCTTATCCTGATGCACGACTGGTTTGGCACCACCGAGGAAAGCCTCCTCATCGACGTGATGGCACATCTGGGCACGCTCTTCGCCATGGTCGCCTATTTCCGCAAGGATGTCTGGGCGGCAATCCTGGGCGGTCTGGAACTGGTCGGCATTGGCCGCCAGGCTGGCAATCGCCTGTCGGAGCGCGCGCGCCTGGCGCTGTTCATTATCATCGCCACGCCCTTCGGCCTGGCCGCCGGTCTGCTCTTCCTTGCGTCAGGCGAAGGCTTGCAGGCCATGTTACGCAGTCCCGAAACCATCGCCATTGCAACCATCGTGTTCGGCCTTGCCCTTTGGGCCGGTGATGTCCTTGGCAAGCGGGTGCGTGTCCAGGAACAGATGTTGCCGCGTGATGCCATGATCATCGGCGCATCCCAGATGCTGGCCTTCATACCCGGCACTTCGCGTTCGGGGGTCACCATGACGGCAGCCCTGCTGCTGGGTTTCAAGCGCACCGAGGCGGCGCGTTTCGCCATGCTGATCTCCGGCCCGCTCATCCTCGCAGGCGGCCTGCTCGCCTTTCTGGGCCTTGCCATGGGCGGCGAAGCGGGTGCGAGCCTGAATGAAGGCCTTATCGTGGCCGTTCTGTCCTTCGTGTCCGGCTATGCCTCGATCTGGGGCCTGATGGCGCTGTTGGAGCGGATGAGCTTCCTGCCCTTCGTGATCTATCGCCTGCTACTCGGCGCTACGATCCTCGCCATGAGCCCGACTTTCATCGGCCTTTTCGGCTGACGCACCCCGCGCACACGCCAAGTGACGCAAGGCATTGCGGAAACTCCGCCCGTCCCTACGCCACCCGCCTCGCAGTCGCATCCCTCGCCTGCGTGAGCCGTGTTTGAAGTGAATAAAAACTCGAAACACGGTCATGACAGGCGCGTAATCGGGCAAATTTGGGTTATCGTGTTAACTTTATCCTACGTCGCTCGGACGGTGCAGTATCGCTGCCGCTGGACAGTGACGTATGGTTTGAGGCAGTGGAACGGCCATGACCCGAATTTCCCCTTGCCTCATCACGCTGCTTGTTGCGCTCGGCCTGGTGACAGGCGCAGTCGTCAGGCAACGTGGCGGATAGGCGGTTGGCCGAGGACGACCCGATTTCGCTCGATCCTGGTGATTGGGAGGCCTTTCGCGCGCGGGCCCATGCCATGCTGGATGCGGCGCTGGACCATATGCAACGTGCGCCCGGGGACCGCGTTTGGACGCCGGTGGCGGACGATCTGCGCGACCAGTTGGCGACGCCCCTGCCCGGCGCGCCCGCAAGCCCGGATGCGCTACTCGAAGCGATGATGCCCTATGGCGTGGGCAACACCCATCCGCGCTTCTTCGGCTGGGTGCATGGCTCAGGCACGCCGGCACAGATCATCCCGGCCATGGTCGAGGCCGCCATGAACACCAATTGCGGCGGGCGCGACCATGTCGGGCTGCTGGTGGAGCGGCAGGTCGTGGCCTGGATGGCGAACCTTTTTGGCTTTCCGGAGGGGGCAGGCGGATTGGTCGTCTCGGGCACGAGCATGGCCACGCTGATCGCCCTGAAGGCGGCGCGCGATGCGGCCATGGAGGGCGGCAGCCGGTCAGATGGCGTCGGCGGGGCAGGGCTGGTCGGTTACACGTCCAGCCAGGCCCATTCCTGCGTGGCGCGGGCATTCGACATGCTGGGCCTTGGCACACAGGCCTTGCGACGCGTGCCGGTGAATGCTGCATTCGAAACGGACACTGACGCGCTTGAGGCCGCCATCGCGGCGGACCGGGCCGCCGGGCTCAGCCCGTTCTGCATCATCGCCTCTGCTGGGACGGTCAACACCGGCGCCATTGACGATCTGGCGTCGCTGGCGGAAATTGCAGCGAAATCGGGCCTCTGGCTGCATGTCGACGGCGCTTTCGGTGCTTGCATCCAGATGGCGCCCGACCTGGCGCCGCGTCTGAAGGGGATCGAGCGGGCCGACAGCCTCGCCTTCGACTTCCACAAGTGGATGCACGTGACCTATGACGCCGGCTGTGTCCTCCTGCGCGACGAAGCACGGCTGGCCGCAGCCTTCTCCGACAGGCCGGATTATCTGGCCGGCGAGACGCGTGGGCTGGCCGCTGGTGCGCCCTGGCCGGTTGACCTTGGGCCTGAGCTCTCACGCGGCTTTCGCGCCCTGAAGGTCTGGGCACAGCTGACAGAATTCGGAACCGACCGCCTCGGCGCGCTCATCCAGCGCAATTGCGACCAGGCGGCGTACCTCGCAGCGCGCATAGACGAGACGGCAGGCCTTGAACGCCTGGCGCCGGTCTCGCTGCAGATCGTCTGCTTCCGGGTCGTGCGTGATGGGTTCGGCGAGGCCGAGACCGATGCCCTCAATCGCGAGATCGTCATCGCGCTTCAGGAAAAGGGGATGGCCGCCCCATCCACCACGCGCATCCATGGCAGGCTCGCCATCCGCGTGAACCTGACAAACCACAGGACCACCCAAACGGACCTTGATGGCCTGCTGGATGATGTCCTGAAACTGGCGGGAGCCCTCGCCTAGGCCGCCTTGCGGGGCGCGACGGGCTGGGGGACCACGTCCGGCGCCTTTCGCGGCTCGGCCATGGCATCAGCAAAGGCGTGGTTCACGTCCCGGTGCTTGGCCTCATCCGCGCGAACAGCGATGACCACATCGCGCAGGGTCGCGTCCGCATCCAACTTCCAATACTCAATGGCCAGCTCGGGGGCGGGCACATTCTTCAGTTCACCTCTGTCGATGGCCTCGAGATAGCCGGTATAGCTGACCACAGCCTCCTCTTCGAGATAGGCCACGAAACGGTGCGCCACCCGCGGGAAGAAGAGGTAGAAGAAGAAGTAGAAATTGTAGAATATCGCTTGGGCGATCATGATCAGGCCGCGCTCGAAGCCGCTGGGCTGGGCCACATGGACGAACGTCATCAGGTGCATGCGCTCATTATCGGCCTCTTCGAGTAGCTCCTTGATCCAGCCCTGGTCGTCGCGGATGTGGCGCAGGGCCTTCAGGTGCTGCAATAGGCCTCCCACCATGCCGGGCACGGCGGCAACGGTCTCGAGCACAACGGCCCGGTGGCCATAACGCTTGCGGAAGAAGGCGTCCGCAAAAACGCGCATGAACTTGACCATGCCAAGGGCAATGCGGTCGCGCATGGTGGCCGGGTCACGACGGAACTCGATTTCATTGTCAACGGCCATTACGGCCTCCCATTCAAGAAATATGCTCACTCTGCTCTTCGTTTACATGGGAGACAACAGTGTTTACGCCATGCGACAAGTGTAGCCAGCGGCAGCAAGGCGCACTTATCGTTTCGGACCGGGCCGGGATTAGGCCGTTTCGGCTTCGATCTTGCCGTGGCAATGCTTGTACTTCTTGCCGGAACCGCAGGGGCAGGCGGCGTTGCGGGGTATGCTCGACCAGTCGTCTTCGGCCTGGGGTATGTCCTCGGCCGGGGAGTCCGGGTCCATCTGATTGACGCCCGTGTCCGGGTCGAGCTTGGTTTCGCGCGACTGCAGCGCGGCCGCAGCCGTTGCTGCCTGGGCCGCCGGAGCCGGCACGGGGCGCGGCTGGGGCGCGGCCTCCTGCGCACCCTCGATCCGCAGGCCCATGAGTGAGCGCGTCACCATCAGGCGCAGGTCGGCCAACATGGAGTTGAAGAGCTTGAAGGCCTCTTCCTTAAACTCGTTCAGCGGGTCGCGCTGGCCATAGCCGCGCAGGTGGATCACAGAGCGCAACTGGTCGAGCTGTTGCAGGTGCTGGCGCCATTGCAGGTCGAGCACCTGAAGGAGGACCTGCTTTTCGATGTAATTGATCTGGGTGTCGCCGGCGAACTGGCGCTTTTCGGCGAACGCCTTGTCGGCAGCGTCGAGAATACGGCCGCGAATCTCTTCGTTCGCCACGCCCTCTTCCCGGGCCCAGTCATGGACCGGCAGATCGAGGTGTAGCGCATGCTGCAACTGTGTTTTCAGCCCATCCACGTCCCACTGCTCGGCATAGGCTTTTTCCGGCATGGTATAGGCGACAATCTTGTCGATCACGTCCTCGCGCATGTCCTCGACCACGTCGGTGACATTCTCGGATTCCATGAACTCCTTGCGCTGTTCAAAGATCACCTTGCGCTGGTCGTTGATGACATCGTCATATTTGAGGACATTCTTGCGCATTTCGAAATTGCGCTGCTCAACCTTCTTCTGGGACGTCTCCATCGCCTTGTTCATCCAGGGATGGGTGATGCCCTCGTCTTCCTTGATGCCGAGGCGCTTCATTACATTATCGAGCCTTTCGGCGGCGAAAATGCGCATCAGGTCGTCTTCGACGGAGATGAAGAATTTCGATCGGCCCGGATCGCCCTGACGGCCCGTTCGTCCGCGCAACTGGTTGTCGATCCGGCGGCTTTCGTGGCGCTCGGTGCCCAGCACATAGAGCCCGCCCGCGTCCAGCGCTTCTTTCTTGCGAACCTCAATGTCGGCCTTGATCTTCGTTCGCAACGTCTCGATCTCGCTTTCGGTCAGCACGCGCCCGTGCCTGGCCTGCTGGGCCTCGACTTCCTTTTCCAGGCGCATGTCGAGATTGCCGCCCAGTTGGATGTCGGTGCCCCGCCCGGCCATGTTGGTGGCCACGGTGATCGCGCCGGGCACACCGGCATCAGCCACGATCTGGGCCTCCTGCTCATGGTGGCGCGCATTCAGTACGGCATGCGGGATCTTTGCGTCGGTGAGCAGCTTGTCGAGAATCTCCGACTTCTCGATGGACGCGGTGCCCAGGAGCACGGGCTGGCCGCGCTCGTGGCAGTCGCGCACTTCCTTGATGATGTCTGCATATTTGGCCGCCGCCGTGCGGTAGACCACATCATCCTCATCGAGCCGCGCGATCGGCTTGTTGGTGGGCAGTTCGACCACTTCCAGCTTGTAGATGTCGGCAAATTCACTGGCTTCGGTGAGGGCCGTTCCAGTCATCCCGGAGAGCTTGTCATACAGGCGGAAATAGTTCTGGAAAGTGATGGAGGCCAGAGTCTGGTTTTCGGGCTTGATGTCGACGCGCTCCTTGGCCTCAATCGCTTGGTGGAGCCCTTCCGACAGGCGGCGGCCTTCCATCATCCGGCCCGTGAACTCGTCGATGAGCATCACCTGGCCGTCCTTGACGATGTAATCCTTGTCCTTCTGGTAGAGCTTGTGGGCGCGCAGGGCCTGGTTGGCGTGGTGGACTATGGAAATGTTGGTCGGCTCCCAGAGCGAGCCCTCCAGAAGCCCTGCTTCCAGGAGCAACTCCTCCATCTTTTCCGTGCCGCTCTCGGAAAAGCCGACCGAGCGTTGTTTTTCGTCGAGCTCGAAATCCTCTTCCTCGAGATTGGGCATCAGTGCATCCACGGCGCGGTATAGGTCGGAGCGATCGTCAGTGGGACCTGAAATGATGAGGGGTGTGCGCGCCTCGTCGATCAGGATCGAATCGACCTCGTCGATGATCGCGTAGGCGTGGCCGCGCTGGACCATCTGGTCGAGCGAGTATTTCATATTGTCGCGCAGGTAGTCGAAGCCGAACTCATTGTTCGTGCCATAGGTCACATCCGCCGCGTAGGCTTCCTTGCGGCCCTGGTCGTCCACGCCGTGGATCACCTTGCCCGTCGTCATGCCGAGGAAGCCGTAAAGCTGACCCATCCACTCGGCATCGCGCTTGGCCAGGTAATCATTGACGGTGACGACGTGCACACCCTTGCCCGCCAGCGCGTTGAGATACACCGCCAGGGTTGCCACCAGGGTCTTGCCCTCGCCGGTCTTCATTTCGGCAATGGCACCGGAATGGAGCACCATGCCACCGATGAGCTGCACGTCGAAATGGCGCATGCCGAGGGCGCGCCGGGACGCCTCACGCACGACAGCAAAGGCCTCTTCGAGCATTTCATCCAGCGTGGCACCATTTTCCAGGCGCTGGCGGAATTCGTCCGTTTTGGCCTTCAGGGCGCTGTCGGACAACGCCTCCATCATCGGCTCCATGGCATTGATCCGGGCCACCCGCGCGTGCAGCGGCTTCAGCTTGCGCTCATTGACAGAGCCGAAAATTTTGCGGGCGACTGAGAACATCGATCTTACCAATACGCTTGAGGATTTGGAGAAACCTGCCCTTCGCACCCCGAGACTGACAACCTCTTTGCGCAGGGAAAGCTGCAATGGCGAAACCCTCTCGACCATTGCAGCCTCGAGACTTAAGAACGGGTCCGAAGTGTGTCAATCAGGCGCGCTGACGCTGCGAAGAGGGAATGGCATGTGCAGATCGCTGATGACACTGTTGGCGGGGCTTTGCGCTGCCCTGGTCCTGGCAGGCTGCGAGCCTGCCGGAAACGACGATTCTGTTCGCTTGCGCGTGGAGGGCGCGGTGGCCGCCATGGTCAATGGCGAGCCGATCTATCTGGCAGATGTGGAGCTTGAAGCCACCGCCCAGGGTGCCATCGCCAGCGGCGAGCCGATCGGCATCGGCCATCCGCAATATCAGGACATACTCGACCAGCTGATCGACCAGAAACTCATGGCGCAGGAAGCCGTGGGCAAGAACCTGCACCTGGAGGGCAGCGCACAGCGCCGGCTGGATGCAGCGCGCGAACGGGTCCTTGGCAACTTGCTGGTCGAGCACCTGGTCGCCCGGAATGTCACCGAGGAGCGCATTCGGGAAATGTATTCCGAACAGTCCAGCCTGCAGCAGATCGAAGACCAGGTTCGGGTCGCCCTCATCATTGTCGAGACGGAAGAAGAAGCCCGGACTGTACGCGAGCGCGTGACGACCGGCGAGGAATTCGCAGTCGTCGCGTTCGAGGTCAGCATGGACGCCGCCTCGCGGATCGAGGGCGGCGAGCTGGGCTATGTCCAGCCCAACCTGATGGGCGAGCCGTTTTCCAGTGTCATCGCCAACACGGTGGAAGGCGATGTGTCGGAACCGTTTGAAACCGAGGTGGGCTGGAACCTCATCAAGGTGGAAGACCGGCGCACACCTGCGCCCCAGACCCTTGAGGAAATGCGCCCCGACCTTGTCACCTTCCTGACACTCGGCGAGATCAGCCAGATCTTGCGCACCCTGCGCAATGAGGCGGTTGTGGAACCCGGCAATGGCGTGCCGACGATCTACCCCGACAGACTGCCGGCCGACAATCCGGCTGCGGATGACAGCCTGTGAAGCTCGAGCCCTCGCCCCTTGCACCGGAAGTCTTTCCGGCCCTTCCCGCATTACGCGGGGTGCGCGCGGCAACCGCTTCGCGCGGCTTTTATGCCAAGCAGGGCCTGCAGCGTGACGATGTGTTCCTGTTCGCCTTTGCTGAAGAGGCGACGTGCGGCGGAGTGTTCACGCGCTCGACCACCGCTTCTGACGATGTTGCCCGGTGCCGCGCTCACCTGGAACAGGGCGGCGGACGCGCGCGCGCCCTGCTTGTCAATTCGGGCAATTCCAACGCCTTTACCGGGCCGAATGGCGCGCTCAAGAACGAGGCAAGCCTTGCGGCGCTGACGGCAACCCTCGGCGTTGATACGCGGGCTTGTTTCCTCGCCGCCACAGGCGTGATTGGCGAGCCGCTGGCCGATCCGAATTTTGTCGGCGCGATCGTGCCCGAACTGGCAGAGCGGTTGTCGCCGCCGAACTGGGAGGCCTGCGCGCGCGC
>CAZVES010000102.1:0-9257 GCA_964625835.1 uncultured Hyphomonadaceae bacterium
GCCGCATGCGGCGCCAACCTTGAAGCCAACGGCCAGGATGCGGCGGCCGAGACCCCACCGGCGGCGACCGCCCCGGCCACGACAGACCCAACCCCGGAGAGCGCCATGTCCAGTCCCATCGATTTCACGACCATCACAGGCGAACCGATGCCGCTCAGCCAGTTCGCAGGTAAAGCGGTCCTGGTGGTGAACACCGCCTCGCGCTGTGGCTACACCCCACAATATGAAGGCCTGCAGGCGCTTTGGAGCGACTACAGAGAGAGGGGCCTTGTGGTTTTGGGCGTGCCGTCCAACGACTTTGGCGGGCAGGAGCCGGGCACCGACGCGGAAGTGAAGAATTTCTGCGAGATCAATTATGGGGTCGACTTTCCCCTGACCTCCAAGACCGCCGTGACCGGCACGGGCCGCCACCCCTTCTATGCCTTTGCCGAGGACACGCTGGGTGAGGCGGCACGGCCGAAATGGAACTTCCACAAGATCCTTCTGGGCACAGACGGCACGCCAGTGGCCGCGTTCCCATCCAGCGTGAAGCCCAAGGATGACGAATTGGTCTCGGCCATAGACGGCGTGCTGGCTGGTTAGGCCACCCAGAAACGGCGGGTCAGCACGGCAAACACTGGCACGAACTCAAGCCGGCCCAGCAACATCGCGATAGAGCACACCCATTTGGCCGCATCGGGCAGGGTCTGGAACGTGCCGTTCGGGCCAATGGTCGGACCAAGGCCCGGCCCGACATTCGAGACCGATGTGGCAGCGGCCGATATGGCCGTGATCGGGTCCAGGTCCATCAGTGACAGGAGGCTGGCGGCCACCAGGAAGGTGGACAGATAGAGAAACACGAACACCATCACCGACTGGAGAACGTCCTCGCTGACGGTGCGCCCCCTGTGACGCACCGGTGCCAGGCGCCGGCGCATCACCATTTTCTGGGCATGGGCCAGAACCGCCTTGGCCGAGAGCTCGAGCCTGAACATCTTGATTCCGCACGCTGCAGAGCCCGCGCACCCGCCCAGGAAGGTCAGCAAAAGAAAAGCGGCCTCGGGTGGCCCGCCCCATACGCCATAATCGCCAAGTGAATAGCCGGTGCCGGTCATCACCGAGATGACATTGAACAGCGTATCGCGGACCGCAAGCGTCGGGGAGTCGAACCGCTGGGGCGCTGCCAGGACATGGTAGGCGAGCATCGCCAGGGTAAAAAAAGCGATCAGCGAAAAGAACAGGCGGATTTCAGGGTCCTGGACGAGCATGCGGAAACGCCCTTTGGAGATGGACGTCGCCAGCAGGCTGAAGGGCAAGCCGGCAATCGACATGAACACAATCGCGACCCATGGCGCAGCCTCGCCGGAATACTGCCCGAAACTGGCGTCATGGGTGGAATAGCCCCCGGCCGCCATCGTCGTCATGGCGTGGGTGATCGACTGGAACGGCTCAAGCCCCGTATTCGCATAGAGCAGCGCGCAGGCCAGGGTGAAGGCGAGGTAGATGAGGCCAACGGAAATCGCGATGTCGGAGACCCGGGAGAAGAACTGCGAGGGCTGGTCGGAGCTTTCCAGCTGGAACAGCTGCATCCCGCCGACGCGGAGCTGGGGCAGGATGGCGATCGCGGTCACAATGATCCCGATGCCGCCGATCCACTGGAGGATGGCCCGCCAAAGGAGCATGCCCGGCGGCAGGTTGTCCAATCCCGTCAGAACGGTGGAACCTGTTGTTGTCAGCCCGGAAATGCTCTCGAACATGGCATCCGTAAAAGACATGCCTGACGCAAGGAAGGGTATGGCCGCAATAAGGGGCAGGACGACCCAGACCAGAACCGTCAGGAGAAACGCTTCGCGCTGGCGGGTCTTGGGCGGATCGCCGCGGGCCAAGACGTACATACAGGCCCCGATCAGAATGGACGCAAATGCAGAGACAGCGAACACCGGCCATTCCGTGCGGCGGCCATACAGGTCGACCATCACACAGGGGATCATCGCGGCACCCAGGAGCATGATCATGATGCTCAGGGCATAGAGGAGGGAGCGGAATTCCATCGCGCCTTGTTAGCGCATGTTCGGCTTCAAATCGTCAACGCATGAAAAGGCACCTGAACAGGGCGAGCGGGTCAGAAGGGACCGGCACACCTTCCAATCCACTGCCAAGGACGGTTCAAGGAACCGAAAAGACAAGACAGTCCATAGTCTCAAAGATTCATGGTCGCTAAACCATTATGCACTAGGGCTAGGGGTTGTGGAATAACAAAGCTTCCGCATGCGATAATCCAGCAATTCAGGGCCTTCAGATCTGTGAGCTGTCTCGACTACACATTCAAGGCATCCCCGAGGCGCCCAGCTGAAAGCTGGCGTCTTGACGGACGCTCACTCGTGCGCGCCGGCGGGGCGGAGATTCGCCTTGATACGGTCACGGGCGGCTCTTTCTCCGACATGCCTTCGGGTCCGAACTGGTCGAGTTCAATTCGCATCGAACATGCCGGCGGCGTCACGAAGATCACCTGCAATGACGTGCGCCATGGCGCATCACGGACACAGTATATGGCGCTTGTCGTGGCCCTTCTTGGCGATCTGGCCGTCGTGAGCCCCGATGCCGAGTTCCGGGCCGGCGGCGGACGGCTCATGACCTATGTCCTGCTCACGATCGGGATCGTGCTGGGACTGGCCGGCCTCTATGCCATGGCAGGGGCCATTGTCGGCGGCTTTGGCGCTGCCAACCAGTTTGCACTGTCCATGGGCGCGACGGCGCTCATTTTCGGCCTTTTCCTCGCCTGGTCGGGATCGCCCTGGTCAAAACCATCGACGCGATCGCCCCAGGATCTGCTCAACTGGCTTCGCACCTGGCTGCACCAGCCAGCCTGAACCACAAAAAAACAGCGCGGACCGCAATAGGGTCCGCGCCGCCATTTCAGGTCGAGGCTGCCGGCGTCAGGCCGCCGATGCGTCACCGCCGCTGATCAGCTTCGGCTTTTCCTGAGGGGTCGCCGAGCCGATCTCGATCTTGCGCGGCTTGGCCGCCTCCGGCAATTCCCGGCGCAATTGGATGCGCAGCAGGCCGTTTTCGAGGGCCGCACCCGTCACGAGCACATGATCGGCCAGCTGGAACCGGCGGATGAACCCGCGTTCTGCAATCCCGCGGTGCAGGAAATCGCGCTCCCCGCCATCCTCGGCGATCTCTTTCTTGCCGGCCACCGTCAACAGGCTTTCCTTCAACTCGATATCGAGGTCGGCCTCGGAGAACCCGGCCACGGCAATCTCGATCGCGAATTGGTCATCGCCGACGCGCTCGATATTGTAGGGAGGGTAGCCCTGGGCGCCGTCCAGTCGTGCAGCCGTGTCGAGCATGTTGGCCATACGGTCGATGCCGACCATGGTGCGGTACAGTGGAGAAAGGTCAATTGTATTCATGTCAGTCCTCTTTCAAGCAACTGTGCCGGACATCCCTGCCCGGCGGTTTCGAAGGTCAGGCCACTTGCCACGTCCAGCCCGCAAACAGCGCTGGCACAAGCACCTGGCCGCAACCTGCTTGGCAGCGCTGCGGCACTCCTTATCTGGGAGGAGGCAAACGCGGGTTCAAGAACCCGTGCGCCACAGGAGGTGATGAACATGCACAAGACCCCCATGGGCACCGCCCTTGCCGCCTTTCTGGCCCTGTCGGCCTGCGGAAGCGAGACCGCTCCGACGCCGGCCACCCCCGCCGAGGCTGAACGCGAGGCCGGGGCCGTGGATGCGCCCGTTCCCGGGACGCTGGCCTGGGCCGCCAGCGGCGAGTGGCGCGGTGAAAACAGCGAGCGTGACACTTGGCGCAACCCGGTACAAACCCTTGAATTCTTTGGTGTGCAGCCCGGCGACACCGTGATCGAGCTCTGGCCCGGCGGTGGCTGGTACACGCAGATCCTTGCGCCCTACCTGGCTGCCAGCGATGGCCGGCTCGTAGCCGCCACATGGGATCCGGCTGCGTTCGAAGGCGAGCGGCGCGCCGGTATTGAGGGACGCATCGCCGACTATGCCGCCGCCTTTGGCGACGTGGAAACGTTCGGCGAGATCGGGATTTCCGCCCTGTCGGGCACATCCGGCGACCTGGTGGAGCCGGGCACGGCCGACACGGTGCTCACCTTTCGCAACATCCACAACTGGATGAGTGGCGGCTATCTCGAAAAGGTGTTTGCCGATTCATACGCCGCGCTGAAACCGGGCGGGACGTTTGGCGTTGTCGAACACCGCCTGCCCTCGACGCGCGAGCAGGACCCGGCGGCGCGATCGGGCTATGTGCACGAGGATTTCGTGATCGCGGCGGCCGAGCGCGCCGGTTTCGTGCTCGAAGCACGCAGCGAGATCAATGCCAACCCAGCCGACACTGCCGATCACCCCTTCGGCGTTTGGACCCTGCCGCCCAACAGCCGAACATCCGACCGGGAGGGCAACGCGCCCGAGGGCTTTGATCCGGCAATCTATGAAGCCATCGGCGAAAGCGACCGGATGACACTGAAATTCCGGAAACCGGAATAATGGCCCCGCGCGCCCTGTTCCCGACCCTTCTGTACGATGCCAGCCTGGCTGGAACATGCAGCCTGGAAGAACTGGAAGCGGCGTGCTGGATGGTGGAGGAGGGTGACCAGGCCGGACATGCCTGGTGCGAGGCGCGCGGCTACCCCGGCTACACTTCCTATGCCTCGCTGGACGATTTGCCAAGCCGGGCCCCGGCATTCGCCGGGCTCGCCCGCCGGCTCCACGTCGAGGCCACCACCTTTGCCGATGTCCTGCATTGGGACATGGAGGCCAAGCGCCTCGTTCTGTCGGGGTTCTGGGTCAACATCCTCGGCGAGGGCATGGGCCATTCCGGGCACATACATCCTGGCAGCGTGATTTCAGGCACGGCCTATGTGGCCATGCCCGAGGGCGCTGGGGCCCTGCGTCTGGAAGACCCCCGCCTCGACAAGATGATGGCCGCGCCGCCCGAGCGCGAGGATGCGCCGGAAACCGCCCGGCGTTTTGTCTACCTGCAGCCCTCGCCCGGCGAAATCCTGATGTGGGAAAGTTGGCTGCGCCATGAAGTGATGCCTGGCGCCAGCGAAGAGCCGCGCATCTCGGTCAGCTTCAACTTCGCCCTGGAAGGGGCCTGAGCCCTATTCGATGCGCCGCACACGATAGGCCCGGTTGGAAATGTCGAACGAGATCGTTGGATTGCCGGTTAGGCGCCGGCGAAATTCGGCAACGGCCGGCAGCGAGCGGGGCGGGCGTATCTCTTCGATCTGTGTCTGTTCCCAGACCGCACCATCTTGAGTGTAGAATTTGTGACGGCCAACGCCATTCCGGGTGATCCGGACAATGGTGGCCGTGAATTCGCGCGCCTCTGGCACGGGCTCGGCCAGCTGGGGAGGTGGCGGAGACGGCGGCGCCGGGGCCTCCGCCCAGCTTGGCTCTGGCACCGGCGCGGCCGTCTTCGCATCGGCCTCGCTCGGCGGCTCAAGCGCCTGGCGGAGCGCTGCGCTGGTGGCATCGAAACAGGCAAGGCGCGCGGTGGGCTCGGCCAGGCTGCGGCATTCCACCGCCGCGCTCGCCGCCTCCCGCACGGGATCGGCAAGCGCATCCGGCCCCGCCAATACCAACAACACGCCGCCCAGGAAGGCCGGACTGACAGGCTTCATGATACGCTCCATAAAACTGTTGCCAGGCTAGAACCTTCTTCGATGCCTTGCCAAGACCTGCCTTCGCACAATCGCGGCACCTGAATTGAAAGGACGCGGCCAGAACGTAACGGGTTGCGACAGAAGTCTTGGTTGACCCCATGGCCCTGCCGCGCCACCACAGAACACGACACAGTCAAGGACACACCCATGGACATTTCCAAGATCGAGATTGGCAAAAGCCCACCAGACGACCTCAATGTGATCATCGAAGTGCCCCTCGGCGGGGAGCCGATCAAGTACGAGATCGACAAGCCATCGGGCGCCATGTTCGTGGACAGGTTTCTTTACACGTCGATGCGTTATCCCTGCAATTACGGCTTTGTGCCCCACACGCTCAGCCTGGACGACGACCCGATCGACGTCATGGTGGTGGGCCAACGCGCACTGGTGCCCGGCGCCGTCGTGCGGGCGCGGCCCGTGGGCGTCCTCCTGATGGAAGATGATGGCGGCGTGGATGAGAAGATTCTCGCCGTGCCTCACCAGAAGCTCACACCATTCTACGAAAAAGTCCACAATTACACAGACCTTCAGGACCTCCTGGTGGAGCGGATCATCCACTTCTTCACCCATTACAAGGACATGGAGCCCGGCAAATGGGTGAAGGTCGAAGGGATCGAAGGCGTGGAGAAGGCCCGCGAACTGATCATCGAAGCGATCGAGCGTGCAAAGGGCTGAGGCGCGCGCCTCAGCCCCTGATCTGATCAGTAACCCTGAAGCCGGGCATACCGGTCGCGGTGGAAACTCGCACCGCCATAGAGGGCTTCCTGTACGCGCGCGCGTTTAAGATAGAGGCCGCTGTCATGGTCGTCGGTCATACCGATGCCGCCATGCATTTGCACGGTCTCATTCGACACGAGGTGCACGAGATCGGCCGTCCTGGCCTTGGCGAGGCTGGCCAGTTCGGGAATGTTGTTCGCCTTGGCCTCCGCCGCTGACAGCGCCGCAGCCACGCAGGAACGGGCCATTTCCAGCTCCGTGAACATCTTCGCGGCGCGGTGCTGCAGGGCCTGGAAGCTGCCGATCAGCTGGCCGAACTGGCGGCGCGTGTTGAGGTATTCCAGCGTCATGTCGAAGGCCGCCTGGGCACAGCCCAGCGTTTCCGCCGCCAGCGCGATGCGGGCGCGGTCCAGCACCGGCTCCAGCGTGTCGCTGGCCTTGTCCACATCGCCGAGGATGTGGCCGTCACCCACATGGACATCGTCCAGCGTCAGGTGGGCCGCGCCGTGGGCGTCCACCGTGTTCAGGGCCTGGACGGAAACGCCCCTGGCCTCCTTCGGCACCAGGAAAAACGTGATGCCATGGGCCTCGCCTGGCTCGCCGAAGGTTCGCGCGGCCACGATGTACACATCGGCGGTGTGCCCGCCGGGGACATAGCGCTTTGCGCCGTTCAGCGTGTAGCCTTGGCCATTGCGTTCGGCCTCGCTGGCAATCTGGGTCGGCGCGTGGTGGGCGCCTTCGTCGAGGGCGAGCGCCATCGAGACCTCGCCCGATGCAAGGCGGGGCAGCCAGGCGTTTTTCTGCGCCTGCGTGCCGGCCAGCGTCAGAAGGCTTGCAGCGATCACGCCGGACTGGAGCACGTCTGTTGCGGCAATGGTGCGCCCCAGCGCCTCCATGATCTGGCCCATGCCAACCATGCCGAAATCCGAACCGCCAAACTCCTCGGGCACGAGCACGCCGTAAAAGCCGAGCTCAGCCAGCTTGGCCCGCGAGGCCGGATCGGCGCCATTCGCCCCGCCATCGCGCAGGGCGCGCAGGTGCGAGACCGGCAATTCATCGCGCGCGAAGGACAGCGCGGTGTCGCGCAGCATGTCCTGGTCTTCAGTGAGCACAAAGGACATGACTACTGGTGCTCCCTCAGGCCCAGGACGCGCTTGGCGATGACGTTGAGGTTGATCTCCGACGTGCCGCCTTCGATGGAATTGCCTTTCGAGCGCAGCCAGCCGCGCGTGGCCTTCATGGCCGTCTTGTCAAAGCCCTCGCCTTCCCAGCCGAGGCCTTCGGTGCCCAGTGCCTCGATGAGAAGCTCATGGCGTTCCTGGTTCATCTTGGCGGCGGCGTATTTCAGGATGGAGGCGGTGTGGCCGACCTCCTGTCCGGCCTTGGCCTGCTCGGTGGAGCGTTGCACCGTGAGCGAGAAGGCCTTGGCGTACATCTTGTGATCGGTGATGCGTGCGCGCAGGTCGCCATCGGCCACGCGGCCGGTCTCGTCCATGCCAATATGCTGTTTGGCATACTCCTCAGGCCCGAGAATGCCGGAACCACCCGTGCCACCGAACCCGCCTGCGGAGATCGAAGAGCGCTCGAACTGCAACAGGCGCTTGGCGATGGGCCAGCCGCCATTGACCTGGCCGACGAGCTGTTCCTTGGGCACTTTCACATCCGTGAAGAAGGTCTCGCAAAATGGCGAGGAGCCGGAAATCAGCTTGATCGGACGCGCCTCGACCCCCTCGCTCGCCATGTCGAAGACGAGGAAGGAAATGCCTTCATGCTTTTTTTCGGTGCTGGTGCGCACCAGGCAGAAGATCCAGTCGGCCTGATCGGCATAGGACGTCCAGACCTTCTGGCCGTTAATCAGGTAGTGGTCGCCCTTATCCTCGGCTTTCGTCTGCAGGCCGGCGAGGTCAGAGCCCGCGCCAGGCTCGGAATAGCCCTGGCACCAACGGGTGCGGCCATGGACGATGTCCGGGATGAACCGCTTCTTCTGTTCCTCATTGCCAAATTCCAGGAGGGCCGGGCCGAACATCCAGAGACCAAAGCTGAACAGAGGTGGGCGCGCCTTGATGCGGCGCATCTCCTGCTCCAGCACGCGAGCCTGGCCCTTGCTGAGGCCGCCGCCGCCATATTCGGCTGGCCAGGTCGGCGCGGTCCAGCCCTTTTCACCCATGCGCTCCAGCCAGACCTTGCTGTCGGGATTTGTAAACGTCTCGCGCTTGCCGCCCCAGACAAGCTCGCTGTCCTTCATGGGCGTGCGCATGGAGGCCGGGCAGTTTTCTTCCAGCCAAGCGCGTGTTTCCTCGCGAAAGGCATCAAGGTCTGTGGGTTCGTCAAAGGCCATGGCAGCGTCTCCCTGATTTTCTTCAAAACGTATATCGCGGCCGTCTGGAAAGAAAGCGGTGACGCAGGGTCTAGTCCGTGGCGTAGAAGAACTCCTCCTTCACGATCTGGCCGTCTGCGGCGGTGTAGACAGCCACTTCCCGAAACTGCATCCGCTGGCCGGATGCCTTGTCCGTCAGGTCGACTTCATAGATCACGCTGAAGCGGTCATCGCCATGGAAGAAGGGCCCCTCGGTCTTCGTGGAATGAACCTCATTGGCGTTTTCCCACCAGTCCCACTTGCCCTTCAGCGCTTCAATGCCCGTCACACCCACAGAGCCATCCGGCGCCGGGCCGGCTTCATTCGACTGGACCGTGTCGGAATATATCAGCTCCAGGAGCTCCCGCGAGCGACCGGTATTGTTGTACTCGACCGTCATTTCGGCCAGTTCCTTAACGCTTCTCATCGCGCGTACCTCCCGCTACCTGTTCCCCCTATGTACCATACGCGGAGCGGTTTACAAAGCGGTTTCCAACCCCGCTACCA
>CAZVES010000103.1:0-9202 GCA_964625835.1 uncultured Hyphomonadaceae bacterium
GGCAAGTGGATCACCGGTGAGCGGCAGTTTTTCGAGAAGATCGACGATGTTGACTGGCACACGATGGGCGATGGGTTCACCTGGGACACCCAGAACCGCGAACAGGATGTTACAGCCGCAACCGCCGCGTTTGAAAAAGCCCGTGAGATGATGGTCAGTGGCGACTATGATCTCTTGGTACTCGATGAGATCAACATAGCGTTGCGGTATGACTATCTGACGCCGGAGACTGTGCTGGACGCGCTGAAAGCGCGGTCTGACCGAACGAGCATTGTACTCACGGGCCGCGACGCCAAACCTGAAATCTGTGATTACGCCGATCTCGTCAGCGAGATGCGGGAGATCAAGCACCCTTTCAAAGCCGGGATAAAGGCTCAGCGCGGCATTGATTTTTGACGCTGGTGCCGCGCCGCCGTTGCGAAAATACGATTTGACAGCCCCTCGCGCTTGCAGCAAATACGCCCTAGATGGTGCTTCCTTAATCGGGGGCTAAGAGGGAAGCCGGTGTGAATCCGGCGCTGTACCCGCAACTGTCAACCGGGAGCCGAAGGCCAATATGTCACTGGGGTGCAAGCCCTGGGAAGGCGGCCGGAAGCCTTGATCGGTGAGCCAGGAAACCTGCCATCGCGTCGTTCGTCCGGAGGCCGGGAAGAGTTCTCAGCGGGCGGGAAGGCAAATGCCTCTCCTTTGAAACGACACCCGAAAGGGTCCGGCCGCCCGCATGGGGTTTCCCGTGGGGCCGATTGTCGTTTTACAGCGCGCCTCATCCGACGGGCGGCAGGGCGCTTGAGGGGTTTTCCCATGTTTTACAGAACCGCGCTCCTGAGCGCTGTTTCGCTCTCGCTTGCCCTGCCTGCAATCGCGCAGGATACCGATACCGATCAAACCAAGCTGGATACGATCATCGTTGAGGGCTCACGCCTTGACCAGGCCGCCACCGAAGTGGGCTCCAGCGTGACCATCATCACCGCTGAGGATATCGAGGAACTCGGCTTCGACTTTGCGCTTGACGCGGTCGCCTCTGCGCCCGGCGTGACGATCAATTCCAACGGGGCTTTCGGCGGGTCCGCCAGCGTACGCATTCGCGGCGCATCCAGCGAGCAGACCCTGGTATTGATCGACGGCGTGGCGGTGAACGACCCCACATCACCGGGCGGCGGGTTCAACTTTGCCCGCCTCGACACCGAGAACATCGAACGAATCGAAGTGCTCAAGGGCCCCCAGTCCACCTTGTGGGGCACAGATGCCATCGGCGGCGTTGTTTCGATCACGACGAAACGCCCGGATGAGGGGCTCGGTGGCAGCGTGTTCGGCGAATATGGCTCCTTCAACACGTTTCGCGGCGGCGCATCGGTCGGCAACGCCAATGATGTCGGCGACTTCCGTCTCGCCATCGTTGGCACCAGCTCGGACGGCATTTCAAAAGCCGATGAGGACAATGGCAATAGCGAGGATGACGCCTATGAGGCGCTGACCCTGTCGGCCAAGGGCGGCCTGAATCTTGGGGGTGATGTGCGCTTGTCTGCTGATGTGCTCTGGACCGATGCCGAATCCGAATTCGACAGCTTTTCCGGCGGCGCCCAGGGCAGTGTGGCAGACGGCGATCAGGTCAGCGAAACCGAAGAGCTCTCTGCCAACATTTCGCTCACAGGCTCGCTCTTCGATGGTCGTCTGGATAACCTTTTGCTGGTTGGTTATTCCGACATCACACGGAATAATTTCACAAATGGCGCGCCGAGCTTCGATGCTGAAGGCGACCGGACAATTCTGCGCTACCAGGGAACACTGGGCATCAATGACAGCAATACGCTGGCGTTTGGCGCAGAACGGGAAGACGCGGCGGCCAATGATGATGACACATCCCTCAACGGGCTTTTCCTGCTCTATGAGTTCAAGCCCACCGACACGCTGACGCTGACGGGGGGGCTGCGAAACGATGACCATGAACGGTTTGGATCAGAGACCACCGGCCGGCTTGCAGCTGCCTATAACCCCAGTGATACGCTGACCGTGCGGGCAAGCTGGGGTCAGGGCTTCAAGGCACCGACCATCTTCCAGACGACTTTCTTCTGCTGCGGCGCGACTGAGCCCAATGCGGATCTCCAGGCGGAAACCTCTGAAGCCTTCGATATCGGCCTCGACTGGCGCTCACCCGATGGGCGCGCGGAAGCCGGTATCACTTATTTCGACCAGGACACTGAGAACCAGATCAATTTCTCCTTCGCAGTCGGCGGCTACGAGAACATTGCAGAGGTCGAAAGCCAGGGCGTCGAAGTCTATGGCGCCTATCAGTTGACCGATTGGCTGCGTGTGTCGGCAGATTATGCCTATATCGACGCGCAGGATGGTGACGGAAAAGCACTCGCTCGCCTCCCGGAACAGTCCGGCGACGTGACGGTATCCATGGACCCGGCCGGTCCGTTCTCCGGGGCCGTCCTGGTGCGCTATAACGGCGAAGAGCCAAACACGAACGGCACGACGCTCGACAGCTGGACACGGGTAGACCTTACCGGCAGCTACGATCTGAACGAGCGGGTGGAGATCTTCGGGCGCGTCGAGAACCTGTTTGACGAGGAATACCAGCAGATCCTTGGCTACGGCACGCCGGACCTGTCGGGTTACGTCGGCGTGCGTTTGCGGTATTAGCACCGATGTTGCGACTGACGGTCTTATTCTTGACCATCTGGCTTTGCGCTTGCGGCGGTGATCAAACCCCGCCGCAAGCAACCAGAGACAAGCCCATGCGGATCGTCAGTCTCGACTATTGCGCTGACCAGTATGTCCTGAAGCTTGCAGATGCTGAGCAGATCCTCGCCATCTCTCCGGATGCCGTGGAAGATTTTTCCTATATGCAAGATGCGGCGATGGGCGTCCCGACCGTGCGCCCCATCGCTGAGGATGTGCTCATCCTGAAACCTGATCTGGTCGTGCGGTCCTATGGCGGCGGGCCGAACGCGGCTGCCTTTTTCGAGCGCGCCGGTGTGCCTGTCCTGCAGGTGGGCTGGGCCTCGAATGTTGACAGCGAGGAGATGGGATCCATTCCGTCCCTGATCCTGCATATGGCGGATGGCCTGGGGCAGAGCGAGCGTGGCGAAGCACTTGTCGCCGAATTCAGAAACCGCCTTTCCGCGATTGCCGCCCGCGACGACGGTAAATTGGCCATGTACATGACGCCAGCCGGCGTCACCACCGGGCCGGGCTCCCTCGTCCACGAAATGCTGGTAGCCGCGGGACTGGAGAATTTCGAGGCAAAGCCCGGCTGGCGATCCCTCCCGCTCGAGCGCCTCGCCTATGAAAAGCCCGACATTGTTGCGGCGGCCTTTTTCGAGAGCCTGACCAATCACCCAAATGCCTGGAGTGCGTCCAGGCACCCGGTCGCCCGTGCCCAGCTCAATGGTCCGCAAGTGGTCCCGCTGCAGGGCGCATGGACCGCCTGCGGGGGCTGGTTCATCCTTGACGCCATAGAGGCGCTTGCGGATGGAGCGACGGAATGAGCCCGGCGCGCTGGCTCACACCAGGCCTGGTTGCGGCAAGCGTCATCGCGATCCTCGCAGCTTGCCTGTTGGGGTCGACACCCCTTGCAGCCGAGCGGGTCCTGGCAGCGTTTTTCGGCGGCGCGGAAGCCGGTGACAGGCTCGTGGTCTGGTCAATCCGTTTGCCCCGCGCGCTGGCGGCCTTTCTGGTCGGCGCGGCGCTTGGCCTCAGCGGGGCGGCTCTGCAGGGCCTGTTGCGCAACCCGCTGGCGGAACCGGGCGTGCTGGGTGTCTCCGCCACCGCATCGCTGGCAGCGACGTTTTCGCTTTATTACGGCTTGGTCAGCCTCAGCGCGTGGATCCTCCCACTGGCCGCCATTGCCGGGGCGCTCGCCGCCACCACTCTGCTCGCCCTCGCGGCCATCCGCACCCGATCCGTCGTGACGCTCATTCTGATCGGGGTTGGCCTTTCCAGCTTCGCCGGCGCACTGATGAGCCTGCTCATGAACCTTGCCCCCAATCCGTTTTCCCTGTCGGACATGATCAACTGGATGCTGGGCTCGGTCGCCAATCGCAGCTTTGACGAAATTACACTGGCGCTGCCCTTTATGGTCGCTGGCGCGGCGATCCTTCTGGCGACCGGACGCGGCTTGTCAGCGCTGACCCTCGGCGAGGAAGCGGCCAGCGGCGTCGGCCTGAACCTCCGCAACCAGCGCATCTTCACAGTCCTCGGCGCCGGTCTCGCCACGGGCGCCTCGGTCGCGCTGGCAGGTGCCATCGGGTTTGTCGGCATCGTTGCCCCACACCTGATCCGGCCATTTGTGAGCCATGACCCGGCCCGCTCGCTCATTCCATCGGCGCTGCTGGCGGGTCTGATCCTCGTGATCGCAGACATTGGCGTGCGGATCATACCGACGGACAATGAGCTGAAGCTCGGCGTGGTGGCCGCCCTCATCGGTGCGCCCATCTTCGTCTGGATCGCCATGCAGAGGCGGGCCGTCCATGACTGAGCTCGTTGCCACGGACCTCACCGTGAAAGCGAAAGAGGTCACACTGGTCGGGCGCGCGAGCTTTCGCTTGTCACCGGGCGAACTCATCGCCCTGCTCGGCCCCAATGGTGCGGGCAAGACCAGCCTGATCCGTGCGAGCCTCGGCCTCGAAAAACCGAGCGGCGGAACCGCGACCCTCGGCGGTGCAGACACCCGTGGCCTCTCGCCGGTCGCGCGCGCGCGCAGCGTCGCTTATCTGCCGCAGATCCGGCCGCTGGCCTGGCCAAACACCGTGCGCGACGTGGTCGCCCTTGGCCGGTTCAGCCATGGTGCCGCCCTTGGCCGCCTCAAGGGCCGCGACGGCGAAGCGGTCGCGCGCGCGATCGCGGCTTGCGACCTGGGGCACCTCGCCCATCGCAGCGCCGACACATTGTCTGGCGGGGAGCTCGCCCGCATGCACTGCGCCCGCGCTTTTGCTGCTGAGGCTCCGCTGCTGGTCGCTGATGAGCCAACCGCCGCGCTCGATCCGCGCCACCAATTTCGCATCCTCGACCTCATCGCGGATTTCGTCGCGAAAGGCGGCGGCGCGCTGGTTGTCCTGCATGACATCCAGCTTGCCGCCCGCTACGCGTCACGCCTGATCTGGATGAAGGACGGATGCATTGTTGCAGACGGTCCACCTGCTCAAACGCTGACAGCCGAGCGACTTGAAACCGTCTATGGCGTCCGCGCCAGCGTTGAGGGCCTGCGCGTGGACATGGCAGGGTCCGTGTGACGGCGAAAGCGCTCATGCTTCAGGGGACGGGGTCCGATGTCGGCAAGTCCGTGCTCACCGCGGCGCTCTGCAGGATCGCCCGGCGGCGTGGTATGAGCGTCGCGCCATTCAAGCCGCAGAACATGTCGAACAATGCCGCCGCCTGCGCGGGTGGCGGCGAGATCGGACGCGCCCAGGCGCTGCAGGCGCTCGCATGCGGTCTTGATCCTCATACAGACATGAACCCGGTGCTCCTCAAACCGCAGACCGACCGAACCGCGCAGATCATCGTCCAGGGCCGCGCCATCGAGGCCCTGGACGCGCGCGATTACATGGCGCGCCGAGACCGGCTGATGGGCGCTGTCATGGAAAGCTTTGAGCGGCTGGCGAGGCGGCACGACCTCATCCTGGTCGAAGGCGCAGGCAGCCCCGCTGAAATCAATCTACGCGCCCGCGATATTGCAAATATGGGCTTTGCCCGCCGCGCCGGCGTACCCGTTTGCCTGATCGGCGACATCGAGAAAGGCGGCGTGATCGCCAGCCTTGTTGGCACGAACGCCGTGATCGATGCCAAAGATGCAGCCATGATCGGTGGGTTCCTCGTCAACAAGTTCCGGGGTGACCCTCGCCTGTTCGATGACGGCGTGACGGAGATAGAAGCCCGCACGGGCTGGCCTTGTTTCGGTGTGATCCCCTGGCTGACGGCCAGCGCGCGGTTGCCAGCCGAGGACGCTGTGGTGCTCAGTCGCCCAGCATCCGGACGCCACGGAAAGCTCAAGATCGCCGCCCCGATGCTCAGCCGGATTGCCAATTTCGACGATGCCGATCCGCTGAGGCAGGAGCCCACCGTGGATTTCCGCTGGGTGCCGCCAGGCGAGGCGATTCCCCGCGACGCTGATGTCATTATACTGTTCGGGACCAAATCCACCCTTGGCGACCTCGCCTTCCTGCGCGCCCAGGGCTGGGACCATGACATCATCGCCCATGCCCGCACGGGCGGCCGTGTCCTCGGCGTCTGCGGCGGATACCAGATGCTGGGGCAGACGATTACGGACCCCAGCGGCGTCGATGGCGAGCCGGGCGAGGCCGCCGGGCTCGGGCTATTGGACTTGGATACGGTCATGCTGGGCGCGAAGCAGGTGACGCCTGTCAGGGCGGCCTGCGCGTTGTCCGGCGAGGCGATCAGCGGATACGAAATTCATATCGGCAGAACGGCCGGGCCAGACACCGGGCGGCCATTCTCGGTCATCGACGGTATCGCTGAAGGCGCCCGCAGCGCGGATGGCCGCGTTGAGGGCACCTATCTCCATGGGGCTTTCGCCAGCGACAGGTTCCGCCGCGCCTGGCTCGACCGGATTGGCGCTTCGGGCGATCCGGCTTTCAACTACGCGGTCGGCGTCGAGCGCGCGCTCGATGACCTTGCAGACGGCGTCGAGGCGGCTGTTGATATCGATGGATTGCTCGGCCTTGCGAAGCCGGTCGGCTGGGCCCCGGATAGGCCGTGAGCACGTCGGCTCTGATGCTGCTCGCCTGGGCGGTGGAGGTGTCGCTGGGCTGGCCGGACTGGCTTTACCGGCGCATCCGCCACCCTGTCGTCTGGATGGGCACACTGATCACCGCGCTGGACAAGGCGCTCAACAGGGAAATCTGGTCCCACTCGGCCCGCTATGTGGCAGGCGCTGCGACCACACTCCTCATTGTGATGCTCACCACAGCCCTTGCAGCGGGCATTGCCCTCTCCCTGCCAGATACGTGGTGGGGCATAGCTCTTGAGGCCGCCATTGCGTCCAGCCTCATCGCCTCGCGCAGCCTGCATGCCCATGTCGCCGCTGTCGCGCGCCCCTTGTCAGCTGGCAATCTGACGGGTGCCCGCGCCGCTGTTTCCATGATTGTCGGGCGCAATCCGCATCAGCTCGATGAGTCCGGCGTGGCGCGCGCGAGCCTCGAAAGTCTGGCCGAAAACGCCAGCGACGGCGTCATTGCACCGCTTTTCTGGGGCGTGGCCTTTGGGCTTGAGGGACTTGCGGCATACAAGGCGATCAATACGCTGGATTCCATGCTTGGTCACCGAAACGACCGTCACGCCGCCTTTGGAGGTTTCGCTGCAAGGCTTGACGATGTCGCCAATTTCATTCCCGCGCGCCTCACGGGCTTGCTTATCGCTACAGCCAGCCTGAAACCGACCGCCTTCGGGGTCATGGTGCGGGATGCCCACCGCCACCGCTCACCGAATGCCGGTTGGCCTGAAGCCGCCATGGCCGGTGGCTTACGCAGAAGGCTTTCTGGTCCTCGCATCTATGGAAGTGAAACCACCGAAGAGCCATGGTTGAACGGCCGCGCCCAAGATCCGACAGGTCAGGATATCCACGCGGGCCTCGCCCTTTATCGAAGCGCGATGGCGCTCGGCGCACTGCTGCTGATCGCCTTGGCGTGCGGTCTGCACCGATGACTTTGGACCTGATCCATGGCGGCGCACTGGATGCCATGCGCGCCGAGTATCCCGACGCGCCCGGTCCGTGGATCGATCTGTCGACCGGTATTAATCCCTGGCCTTATCAGGATGTATCGGTTTCGCAGTCTTCGCTTGCACATCTGCCCACGCGCGCCGTCCATGGGGCTTGCCAGCGCGCCATGGCCAATGCCATAGGCGCTGATCCCGACGCACTCGTCCTCGCGCCGGGCAGCGAACTGCTGATCCGACTATTGCCCGATGTCATCAGGCTCCGCCGCGTGGCGATCCTGTCGCCGACCTATGGAGATCATGCGGCCGTCTGGCGCCGCGCCGGGGCCGACGTGATCGAGACCCCTGATCCCTTGGCACTTGCAGATCAAGTCGACGGCGTGGTCGTCACCCATCCCAACAATCCCGATGGCCGCCTTATCGACCCCGATGCGCTGGAGTTGGCCCGCGTCGTCCTCGCGGCGAACGGAGGCACGCTGATCATCGACGAAGCCTACAGCGACCTCGTGCCAGAGCGGAGCTTCGCGTCCCGGGGCGGCGGCGATGGTCTCATCATCCTGCGGTCCTTCGGCAAGTTTTACGGCCTTGCCGGCTTGCGGCTTGGCGCACTGATCGCGCCTCAGCCTGTCCGCCGCGCCATGGCCGATCGCCTCGGTATCTGGCCCGTTTCAGGCGCGGCACTGGAGATCGGTGCGCGGGCCTATGCTGACATGGCCTGGCAAGTCCGGGCTCGCTCTGATCTTGGCAAGGCATCGGCCCGTCTCGATGCAATCCTGCGCAAAGTTGGTCTCGACCCAGTCGGCGGCACAAAGCTCTTCCGGTATGTCGAAACAGAAGGCGCCCATGGCGTTTTTGAGCAACTGGCTCGTGCAGGGATTTATGTTCGCCGGTTTGCGTGGTCGGCAACGCACCTGCGCATTGGATTGCCCGCAAGTAGCGAGGCCGAGCAGCGGCTGGCCAGCGCGCTCAGTCCTTGAGGGTCAGCGGCAGACCGGCCACGACGACCTCCACGCGATCACAAACGCGCGCAACCGCCTGGTTGAGCCTGCCCTGGGCATCCCTGAATTCGCGTCCCAGTGGTGTTTCAGGAACGATCCCCAGACCCACCTCGTTTGATACAAGGATGATCGGTATCGCTGAGGCAGCAATCGCCTCGCAGAGCCGTTCGGTCTCGGTTTCAACATCGCTTCCATGGTGCATCAGGTTTGACAGCCACAGGGTGAGGCAATCAACGACACATATGTCGGTTTGCGCGTCCAACCGGCTAAGTTCCACGACAAGATCGAGTGGCACCTCACGGGTCGACCATCCGGGTCCGCGCTCCTCTTTGTGGCAAGCAATCCGCTCGGCCATTTCATCATCCCATGCCTCGGCTGTGGCGATAAACACACGGGTCGCTCCCAGAGACTCGGCAAGTGCGAGCGCCCTGCGACTCTTGCCAGACCTTGCACCGCCAAGAATGAAATATGACTTCGACACAAGTCGCGACTAGCATGTCGGACCGCCCGCAGCCAGCAAGGATAAC
>CAZVES010000104.1:0-9111 GCA_964625835.1 uncultured Hyphomonadaceae bacterium
CGCCTGCGCCGCCTCAGGCAGGCGCCATGGATCCGCAGCCTGACCGCCGAGCACGTGCTGACGCCGGCAGACCTTGTCTGGTCGATCGTCATCCATGACGGGGCCGAGGCCCGCATCCCCGTGGAGTCCATGCCCGGCAATGACCGGCTGAACGTGGACGAAGCGGCAAGGGCCGCCGTCCGCGCGCGCGAGCTGGGCATCCCGGCCATCGCGATCTTTCCCAACATCAACCCGGCCCACAAGGATGAGGGCGGCAGCGAAGCGCTCAATCCCGACGGGCTGGTGCCCCGCACCATCCAGGCCATGAAGGCCGCCGCGCCGGAAGTGGGCATCATCTGCGACGTTGCGCTCGACCCGTTCACCAGCCACGGCCATGACGGGGTGATCGACGATGATGGCTATGTCCTCAACGATGCGACGACCGAATTGCTGGTCGCCCAGGCCATCCTGCAGGCCCGCGTGGGCGCAGACGTGGTTGCCCCTTCGGACATGATGGACGGGCGCGTCGGTGCGATCCGGGCAGCCCTGGAGGATGAGGGCTTCATCAACACGCTGATCCTCTCCTACGCTGCCAAGTACGCCTCGGGCTTCTACGGGCCCTATCGCGACGCCATCGGCTCGGCGACTGCTCTGAAGGGTGACAAGAAGACCTACCAGCAGGACCCGGCCAACACCGAAGAGGCCCTGCGCGAGGTGGCCATGGACATCGAGGAAGGCGCCGACATGGTGATGGTCAAGCCCGGCCTGCCCTATCTCGACATTGTCCGGCGCGTCTCGGAGACCTTCGCCATCCCCACCCTCGCCTTCCAGGTGTCCGGTGAGTACGCCCAGGTCGTGGCCGCAGCCGAGCGCGGCTGGATCGATGGCGAGCGGGTGATGATGGAGACCCTTCTGAGCTTCAAGCGCGCCGGCGCAGCGGGCATCATCACCTATTTCGCCGAGAAGGCTGCAGAGAAGCTGCAATAGCATGGCGGGCGTCATCCCGATCACGCGGATCGACATGCCTTCGGAGAGGACCGACGCGATCCGGCAGGCGGTGAGAGCGGCAGCGTCGCTGCCCGTCGAAGGCGCTGGCCTCTCGCGGCGGGCCACACATGATGACGCCCCCGCCCTTCGGGCCTTCCTGTCTGACCCCGGGGTCCATGCCCCGATTTATTCACTGCCCGTTCCGCTGAACGAGGCCACCGTGCGCACATTCATCGAAGAGCATGGTCGCCAGGCCGAGGCGGGCGAGGGCCTACTCTTTGTCCGCGAGGACGCGGCAGGTGAGGTCGTCGGCTATTCCGACATACAGGTCTGGTCGCAATGGGGTGCAGGCGAACTGGGCGGTGCCCTGCATCCGGTCCTGCAAAGCCAGGGCGCAGGCGCGAGAGGCGCAGCGGCCTCTTTTGACTGGATGTTCGAGACGCTGGGACTTGAACTGATCTGCGAGACAGCCGCGCCGGACAATGTGCGCACAGCCCGCCTGCTGGACGGCCTCGGCTTTGAACGCATGGGAGAGGTCACGAGCACACGGCCCGACGGCACGACGCGCGCGTCGCTGGTCTGGGAAATCAGCCGTCAGGCGTGGCGCGCGCGGCATCCGTCCTGAACTGCGTCCCATCGTTGCAGACTGCGCCGAATATCTGCCCCTCCTCCGCGCGGATCGACTCGATCCCGCCATGGCCCCGGCAGTAGGCCTCTGCGTCAGCGAGGTCGCCCCGGGACTCCTGGGCAGCCAGGAACCGGGTCAGGCCATAGGCTGCGATGGCGAGGAAGGCGAGCACGGCGAGCCCCTTTATGACGATCTTCACGGCGTTACTCGTCGAACGTGTCATACTTGGCGCGCACATCCTCCATGCCCGCAGCGATGATTTCGCGCAGCACGGCCTCGTCCACATCGGCGAGCTTGTTGATGTAGAGGCAGGCCTTGCCGAGCTTGTGCTTGCCGAGGCGCGAGAGCCGTTCCTGCATCGCTTCGCCGGAATAGCCGGGCATGATGTAGAGGCTGAGATTGGACTTGCGCGGCGAGAAGCCCGTCATAAGCATGTCGCCCTCGCGGCCCGTGTCATATTTGTAGTGGTAGCGACCATAACCGATGATGGAAGGGCCCCACATTTTAGGCTCCAACCCGGTCACATCGTGAAAGATGTCCAGAAGCAGCTCGGCATCAGCCCGGCGCGTGTCGTGCTCGACCGCCGCTACAAAATCGCGCGGATCAACTTCTGTCGGCTTGGTCTTGTTCTCAGCCATGTGACTAGTGTGTCGCTGACTTAACCGTCTGTCTATGTGCGGTGCAAAAAATGAGAAACCCCAAGGCGCATGGCCTGGGGTCTTCATGTAACGCTTCAAATCGCGCCCTATTCCTTGGGCTCGATCACCTGGCGGCCGCGATACATGCCGGTCTTCAGGTCGATGTGGTGCGGGCGGTGCAGCTCACCGGTTTCCTTGTCCTCGACATAGGGTTTCGCGGTGAGGCGGTCATGGGCGCGGCGCATGCCACGCTTGGACGGGGTCGTCTTGCGCTTGGGGACTGCCATGGGTCTGATCCAGAAGTTGCGTGCCGGGAGTTGCCCCGGAAAACCAAAATCCGGCCAATACAGGCAGAGCCCCTGCGGCGCAACCCGCAGAATGATCAAACAAGACGGCTCTGCGTCACCGCCGCCCTGATGAAGCTCGCAAACAGCGGGTGCGGCTCGAAGGGACGCGATTTCAGCTCGGGGTGAAACTGAACCCCGACAAACCAAGGGTGGCCGGGAAGCTCGAAGATTTCCGGCAGTTTCCCGTCCGGCGAGAGACCGGAGAAGAGGACGCCCGCCTCCTCCAGCTTCTCCACATAGTTCACATTCACCTCATAGCGGTGGCGGTGGCGCTCATGGACCAGGCCCTGACCATAAATCTCGCGCACCAGAGAGCCCTCGCGCAGCTGGGCCGGATAGGCACCAAGCCGCATGGTGCCACCCTTGTCGGTCTCTGCCGAGCGCACCTCTTTCTCATTGCCTTTTGTCCACTCTTCCATGAGCGCGACCAGCGGCACGCCCTCGCCTTCGAACTCGGTCGTCGTGGCCTGCTCGATGCCGGCCATATGGCGCGCGGATTCGATCACCGAGAGCTGCATGCCATAGCAGATGCCGAAGCAGGGCACGCCGCGCTCGCGGGCAAAGCGGGCTGCGCGCATCTTGCCCCGCGCCCCGCGCTCGCCAAACCCGCCCGGCAGGATGATGCCATGGACCCCTTCGAGTATCTCCAGGGGCCGGTGCTCGTCATCGAACTGCTCGGAGTCGATCAGCTTGATGTCCACACCGACCTTGTTGGCGAGCCCGCCATGGTCGAGCGCCTCCATCACCGACTTGTAGGCGTCCGGCACGTCCGTATACTTGCCCACAAGCCCGATGCAGACCTCGCCGTCGGGATTGTGGATGGTCTGGGCAATGGAATTCCAGCGCGACAGGTCCGGGCTCGGGGCGCTATCGATGCGAAAATGATAGAGCACCTCATCATCCAGGCCCTCCTGGTGGTAGGCACCCGGCACATCATAGATATGGCCCACATCGCGCGCCTCGATCACGCTGGTCGGGCGGACATTGCAGAAATTCGCGATCTTGCGTTTTTCGGTTTCAGGGATGGCGCGGTCGCACCGGCACAGGAGGATGTCCGGCTGGATGCCGATGGAGCGCAGTTCCTTCACCGAGTGCTGGGTCGGCTTGGTCTTCATCTCGCCCGCCGCGGGGATATAGGGCAAGAGGGTCAGGTGCAGGAAGACTGCCCGCTCCGGCCCCAGTTCCTGGCCAAGCTGACGGATCGCCTCAAAGAATGGCAGGCCCTCAATGTCGCCCACGGTGCCACCGATCTCGCAGAGCACGAAGTCAACGCCCTCACCCGGATCGGCCAACACGAATTCCTTGATGGCATCGGTAACATGGGGAATCACCTGGATGGTCGCACCGAGATAGTCGCCCCGACGCTCCTTATCGAGGATTTCCCGGTAGATCTGGCCCGTCGTGATGTTGTCGGACTTGCGCGCACTCACGCCCGTGAAGCGCTCATAATGGCCAAGGTCGAGGTCTGTCTCGGCCCCGTCATCGGTCACGAACACCTCGCCGTGCTGGCGCGGGCTCATCGTGCCGGGGTCTACGTTCAGATAGGGATCAAGCTTGCGCAGGCGAACGCCGTAGCCACGCGCCTGCAACAGAGCACCGAGCGCGGCCGACGCAATGCCTTTGCCAAGGGATGACACCACGCCGCCCGTTATGAAAATATAGCGGATCATGGGATTTTAGCCTGACCTGATTCGCCCGTAACGCTCACCCTAAAACCGGGGGGGCCTATTGCGGCGGATTGTTCGCGCCCGTCTCATCACTTTCGCCGGGAACCTCGATCGGTGTTTCGTCGAGATCGAGCGGGGTTTCATCCATCCCGTCGGCTGATGGCGCGGGCGTTTCGTCAAGCTCCAACGGCGTTTCCAGGGGCTCCGTGGGCAGAAGGTCGGTTTCAGGATTGAGCACCGAATCGTCAATCAGGTCAGAATTGCCATCGCCCGGCTCCGCCTCGCCGGCCCGTTCTGCGGCGGTACGGCTGTCATCGTTGCGCGCGGCCATCGTGGTCAAGGTCAGGCTGGTGACAAAGAATATCGCCGCGAAGATCATGGTGGTGCGCACGAGGGCACCTGCCGCACCGCGCCCCGACATGAGGCCGCCCCCTGGGCCGCCGCCGCCAATACCCAGTGCCCCACCCTCGGAGCGCTGGAGCAGCACCACTGCAGTCATGGCAAGGCAGGCCAGGATGTGAACGACGAGTATTACATTTTGCATGCGAAAAAGCCGCTGTCTGAAAACCAATGGCGCGCAATAGGCCGGATAAGCGCGCGCGCCAACCCCGTTTTCACAAGTCAGGTCAGCTTGCCGCCGCCGCGTAGATGGCGAGGAAGTCCTGCGCCTTCAAGCTCGCCCCGCCAATCAGTCCGCCATCGACATCGTCCACCGCAAGAATTTCAGCCGCATTTGAAGGTTTCATGGAGCCGCCATACAGGATGGGTATCCGCTTGCCCGCCTCGCCCTGGTTTTCTGTGAGGATTTGCCGGATGTGAGCATGGGCGCCCTCGATCTCCGCCATTGTGGGGGTCTGCCCTGTCCCGATGGCCCATTTCGGCTCATAGGCGACAACGAACTCGCGAGCCTGCCCTTCTGCGGACGGATAGGGCATGGACTTGAGCAGCACACGCTCATTCACGCGGTCGGTCTCGCCCCTCTGGCGCTCATTATAGTTCTCACCGATGCAAATGATCGGCACCAGGCCAGCATCAAGCGCCGCATAGGCCTGCTCCTGGACATATGCGCTGCGCTCAGCATGCGCTTCACGGCGCTCCGAATGGCCCAGGATCACATATTCTGCCCCGGCATCCTTGAGCATCGGCGCAGAAATATCGCCCGTGTGCGCGCCACTGGAGGCGGGGTGACACGATTGCCCGCCGATCCGCAGGCGGCTTGCCCGGCTGAGTTCTGCGCCGGCCATGATGAGTGTTGCAGGCAGGCAAAGCAGGATGTCGGCATCCCCTTCGCCATCGCCCAGGCCCTTCGAGACAGCCTCAACCTGCCCCAGGTCCGAGCGCACCCCGTTCATCTTCCAGTTCCCGGCAATGAGCTTGCGTGCCATGGACGGCGATCCTTCCCTTGTCTTGCGCGTTCGCCTCGCCTAGCAAGCAGGGTCCGTGCCATCAAGAAAACACGCGAGCCTGCCTCCATGCTGACATCCTTGCGAGAACTTCTGAGGTCCAAGTGGATCGGCGGGCTGGTCTTCGGCCTGGTGATCGTATCCATGGCGCTGTGGATCGACCTGCCCGGCATGTCCGGCGGGCTGGGCAGCAATGCCGTGAAGGCGGGACAGCGGGGTTTCACCATGCAGGAGTTTGACGCACGCCTGGAGCAGGTCCTGAGGATCCAGCGCCAGCAAGGTGGTGTCGTCACGCGCCGGGAAGCGGCCGAAGCCGGTTTGATCGACCAGCTCTTTGCCGTGGAGACATCGCGCATGGCCAATCTCGGCTATGGCGAGCGCATCGGGGCCGCGGCATCGGAGGAGTACTCGACCGCGATGGTGCTGGAAGATGAAAACTTCGCAGACCCCGTCTCGGGGCGTTTCAGTGCCGACAATTACCGGCGGGTCCTCGGTTCCAACCAACTGACACCGGAGACCTATGAACAGAACCTGCGCGACCAGCGCACTCTCAACACGCTGGGCACAGGCATCGAGAGCGCACTGATGGTTCCCGAGAGCTATTCGCGCCTGCAGGCCACTTACCTGGCCGAGAGCCGCGAGGTTGATTGGGTCGTGGTCGACCGCGCCGATGTCGGCGAACTGCAGGCGCCGACCGAGGAGGAACTGGCACAGTTCTTTGCCGAGGAACCGGCTCGGTTCGCGGTGCCCGAACGACGGTCTTTCTCGGTCCTGACATTGTCGCCAAGCGACTTCATACACACTGTGGAAGTGTCAAGCGAAGACCTCCGCGCGATCTATGAGACCCAGAAGGCGCAGCGCTTTTCAGGCCCCGAGCGCCGCCGTTTCCTGGAAGTCGTCACCACGAGCCAGGCGGCTGCCATCGAAGCCTTCGGCCGGCTTGCCGGCGGGGCCGCGCCCGACGCAATTTCAGGGGATGACGTGGCCGGCATCCAGTCGCGCACGGCACTGCAGACCGAACTGGCCAACGCGGAACTGACCGAAGCCCTATTTGACCAGACCACCCGCCCCGGCGGGGTCGTGGGCCCTTTCCAGACAGGCAATGTCTGGTTGGTTGCGCGCCTTGATGAAATCATCCCCGGAACACCGGTGCCGTTTGAATCGGTCAGCCAGATGATCGAGGACGAGTTTGCCCGTCGCGAGGCCGAGAATCTTTTCCTCCAGGCCGAGGCGGAACTGTTCGACTATATCGGACGCGGCCTCACACTGCGTGAGATGGGCGATGAACTTGGTGCGCCAGTGATCTCCTATGTGCCCCTGTCCCAGGCGGGCAGAATGGCCGACGGGACATTCATTCCCGGCCTCGCTGCCGATTCCGGCCTGATGGAGGCCGCCTTTGCCGGCCGCGTCGGCGAGGTCACTGATCCGGTTGAAAGCGACAGGCAGGTCCAACTGGTCGAGGTTCAGGAAGTGCTTGCGCCCTACACACCCGAATTACCGGAAATCCGCGAACGGGTCAGCGCCGCCTTCTCGGCCAGCCGACAGGTTGAGGCCCTGACCCGCTTCGCCAATGCACTCGTTGACGACATCGAAGCTGGCAACCGCACTTTGGGCGAGATCGCCGAAGGACTCGGCAAGACGCTTCAGTCAAGCGAGCGCCCCATCGCCCGCGCAAACTATGACGGGGCGGTCCCTGAACAATTGCTGGTCCCGGTCTTTGGGGCCAGTGAAGGCGACGTGTTCACACTGCCCGGAGCGGGGGCCGACCAGATGCTGGTTGCCCAGGTCACAGCGATCAATCCGCCCGAAGACGTCGAAATCGAAGTCCTCAGTGGCCTTGTCGGTCCCGAACTGGAACAATCCCTGCGCAATGACATTATGACGGCGATGGAGAACGCGTTCCGCGAATCGCTGGAAGTCGAAGCCAACCGGGCCGCCCTTGAAGCGTACAAAAACCAGATTCTGGACCAGCAGTGATGGGTGACAGGCTGTATGTGCGAAGGCGCATTGGCGATGTGGAAACACCCGTAGGTGCGCTGTTGAAACTGGGCCCCGACGTGCCGGGCACCTTCCTTTTCGAATCGATCGTGGGCGGTGAACGTCTCGGGCGTTATTCCTTCATCGGCCGCGACCCGGTCGAATGGTTCCGCGTCAAGGATGGCGAGGCCATGGTCAGCCGCGATGTGGCCTTTTCCAACACAGCAGGGCTGGCCCGGGACCTCGGCGATACGCCAACGGAGGCCCTGCGCGCCTATGCCAGCGCCGCGCGCGCCGAGGCGCCGGGGCATGGCGACCTGCCGCCCATGGCCTCGGGGGCCTTTGGCTATGTCGGATATGATTTCATCCAGCATGTCGAACCCGTCGACATCACCTCGCCGGATGTCCTGAATGTTCCGGAAGCCCTGCTGGTCATACCCCGGCTGGTGATCATCTTTGACCACCTTCACCAGGAAATCCTGCTTGTGGCTCGCTTTGGCGCAAGCGAAGCGGCAAAGGCCGAAGCCTATCTCGACAAGGCCGAAGAGGCCCTCGATGCTCCCTCCCCCATGCCGCCCCGCTGGACAGGTGAGCCCGGCGAGGTGGCTTTCCAGTCAAACACATCCCGGGCGCGCTATTTCGAGATCGTCGAATCCGCCCGGGCCTACACACGCGCGGGAGACATCTTCCAGGTGGTACCCAGCCAGCGCCTGTCGGCGCCCTCCCCGGCAAGGCCCGTTTCGATCTACCGCGCCCTGCGCCGGCTGAACCCGTCGGCCTTCATGTTCCACATGCACCTTGGCGATGTTCAGCTTGTCGGCTCGAGCCCGGAGATACTGGTGCGCGTGCGCGAAGGTCGCGTTGCGATCCGGCCAATTGCCGGCACCCGTCCGCGCTCAGGTGACCCGGCGGAGGATGCGCGCCGCGCCGCGGACCTGATGGCAGACCAGAAGGAAGTCGCCGAACACCTCATGCTCCTCGACCTCGGCCGCAATGATGTGGGTCGGGTCGCCGCCTATGGCAGCGTCGAGGTGACAGAGCGTTTCGTGATCGAGCGTTATTCCCACGTCATGCACATTGTCTCCCATGTGGAGGGCGACCTGCGCGAGGGCCTCACCGCCGTCGACGCCCTTCTCGCAGGGTTTCCTGCGGGCACCGTGTCGGGCGCGCCCAAGATCCGCGCCATGCAGATCATCGACGAACTCGAAGCCGAACGGCGTGGCATTTATGGCGGCGCGGTCGGCTATTTCGGCTGGAACGGAGACATGGACACCTGCATCGCCCTGCGCACCGCCGTCATCAGGGACGGGACGCTGCACCTGCAGGCGGGCGGCGGGGTCGTGCTCGACAGCGATCCGCAGTACGAGTTTGACGAAACGCTCCACAAGATCGGGGCCCTGAAACGCGCTGCCGAGATGGCCCCCATGTTCGAGCACGACCAATGAGCAGGCCGTCCATCCTCGTCATCGACAATTATGACAGCTT
>CAZVES010000105.1:0-8937 GCA_964625835.1 uncultured Hyphomonadaceae bacterium
GCAAAGGCGGTCGCCCAGTCAGCGCCGCCTGTTACGGTCCGCGCCGGTCCGCCCGCGCGCATCTGCACCATCCTTGACTTATCAAAGAAATGCAGTGTGGCCCGTGGGCAGGCGTCGAGTTCAGCCACCTTATCGCTGCGCCGATCGGTCCAGAACTCTGCGGTCCGGCTCGATCGCTTAAAACCCCGCAGCACGACGATGCGCGCCGATGCGCCTGCGTTTTCTGGGCGGGCCGTGGCCAGAACGGGCCATCTCAAGGGCGAGCGTTTGTCGTGCGCCGCGCGCACCAGCGCATCAAGGCAGGCCGCCTCCACGGCTTCAAGGCTGGCAGGGGCAGCCTCAGGCATCAGCCTTGTCGCCTACCGCCGCCCGCACACGCCTCTGAAGCGCGGGCCGCACCTTCAGGAACGCCCTGTAGAGACGCTCCAGCAGCCATTCGACCGGCGGGATGCGGGCCAGGTGGCCAAGGGGGGAAAGCATCGGGATGCTCCGCCACATGGTGGCAAAAGCGGCAGCACCCGACACAATGGGCTGGCCGTCTTGCTGGGCGTGAAAACGCTCGAGCAATTCGGCCCGGTCCAGCGGACAGCTTTCAGGCGCGCCATCGCTCACATCGACAAATTCTATGCGGCCACGCTTGTCGAGACGGCGCATCAGCGAAATCTCCCGGACACAAAGCGGGCAGGCCCCGTCGAACCAGACTGTAACTTTCTTCTCCATGGTACTGAATTGGGGCGGCGCGACGGGTCGGCAAAGGCTTGCATCGTCGCACCATTTGTGCCCATAGCCCGCAAATGGAAACGGCGGCGCAAGGCCGTTCGTGTCAGGCTGTTACCGGACGCAGGCATTCTGGGCCCGGCGGACTTCAGGACGAAGGAAAAAGTGATGTCCAGCGAAATCGTATTCAATGTGGAAGTGCGCGAGCGCACCGGCAAGGGCGGCGCACGCGAAGCGCGCCGGCAGGGTTTTGTACCCGGTGTTCTTTATGGCGGCGGAGAGGCTCCTGTGGCCATCAAGCTCAAGAAGAACGAAGTGATCAAGGCGATCAATACGGGCCAGTTCCTGTCTTCCACGGCCACACTCGTCCACCAGGGCGAGAAACAGATGGTGATCCCGCAGGACATTCAGCTCCACCCCGTGTCTGACCAACCCATGCACGTTGACCTCTACCGCGTCAGCGCAAAGCAACAGATCAAGGTGGAAGTCACTGTCAACTTCGTTGGCGAAGAGGTTTCGCCCGGCATCAAGCGCGGCGGCACGCTGAACGTGGTGCGCTACGCCGTCGAACTGCTCGTGCCGGCCGGCAACATTCCGGATGAGCTGGTCGCCGACGTGTCCAAGCTGGACATCGGCGACAATGTGAAGATCTCCGATATAACCCTGCCGGGTGATGCCGAGCCGACGATCACCGATCGTGACTTCACCATCGCAACGATTGCCGGCCGAACCGCCAAGGCTGAGACCGATGAGGAGACCGAGGAGGTCGATCCAGAGGCCGTCGAGACCACGGCGCAGGGAGACGACAGCGACGGGGAGTAGCCTCGCGCTGGCTGGCGCCGATCCGTGTTCGCGCGCATCTCCCGCTTGATGACCAACCTGCTGGCCGCGTTCCGTTCCGGATCGCGGCGGGTTTCGCCTGAGGAGGCCCCCGTGCTGATCTTGATGGGGCAGGGCAATCCCGAGCCTAAATACCTCGGCAACCGCCACAATCTCGGCTTCATGGCCGTGGACAGGATCGCCGCCGACCATGGTTTCGGCCCATGGAAGTCAAAATTCCAGGCCGACGTCAGCGAAGGCTGGATCGAAACGTCGGGCGGGCGGGTCAAGGCCCTCCTGATGAAGCCGAGGACATTTTACAACGAGACCGGCCGGGCCGTGGCCGAGGCCGTCAAATTCTACAAGCTATCGGCCGGGGATGTGACCGTGTTGCACGACGAGATCGACCTGGCGCCGGGGCGAATTCGCGTCAAGCGCGGTGGCGGTCACTCGGGAAACAATGGAATCCGTTCGGTCATGTCCCATCTGGGCTCTGACATTCGCCGGGTCCGCATGGGGATTGGCCATCCCGGCGACAAATCGCGGGTCATGCCCTATGTGTTGTCGGATTTTCCGAAGGCAGAGACGGAATGGCGCGATGCCCTGCTGGACGCGATGTCCCGCGCACTGCCCTTCCTGGCAACAGGTGAAGACGAACGCTTCCAGACAGAAGTGCTGCGCCTTGCGCCGGCCCCAAAGTCCGATCCGCGACAGCCGGGCTGAGCCCTACTCTTGCGTGTCGTTGACAATGCCGCCGCTGGGCTCCAGCAGGGCGGGGTCGAGCAGGTCGCGCGGAACCGTCCCGGCCGGGCAGGTGGCGAAGACCGTGTTCGAAACGGCCGGCAGGGCCGCCCCGGCGGTGGTGGTGCTCTGCATGTTGCGCAGGAAATAGGCGAGCAGGAACAGCAGGGCGATCGCGGCCAGCATGGCCCAGACCGCGCCGAGGCCTCCCACATCATCCTCGCGCTCGGCGGTGTAGCTGGGCGCGGCGCTGGCCGACGAGGCCGGCGCCGCCGTCTTCACCTGGTCGCGCTCGGGGATCGGTGTAGAACTGGCAGGAGCCACGTCCGATTTGGTCTCCACCACCGTTTCGGCCGGTTTTTCGCTGGTCTGGGGCGCAGCCTTGCTGGCCAGGCTGGCGGCGCCGGCGGCGCCTGCGGTGCCCAAGGCTACCGCTCCGGCTGTTCCCTTCTTGACGCCGACCGGCTGTCCCTTCTTGGCGAGCGGGTCGCCCGGATGGCGTTCGCGCCAGGCATCCTGGGCATCGCGGTCCTTTGTCGGGATGAGCAGGAACTCCTTCAGGTCCTTGCGGCCCTGGTGGTCTTCAAGCTTGTGGATGATCTCGAACCAGCCATCGGTGTTGGTGCGCGACGTGAAGCCTTTCAGGTCATGCAGGTCGTCGACGCTGTAGGGGTCATAGGGCTCCACATCATCCAGCCCGGCCTGGATAAAGGGCTGGTCCTTGATGGAAAAACCGGTGCCCGCAGCCGCGCGCACGAAATCCGATTTCACGGCGTTCTGGGACCAGAGAACGAGCATCGCCTTCGAGCGGTGGACGGCGCGCGCTTCTTTCTCGTCGAACTGGTCATCGGTGGACTTTGCGTCGTACCAGACGCGCATTTTCAAGGCGCGCAACCGACGGGTCACCAGCTTGGCCATGTCCCGATCTTCCAGTGCTGCAACCACGAAAACGTCGTAACTCATGCTAAAAACCCCAAGATTTCAGAATCGCACCATAGAAGGCGCGCGCTGAAAGGCCAACTGATTCAGCGCTCAGGCGATCAGGTGCTGGTTTTCGTGTTGAAATCGGATAGACACGCGCTCAAACCCAGAGACAAAGGGAGCCATGCATGGGCTTCAAATGCGGTATCGTTGGCCTGCCCAATGTGGGCAAGTCGACACTTTTCAACGCCCTCACACAGACAGCTGCCGCCCAGGCGGCCAATTATCCCTTCTGCACCATCGAGCCGAATGTGGGCGAGGTGGCCGTGCCCGAACCGCGCCTTGCGAAGCTAGCGGAGGTCGCAAAGTCCAGGGAGATCGTGCCTGCGCGGATGAATTTCGTTGACATTGCCGGCCTGGTTGAAGGCGCGTCGAAGGGCGAGGGCCTCGGCAACCAGTTCCTGGCCAACATCCGCGAGACCGAAGCGATTGCCTATGTCCTGCGGTGCTTCGAGGATGACGACATCACCCACGTGGCCGGCCGGATTGATCCCATCGCGGACCTGGAAACGGTAGAGACCGAACTGATGCTGGCCGACCTGGAGAGCCTCGAAAAGCGCAAGGCCAACCTCGTGAAGAAAGCCAGTTCCGGTGACAAGGACGCAAAAGCGCAGATCGCGCTGATCGATCTCGCCCTGGAAAAGCTCAATGCGGGCAAGCCTGCGCGCCATGCACAGGTGGACCGGGACGACCTGAAAGCCTGGAAGATGCTCCAGCTGCTGACCGCAAAGCCGGTGCTCTACATCGCGAATGTGGACGAAGCATCTGCGGGTTCTGGCAATGCCCATTCCGACAAGGTTGTGGCCCATGCCGAGGCAGAAAACGCAACCTGTGTGGTGATTTCGGCGCAAATCGAAAGCGAACTGGCCCTGCTGGATGATGAAGAGCGCGAGGAATACCTTGAGGAGCTTGGCCTGGAGGAGCCCGGGCTCAACCGGCTGATCCATTCCGGCTATGACCTCCTGGACCTGCAGACCTATTTCACCGCCGGGCCGAAGGAATCGCGCGCCTGGACCGTGAAGAAGGGCGCCACCGCGCCCCAGGCCGCAGGCGTCATCCATGGCGATTTCGAAAAGGGTTTCATCCGCGCCGAGACCATCACTTACGAGGACTATATCGCCCATGGCGGGGAGGCCGGCGCCAAGGAGGCCGGCAAGATGCGCGCCGAGGGCAAGGAGTACATCGTACAGGATGGCGACGTGATTCTGTTCCGCTTTAATGTTTAGTCGGCTTTCCTGGATCAGCAACGCGTACGATCGCCGGCGTGACAATCGCTCCGGGCCGGCTAATCTGGCCAACAACCAAAAGGTCACCCGATGAGCGAAACCCATCCACTGCGATCCGTGAAGGGCCTTCGTGTCCTGATCACCGGGGCCGCCAGCGGCATGGGCGCGGCCACGGCGGAGCTTTTCGCCCGCGAGGGTGCCCATGTGGCCGCGACCGATCTCGACCCGGCCAAGACGGGTGGATTTGTCGACGGCCTGCGCCGCTCCGGCCTCCACTCCATCCACGCCTATGCCATGGACGTGAGCGACCCGGAGGCCATCGAACACACGGTCGAGCAGGTCGCCGACGAGTTTGGCGGGCTCGACATCGTGGTCAACAATGCCGGCATTGTCCGGCCCGGCCCGATCGATAATGGCGAGTTCTATGAGGCGAGCTGGGCGCAGACGATCGCTGTCATGCTGACGGCGCACCAGCGCGTGGTGCGCGCAGCGCTGCCCTGGCTGCGCAAGTCACAGTTCCCGCGCATCGTGAACATCGCCTCGACAGAAGGCCTCGGCGCGACGGTGAACAATTCGGCCTATGTGGCGGCCAAGCATGGCGTGATCGGCCTGACGCGGGGCCTCGCCGTCGATCTCGGCAAGGAAGGCATCACGGTGAACTGCATCTGCCCCGGCCCGATCAACACCAACATGACCGCGGGCATCGCCGAAGAGGACAAGCAGGTCTACGCCCGCCGGCGCACGGCCCTGCGCCGCTATGGCGAGCCTTCAGAGGTCGCCCACATGACGCTGTCGCTCTGCCTGCCCGCCGCCAGCTTCGTCACAGGCGCTGTCCTGGCCGTTGATGGTGGCCTGACGATCAGGAATGCGTAATGGACGGGTTTCTCGATTTCACCGGCAAGCGCGCCCTTGTCGTCGGCGGCTCGTCCGGCATTGGCAATGGGATCGCGCGGGGCTTTCGCGATGCTGGCGCGCAGGTCCATGTCTGGGGCACGCGGCCTTCAGCCGCTGATTACCGCCCGGAAGATGGCGGCGACCTTTCGGGGATGCACTACACCCAAATGGATGTGAGCAATGCCGGAGCGCTGGCGACCCACACGCCCGGCTTCGACACTCTGGACGTGCTGGTCTGCTGCCAGGGCACGGTGCGCTATGGCCGCGAGGAGTTCGAGCGCCCCGGCTGGGACGCGGTGATGGACGTGAACATCAACTCGGTGATGGACTGCGCGCGCCTCTTCCATCCCCACCTGAAGGCCGCTGGTGGCAGCCTGATCATCGTCTCTTCGGTCGCGGGCTTCAACGCAGCTATTGGCAACCCGGCCTACAGCGCCAGCAAGCATGCCGCCGTTGGCCTCACAAAGACGCTCGGCGCGGCCTGGGCGAGCGAGGGCATCCGCGTCAATGGCATCGCGCCTGGACTGGTGGACACCAAGCTCACAAAGGTCACGACGGCGAACCCGAAGCGGCTCGAGGGTGCCCTGCGCTCCATCCCCCAGGGCCGGCTCGGCCTTCCCGAAGACATGGCTGGCGCCGCGCTGTTCCTCGCCTCGCCGCTCGCGGCTTATGTCTGCGGGCAGACGCTGATCGTGGACGGCGGGCTGAGCCTGCAGTAAACCCTCGCCCATGGCTGACGACCTTCTCCAGTCCCAGACGAGCGACATCCCCGAGGGTTATGAGGTCCTGCCCTGGCACCGGGGATTTGGCCGCATGGTGGGCCCGCTTTATGAGCGACTTGAGCCCTGCGGCGGCTACACCCGCGCCTTCCGCGTCGAGGAACACCACACCAATGGCATGTCCAACGCCCATGGCGGGATGCTGATGACCTTTGCCGACACCGCCTGGGGCCATGTGGTCGATGGCGGGGCGGACCATTGGTGGGTCACTGTCCGATTAACCTGCGATTTCCTCTCTAGCGCCGCCCTTGGCGAATGGGTTGAGGCAACCGGCGAGATCATCGGCCGTCAGGGCGATCTCTTCACCGTGCGCGGCCGCACATGGTGCGGCGACCGGCTGATCATGACCGGCACGGGCACCTTCAAGATCCTGCCGCGCAAAAGCTAGACCACCTTGTGGTGCAAGAGGCTGTCTGCGGCCGCAAGCACTGCTTCGCGCGCCGGAATCGGGCTCCATCCCAATTCGCTGCGCGCCTTCTCGCTGGACACGAACCGGCGCTTTCCCAGTTCGGACAGGATCTGTTTCACCGGCGGGTTGAAGGGTGCCATGAGCTTCAGGAGCCAGCCTGGCATCTCGCCAGAGGGGATATTTTTCGGATGATTGGGATAGGCGTCGCGCAGGAGTGTGGCGACCTCGCTGAACCACATGAAATCATCGGCCACGGCATAGCGCTGGCCAATCGAAACATCGTTCTCCAGCGCCAGGACATGGGCCTCGGCCACATCGCGCACGTCGACGATCTGGAAGCCGACCCGTGGCAGGGCGGGCAGCTTGCCCTGCATCAGCTGGGTGACGATCTGCAGCGAAGCCGAGAAATCGCTGCCCATGACCGGGCCAAGAACGGCCGAAGGGTTGATCGTAGTCAGCTTCAGGCCCTTGCCCTCGCCGGCCACATAGTCCCAGGCGGCCTTCTCCGCGATGGTCTTGGAGCGGGTGTAAGCCGTGTTGTCACGGATATTGTCCGGATTGGACCAGTGTTTCTCGGTCAGCACATCGGGGCGGGCATCGCCCCAGCCATAGGCAATGGCCGCCACCGAACTCGTCATCACCACCCGGTCCACGCCTGCAGTTTTCGCAGCCCTGAGAACGCGCAGCGCCCCGTCCCTGGCCGGGACAATCAGCTCGTCGGCTTCGCGGGGAAGGTTCGCCGGGATCGGCGAGGCAACGTGGAAGATGGCATCCACGCCGGCCACCGCGTCATCCCAGCCAGTGTCCCTTTGCAGGTCAGCCGACACGAGGGGCACGTCTGTCTCGGCATCCATATAGTCGCTGAGCAGCATGTTCAGCGCGCCGGTCCTGGAAGTGGAGCGCGCCGTGCCGCGCACGGTGTGGCCGCGCTCGAGCAGTTTCACGATGCAATGGGATGCGATGAACCCCGTCGCGCCTGTGACCAGGACATGTGCCATGGCAGTTCCTCCCGTTTCGCTCGAGTTTAAGCCCCTGGCGCCCGGCTTGGATAGGGTTTCCTTTTCTGGCGGGCCTCCCTGAGGGTTATGTAGAGGGTCGCCACGACGATGACGCCCGCCCCGATCCAGACATAGGGGCCCGGCACAAGCTGGAAGAGCAGGAAGTCCGCCGCCGCCGCCATGGGCAGGCGCAGATAGTCCATTGGGCTGAGAAAACTCGCATCGCCCATGCCCATGGCCGTGATGTAGGCAAACTGCGCCGCAAGGCCCGTGACCGACATGACGATGATCATCAGCCAGGCCATCGGGCTCGGCGGGCTCCAGAACCAGACCAGCCCCGGCAGCAGGATCACGGTCGAGAGCAGGTTCGCCCAGGTCAGGAGCTGGCTGGCAGTGTGGGTGGCCGAAAGAGTCTTCACCAGAACGATGGCGCCGGCAAAGAAGAAGGCACTGGCCAGCGCCAGCAGGGCGGCAAGGTCGAGCGGCGGCCCTGCCCCCTCCGGCAGCCAGAAGAAGACCACCCCGGGCACGGCCATCACCAGCACGCCGAGGAAGCCTACGCCCACCGCGCCCAGCCTGTGCGGGCCCACCGCCTCATTCAGCAACAGCGCCGCCAGCAGCGTGACGAAGAGCGGGCGCGAAAAGCTCAGCGCGTTGAACTGGGCGAGCGGCAGGGTGAAGAAATCCGAGACCGCGATCAGGCTGAGGATAAATCCCAGCGTGCCAAACATGGACCGCGTCAGGATGAGCGCCAGCCTGTCAGTCTTCAGGAAGCCCGGCCCGTGGCGAATGAGCAGCGGCGCTGTGATGGCAAAACCGATGGCGGCGCGGAAGAAGGCCAGCACGACGGGGTGGACCTCTGCCGAGACCTGTTTCGCCATGATCAGGTAGATGGTGAAGCCGACCCCGGAGCCGATCATCCACACCGCGCCGGTGAGATTGCGCGCGGCACGCGGCATGCTATCGCTGGGGGCAGGAGAGGTATTTGTCATGGCTGGAGCGAGCTTTACCCGCGAGGAGATCGACACGATAGACCGGCTCTGGCGTGCCGTTGCGGAAGACCATGTCTGGACCGGCTGGGCCGCGGCCGGCGATGCGCCGGACGAAGTGCTGATCTACCGCACAAAGGCCCACTGGCGCCGCTTCCCCCTGCGCAAGACGCCCACCGGCTATGCCCTTTTCATCGAGACCGGCCGCCAGGTCGCCGAGGCCGACACGCTGGAGGCGCTTCTGGAAAAGGTGGAAGCGATCCCGGGATTGAGGGTCGTGGCAGGCGGGTAAGCTCAAGCCAGCACAGGCACCCGCGCAAGGCGGGGATTGGGGGTGGCTTGCGATGACAGGCCCGCCCCTCGCCCGGCATGCGGGAGAGGGGC
>CAZVES010000106.1:0-8816 GCA_964625835.1 uncultured Hyphomonadaceae bacterium
ACGCGCCGGACGTCGTCATCAATACAGCCGCCTTCACCAGTGTGGATGGTGCCGAGGAAAACCAGGCCGAGGCCCTCAAGCTGAACCGGGATGGAGTCAGCGCCCTCTGGGAGGCATGCCAGGCACAGGGCACGGCGCTGGTGCACCTGTCCACCGATTGCGTGTTCGACGGACGACTGGATCGCCCTTACCGGCCCGGCGATGCGACCGGGCCTCTCGGGGTTTATGGTCGTAGCAAGCTGGCCGGCGAGGAAGCCCTCAAGGACCAGCCGGCGCTCGTGGTGCGGGTGTCGTGGATCTTCAGCCGCTTCGGCTCGAACTTCCTGAAAACCATGCTTCAGCTCGCCATCGGGCGGGACGAGGTGACGGTTGTCAAAGACCAGCGGGGGTGCCCGACCCATGCTGAAGACCTTGCTGAGGGGCTGATCGCCATTGCCAGGACGGTTGCCCTCCCAGGTTTCATGGAGTGGGGAACCTATCATCTCGCGGGCATGGGCGAGACAGACCGGGCGAGCCAGGCGCGCGCCATATTCCGGGCCAGCCGGGCAATCGGTGGGCCGTTCGCAGACGTTATCGGTGTTCCGACCTCTGAATACCCCACACCCGCCAGGCGCCCTCTGAATGCGCGGCTTGACTGCAGCCGGACCCATGAGGTTTTCGATGTGCGTTTACCCCGCTGGGAAAGCAGGCTTAAAGACGCCGTGTCTGAGTGCCTGGAACAAGGGAGCCGGCCATGAAAGGTATAGTCTTGGCCGGCGGGCGGGGCTCACGTCTCAAGCCCGTCACCGACGCTTTGTCCAAACACATGTTGCCGGTCTACGACAAACCTCTGATCTATTATCCGATCAGCACTCTGATGCTGGCTGGCATTCGCGACATCGCGATTGTTTCCATGCCCGATCACCTGCCCCTTTATCGGAAAATGCTTGGCAGCGGAGACGCATGGGGTGTGTCCTTCTCTTACATTGAACAGCCCGAACCGGAAGGGCTCGCCCAGGCTTTCCTGCTGGCTGAAGACTTCATCAAGGGCAGTCCCGTGGCGCTGGCACTGGGCGACAATATTTTCTACGCAACCGGCCTGACCGGCTTTCTTGAACAGGCCAGCACACTCACAAGCGGGGCCAAGATTTTCGCAACCCAGGTGGCCAATCCGAGTGCCTTCGGGGTGGTTGAGTTCTCGCCGGATGGCCGGCCGCTCTCGATTGTCGAGAAACCGGCCGCTCCCAAGAGCAACTGGGCCGTCACGGGCCTGTACTTCTACGATGAAGACGTCGTTGAGATTGCCAAAAGGGTGCGCCCGTCGAAGCGCGGTGAACTGGAGATCACGGACGTCAATCTGGCCTACCTGGAACGCGGGGACCTGAGCGTGACCCGGCTCCAGCGGGGTGCGGCCTGGCTCGATGCGGGTACGTTCGACGGCCTGGTTCAGGCATCCCAGTTTGTATACACCCTGGAAGCGCGCCAGGGACTGAAGGTGTGCTGTCCCGAGGAAGTCGCCTGGCGGAAAGGGTTCATCGACACGGGTCAGCTACTACGCCTGGCGGCTTCATATTCCAATGACTATGCACGGTATCTGCGCGCTGTCGCTGCGGAATAGTGCGCGTTCGAAATAACTATGCCCACCGGGTCAGAGCGGCGGTTGTATCCGTCGTAACATTTCAATAGACACCTCCAAAATCAGCCAACATCGAAAAGGCTTTCCCATGCAGACGACTGACACCAGCACGTCGCTCACCCATCTGGACCGGCTGGAGTCGGAGGCCATCCACATCATGCGGGAAGTGGCGGCGGAAGCCGAGCGTCCCGTCATGCTGTATTCTGTGGGCAAGGACAGTTCCGTTATGCTGCACCTTGCCCAGAAGGCCTTCTACCCTTCTGTGCCGCCTTTTCCGCTGATGCACGTGGACACCACATACAAGTTCCGCGAAATGATCGAGTTCCGCGATCGACGGGCCCGGGAAGTGGGCATGGAACTGATTGTGCACATCAATCAGCAGGGCGTGGCAGATAATGTTGGCCCATTCAGCCATGGCTCCTCGCTTCACACCGACATCATGAAGACGCAGGCGCTGAAGCAGGCGCTGGACGCCCACAGGTTCGATGCCGCCTTTGGCGGAGCACGGCGCGACGAGGAAAAATCCCGCGCCAAGGAACGCATCTTCTCCTTCCGCACTTCCGAACACCGCTGGGATCCCAAGAACCAGCGCCCCGAAATCTGGAACGTCTACAATGCCCGCAAGGCACAGGACGAAAGCATACGGGTCTTCCCGCTGTCCAACTGGACAGAGCTCGATATCTGGCAGTACATCCGACGCGAAAACATCGAAATCCCGTCACTCTACTTTGCGGCGCAACGCCCAGTGGTCGACTGGAACGGGGTGACCATCATGGTGGACGATGACCGGGTCCCTGAAGACCTGCAGGCAACCGTCCGCACCACGTCAGTGCGGTTCCGCACCCTTGGCTGCTATCCCCTGACCGGCGCCGTTTCCAGCACCGCGAGCACCCTGGACGAGATTATCCAGGAAACCCTGCTCAACACCTCCTCGGAACGCCAGGGCCGGGTGATCGACTCAGACCAGTCGGCATCCATGGAGAAGAAGAAACAAGAGGGGTACTTCTGATGCGCCAGCATGACGATCTCATCGCAACTGACATCGCCGCCTATCTCGAAGGCCACGAACACAAGAGTCTCCTTCGCTTCATCACCTGCGGTTCGGTGGATGACGGCAAATCGACACTGATCGGTCGCCTCTTGTACGATTCCAAGATGATCTACGAGGACCAGCTCGCTTCGCTGGAAGCCGACTCAAAAAAACAGGGCACGCAGGGCCAGGACATTGATTTCGCCCTTCTTGTGGACGGGCTCGCCGCCGAGCGGGAACAGGGCATCACCATCGACGTGGCCTACCGTTTCTTCTCGACCGAGAAACGGAAATTCATCGTGGCCGACACGCCCGGTCACGAACAGTACACCCGCAACATGGCGACCGGAGCCTCGACGGCAGACGTTGCAGTCCTGCTGATCGATGCGCGCCGGGGCGTGCTCACCCAGACACGCCGCCACGCCTTCATCACCTACTCGCTCGGAATCCGGCGAATGGTGCTCGCCATCAACAAGATGGACCTGATCCACTATGACAAGGCAGCCTATGACGAGATCGTCTCGGATTTCTACGCCTTTGCAGACGAACTGGGCCCAGACCTCGAAATCGAGCCCATCCCGCTTTCAGCCCTGAAAGGCGACAATATCACCGGCCCGACGGGCAATACCCCTTGGTATGACGGGCCGTCGCTGATTGAGTATCTGGAAACCGTCCCGGTTGACGATGCGCGCCATGCCGGGCCGTTCCGCATGCCTGTACAGTGGGTCAACCGTCCAAATCTCGACTTTCGCGGGTTTTCCGGCCAGGTCGTCAACGGCACCGTGAAACCCGGCGACCGGATCAAGGTGCTGCCAAGCGGCAAGGAAAGTGAAGTCGACCGGATTGTGACCATGACCGGCGACCTGGACGAAGCGCTGGTTGGCCAGTCGGTGACAGTCACCCTGACCGATGAGATTGACTGCTCACGCGGCGATGTGATTTCCACGGCCGAGAACCCGCCCGAAGTCTCCGACCAGTTCCAGGTGCGGATTCTCTGGATGTCTGACCAGGCCCTGTTGCCGGGCCGGAAATACATCGTCAAAATCGGTGCAAAAACGACGCGGTCGACGATCAACGCCCCCAAGTATTCGGTCAACATCAACACACTGACGGACGAACCGGCACAGACGCTCGAACTGAACGAGTTTGGTGTCTGCACCATGGCGCTGGATGAACCGATCGCCTTCGACCCCTATGTGAATTGTCGGGAGATGGGCGGCTTCATCATTGTCGACCGGATCACCAACAACACAGTTGGCCTCGGCCTCATCGACTTTGCACTGCGCCGAGCCTCCAACATTCACTGGCAGGCCCTCGAGATCGACCGGGATGCGCTGGCCGAACAGAAAGGCCAGAGGCCGGCAGTGCTCTGGTTCACCGGACTGTCGGGATCGGGCAAGTCGACAGTCGCAAACGAATTGCAGAAAATGCTCTTTGCCAAAGGGCGCCACACCATGGTGCTTGACGGTGACAATGTCCGCCACGGGCTCAACCGCGACCTTGGCTTTACCGATGCAGACCGGGTGGAGAACATCCGGCGGGTCAGCCACATGGCAAAGCTGATGTCTGATGCGGGACTGATCGTTCTGGTGTCCTTCATTTCGCCGTTTCGCTCCGAACGCCAGATGGCGCGCAACCTGATGAACCAGGGCGAATTCGTGGAAATCTTCATGGACACCCCCCTGGAGGTGGCCGAGGATCGCGACGTGAAGGGCCTCTACAAGAAAGCCCGGGCGGGTGAAATCAAGAACTTCACCGGCATAGACAGTCCCTACGAGCTTCCCGAAAACGCCGAGATCACCATTGATACGACGCAGAAGACCGTTGAAGAGGGCGCGCGCGAAATCTTGGCATGGATGGAAGCCAAGGACCTGATATAGCCGTAGGTCCCAGGGCCGAGATGCAATGATGAGCAACGCCTGCTGGCCCGGCCGGCAGGAGATGGCTCGGTCTGGGCTTCACCGCGCCTGGTCGACTGCGTCCGGCTGCATCTGGCTGCGTGATCGCGCCCCGGAATATTGCCGGTCAGGCCACATTCTGACCAAGTTTCAAGCACTCTTTCCAGGCTCTGAATCAATCTTGTCGGCAGCCTTGCGTTCAACGGCCAATCGGTTAGACACGGGGCCTGTGGACAGCAAAAACAGCGGAGCGCGTACTCATGAACAGGTACAGTGTCGCGATTATTTCGAGCATCCTCGTCCTTGCCGGATGCGGTGACAGCTCCGGGGACAGCGCCCCGCTGGACATGGAGGCCGACGCTCCGGCTGCCGCCGTGTCTGAAACTCCTGTCGAGGCCGTGCCGAGCGTGCCGACCCTGTCCTCCGGTATCGTGATCACCCCCACGGCTGACATCATCGACGGCCTGCGAATTCCCGGCAAGGTGTCCGTGGCGCACACGCCAGATGATACGCTGGTGATCACGGGAACAAACGCCGGAACCAATTCCGGTGGCGAAACATCCGGCGTGGCCTTTATTCTGACTGGCGAGGACGAAGCCGCTGCCAGCCGCTCGCGCACTACGGTTTCCATCGTGGCCCGGGCCCTGAATGGCGGGACCAGCGACATGAAAGTCAGCTACTCCACCAATGATGTGGGCAACAGCGGTTGGCAGACTTTCTCACTCGGCGCTGACTATGACATCTATACGTTTGAGTATGTCGTGCCGACAATGCAGACAGCCGACGGCGACTATCTCGGTATCCTTCCGGCGACAGCCGAACCGGGGATAGAGATCGCGTCGGTTGGTTTCGACTTCGAGCCGCTTCCCGCTCCCGAACCGGAAGCCGCACCGGAATAAAGCCCCACCGCCCCTTGCTTCAGGCCCCGGCTGGCGGCAATGGCTGTCCGCTGGTGTCCTGGGGGGCAAGACCGTCCACTGTGACCAGCCCCAGCTTTGCCAGCCACATGAGTGTCCGAAGCGCTGCAAACACGTCCTTTTGCCCGGACACCAGTGTCCCCAACTGGACCGGTCCCGCCTCGATGGGTTTGACCAGTTCGAGCAGGGCGGTCATCCCTAGAAGCATCTGGGGGATGGGCACAGCGCCCGGCAGCCCGGACACGGCCTGAATGCTTTCCCGCGTCAACGGGCCCTTGGCTGAAACCCTCGCCTCAGGCGTGACGCGGTGATCGGGATAATGGGCAAACATGTTGAAAGGGTCGGGACGCCTCGGATTGAATCTCGGCGCTGTGGCGGCGGTGTCCACGCCCGCAGCCCGAACTCGCCGAGCCGCCTGCTCCTGCCACAGCGCATGGTATTGCGGCATCACCACGGACCAGTCGAAGGCCTGCCGGGCATGGGCCTGGCCTGCAGCGGCGAGCCGGCCGCGAAACTGGGGATCTCGTGCGACGGAAAGAATGGCCTCCCGCAACGCCCGCTCGTCCACCCAGACCGACTGGGAGGCCGCCGCCAGGTACCGGTCATAGTCCAGTTGCCCGGCCTCCATGGCCTTGATCAACGCCTCACCGGAACCCGGCGGCGGCGCAGCGCAAGGCAGAAGCAGTCCGGTCTCACCATGCCTCACCGTATCGCGAAACCCGTTCCAGGCGGGCACGATGGGCACAAGCCCGGCAGCCATCGCCTCCAGAGGGGCAAGCCCGAAAGTCTCCTGGATATTGTCCACCGGCAGGACGAAGGCATCACCGCACGACCAGGCCTCGCGCCGGACGCGGGGGTCACGCCCGTCAACGATATGCAACTGGACGTTCGGACAGAGGCGCGCGGCCCCCTCCCGGAACACCTTCTCCTGGTGGGCATCCGCGAACCAGCCCGAAAGCACGATGTGGACCTTGCCGGCAACGGACCCGCTGGCCGCCTCAGCCGCGCGGAAAAGCACATGGGGCTGGGCCTTTGCATGGAAGGACAAGCGCCCGAACCACAACAGCACCAGGTCCTGCTCGCTGGCGCCCATGCGGGCGCGCCATGCGGAACGCACCGACGGGTCGCACCGGAAGTCATCGGTGTGGACGCCCAAGGGAATGACCGGCAGCATCGGACGCGGGGGCACCTTGCCACCATAACGGCGCACCATGTGCGCCTCCATTGCGTCCATGACATGGCGCACGGCAACCTCAACAGCGCGCGAGGTGCAGATCAGCGCGTCGTGGGGGGCAAGCGGCGCGACCGCAAGGTCCGACAAGGCGTCGAGGGCGTTCTCAGAGGAAATGGTGTGGGTGACGCCGCAAAGCGCATAAGCATGCTCGCCAAAGCGGAGACGCATCCAGGATTCCTGGGCGATATGGGGGTCCGGGCGAAAGTAAACGCCATGGCGTTGAAGGCCAGTATCATCGCCTGGCGCAAGGGCCTCAACCGAGAACTTCGCCTGCCAGGACGAGAGCTGGCTCTTGAGGTGGGCGCCATCCTTCGGGTCAGGCAGCACCGCACCCAGCGTTTCGCCCTGATAGTGCCGCGCTAGCCCCTTGAGGAAGCTTTCGCCAGCCGCGTGGCGTCCCATCAGCCGCTTTCGGCCGCTGGTCTGGAACCCGTCACGAACATAAAGCAGCGCACAACCTGACACGGCCTTGTCCCCCGTCTTCAAGCCTGATTTGAAACGCCCCCACTCGCAAAGGCAAGTGGGGGCGGCTCGATTTCAGCCTGCAGGCGTCATTTTAGAGGATGAAGTCTGCATCATCGAAGTCCGGACGCCCCCAGACAGTGATCATCATGTCGGCCACCCCGTCGCCATTCACATCCATCATCAGGAGTGTCGAATTGTCAGCGAAGAAGGCAATCGACAATTCACCGGCCTGACCGGTGAACTGGCCATCGATCAGCGTGAAGGCCTGGTCCCCCGCCTGGGTGGTGTCGGCATCAATGAGAGACAGGTCAATCAGGTCGCCCTGGGCCTCATTGAAATCCTGGATGACATCACGCCCGGACAGCGCCGAGGTGGAATCGTTCAGGGCCTCATAAACAAACGTATCCTGGCCACCACCGCCTATCAGGAAGTCGCGACCGCGTTCCCCAATGATGACATCGTCACCCTGGCGGCCTTCGATCGTGTTGTCGGCAAAGCTGCCGCGCAGCACGTCGTCACTGTTGGTCGCAATGATACTTTCGACGCCAAAGATGCCGTCTGCCGCGCCGCCAGCTTTCTGGACACTCTGGAACGAGGTTCCAAGGTCGGCGACGATGCCGTTGCCGAGGGCGGAGTAGTCCGCCGTGTCGACCCCCTCCCCACCATTCAGCGTGTCGTTGCCGCCACCGCCGATGAACAGGTCGTCGCCAAACCCGCCCTGCATGCTGTCGTTCCCGGCGCCGCCAATCAGTATGTCGTTGCCGGCCCCGCCATCAAGGATGTCATTGCCAGCCGCGCCAATGAGTTGGTCATCGCCGGTGTCACCGCGAAGTGTGTCGCTGTCGTCGCCTCCATTAAGTGTGTCGTTTCCTTCGCCACCTTCCAGCGTGTCGAAGCCGAGGCCACCATTGATCGTGTCATCGCCGGCCCCGCCGAACAGGTCGTCGGAGTTGTCGCCACCATCGATCAGGTCATTGCCGGCACCGCCGAAAATGTCGTCGGCCGCAACGCTGCCCGTGAGCGTGTCGTCAAATTCGCTGCCTATGAGGCCTTCGATGTTGATCAGCGTGTCCGTACCGGCACCAATCGTGTCCTGCGCCCCGACAATACCGAGTGTGACAGTGACAGCAGCCATGGCGCTTTCATAGGAGGCATAGTCCGTCTCAAAACCGCTTGTGCCACCATCCAGCGTATCATTGCCGGCCCCGCCATCGAGGATGTCGTTGCCATCGCCGCCGAAGAGACTGTCGTTTCCATCGCCGCCGCGCAGCAGGTCACTGCCCGACGCGCCGTTCAGCGTGTCGTCGCCGGCCAGACCTTCAAGGATGTTACCCAGACCGTCGCCGGTGAGCAAGTCATTGGCCGAGCCGCCGCGCAGGCCCTCGAAGTTTGTCAACGTGTCGGATCCGGCGCCAGTGGCCTGAGCCCCTGCAAGGGCCAGGTCGGCCGTGATGGCGACGCTGGAAGTCTCGAACGAGGCGATGTCGATGCCATCACCACCATCGAGAACGTCGTCGCCCTCTCCGCCGATGATGTCATCATCACCGCCAAGGCCGCTGATCTGATCGTTTCCGGCGCCGCCATCGAGCACGTTTCGGACACCGCTGCCACCGATCACATCGTCGAAATCCGTGCCGATGACATTCTCAACCGACGT
>CAZVES010000107.1:0-5739 GCA_964625835.1 uncultured Hyphomonadaceae bacterium
GTGAAAAGACTCTAGCGCCCCTCCCGGCGCCAAGCGACCAGCAGGAACAGCATCAGGGCCAGGGCGGCGGCGATGCCCGGCAGCAGGGGCTGCGAGGTGGCGCTGCGCACCACATAGGCGCCGCGCTCGCGCAGGCCGATCCAGTCCCCGCCGGACGCGCCTCCGGTGCGTCCGACCCGGCGAATATCGGGCAGCCTTTCACCGTCGGCACCAATCCGGAAGACGCCGCCGCGGGTCAGGTCCGCCAGCGGGGCCAGCACCTCGGTCGTCGATTGCAGGTCGGCATACTCCTTCGGATTGGCCGGCCCGTTCAGCGCCACGGCCTGCAGTCCGCCGGCTTCGGCCCTGTAAAGGCCCAGTTGCGAGATGGGCGCTTCGGCTTCGAACAGGCCCGGCGCGCTGGCGGTCCAGTTCAGGGCAATGATCTCGCCCTCGGGCGTCTCCAGCGTCAGGTCCGGCGCGCCGTCCGACAAGGTGCGCAGGCGCACCTGGGCGGTCTCGCCGCTGGCGATCAGGGAGAGCTGGCGCTCTTCCAGTTCAGGCTCCTTCATCATCCAGTGGACCATACGGCGGATCAGTTCCGAGAAGGGGCCGCCGCCCTCATGGCCGCGCGCCCACAGCCAGATCTGGTCTGATAGCATCAGCCCGACCCGGCCATCGCCGACGCGGTCGAGCACCAGGAGCGGACTGCCGGATGGCCCGGTCATCAGCACATCGCCCACCTCGGCGCGCGCGCCGATGGCACGCATCCAGCCACCCCATTCACGACCGGCCAGCGATGAGGTGACCGTGTGGCGCTCGCCCTCATCGGTGAGGGTGGGAACGAAGCGTTCGGTGATGATCTCGCCGGTGGGAACAGCCGGAAGCACCGCCGCCAGGGGCGTGCGCGCCAGGCTGGCCGGGCCAGAGAATGGCTCCCCGGCGACGATGACCAGCGCCCCGCCGTCTTCCACATAGCGCGCCATGTTGGCGAGGTAGGACTGGGTGACCACGCCGCGGCGCTCATACTGGTCGAAGATGATCAGGTTGAACTCGCCCAGCTTCTCCTCGAACAGTTCTTCGGTCGGGAAGGTGATCAGCGCCAGTTCCTCGATCGGTGTGGGGTCGGACTGTTTCAGGGGCGGGCGCAGAATGGTGAAGTGAACCAGGTCGACTTGGGGGTCGGATTTGAGCAGGTCGCGCCAGACCCGGCCGGCGGCATTCGGCCGGCCCGTGATGAGCAGGACGCGCAGGCGATCGCGCACGCCCGACAGCTTTGCGGCTGTGCGATTGTTGGCCAGGGTCAGTTCCTCGCGCCCGGCGGGGGTCTCCAGCACGATGACGTTTTCCCCGCGCCGCTCGATCTCCAGGCTGAGGGGCGTGTCCTGTCCCGCCGGAAGGAAGACCGTGCGCACATCGCCGCCATTCACCGAGACGTCCACTGGAATACTGCCGCCGGCCGGGTCTTCGGCTCGGATGATGAATTCCGCATTTTCGCCGACAATGCCGAAACTGGGCCCTTCGACAATCTCCACCCGCCGGTCACCGCGGTCCGGATCACCGGCGACCAGGGCATGGATGGGACCGAAATCGCCCGCTTCGCCGAGATTTTCCGGCAGGTCGTGGACCTGTCCGTCGGTGATCAGGATGGCCCCGGCCAGGCGGTCACGCGAGACGTCTGCCACCAGGCCGCCGAGGTCGCTGTAGAGGTTGGACCCGTCGGACTTGGGATCGGTCTCAAGGACACGCACTTCAAGGCTCTCGTCCGTTGCCAGCTGCTGCGTGATTTCACTGAAGGTGTTGCGGGCCGCGTCCCTGCGGGTGCCGAAGGCCATGCTTTCGGAACGGTCCAGGATCACCGCCGCCACGGAGGGCAGGGGATCGCGCTCTTCCTCAACAATGGAGGGGTTGGACAGCGCCGCCAGGCCGAGCGCGATCGCCAGTAGCCGCGAAACCGGAGCCTGACCGCGCGAGAGGGCGTAGACCAGCCAGACCACGGCAAGCGTCGCCGCCACGGCATAGAACGCGCCCCAGCCGAGGAATGGGTCAAATCCCAGACGGGTGACATTGATCGCGGTGTCCACTAGCGCGGCCCCCCATCCTGGAAGGCGGGCAGGTCGTCAATGTCGATCTCCGGCACGCGGGCTGCACCACCATCCTCGCCGAGGCGCTCCAGAAGGGCTGGAATGTGCACCTGGTCGGCCTTGTAATTGCCCGTCAGCACGTACATGGCGAGGTTGATGCCGAACCGGTAGGCGTACTCGCGTTGCTCCGGGCCACCATCGACGCTGTACATGCTGCGCCGACGCTCATCGATGGCCCAGGCGCCCACCCAGTCGGCATCGCCGATGAAGAGGCGCGAGACCCCGTCGCCAATCCTGGTGCCGTCCTGGTCAGCGGTTTCGATCCACAGCCGCCGCCGGTTATAGCGACCGGGAAACTGGTCGATCAGGTAGAAGCTGCGGGTCAGCACATGGTCGTCCGGCACGGGCGCCATGGGCGGTGCGTCGAGGCCGGACAGGATGTCGGCCAGCCCGTCCAGCCCATTGCCTGCATCGCCGCCGCGCATCGTGTCGATGACCAGGGCGCCGCCCCCGCGCATGTAACGGTTCAGCGCGGCAATGGCAGCATCGCTGGGCGGCGGGGTGGTCTCGGTGATGGCGAAATAGATCAGGGGGTAGAGTTCAAGGGCATCGGTTTCCGGGTTGAGGCCGTGGGCGCGCACGGGCTCGACCGATGTGCGGCGGTAGAGCATGTCCGACAGGCCCAGCAGCCCGGACTCGACGCGCCGGTCCAGATCGCCGTCGCCGGTGCGGATATAGCCGAAACGCATGTTGATGGCGGCGGCTTCGGCCTTGGTCAGCCCGTCCTCGCCAATGGCCGCGCGCAATTGGGCCTCTGCGGCGGGCGACAGTGCAAGGCCCGCAGCCAGGATCAGTGGCAGGGCCGCCGCAACGCTGCGCCTGCGCCCGAGCCGGCCGGACAGCATCAGCGCCACCAGCAGGTCCAGCGCGATCAGGCCGAGGGCGGCTGCGATCAGCAGGCCGGTGAGGTCGAGGCGGCGGGCTTCGGCATCGCCCAGCAGGCGCGTGCCCCCGGGCCAGGCGTCAATCTCGCGATAGCGCGTTCCGGCCGCCGCATTGATCGAGCGCGTTCCGGAAGGTCCGCGATAGAGGCCGGGCGGATGGGCCGGGCTGGGCTGCACGGTTGCCAGGTCCGTTGCGTTAAGTGGTGCTGCCGTGCTGCCGGGCGCCTGGAGTCGGCCATACCCGTCCAGCACGAGTTGCGGGACATAGGTGCCGTCGCCCTCATTGGTCACTTCACCGCGGCCTGCGGCGATGGACCGGCGCAGCATCTGGGCGAAGGTTGCGGAGAAGGGCAGGTCGGACCAGTCCGGCCCGGCCGTGACGTGGAACAGGACCACTGTGCCCGCCCCGCGCCGGGCGGCGGTGACGACGGGCGAGCCATCGGCCAGCCGAGCCCAGGTGCGCGCCTGGAGGTCGGCTGCGGGCTGGGCGAGGACTTGCTGGCGCACGCGCGCATCATCGGGCACGGCAAGGCCTGCGAAAGGAGAATTCTCCGAGAAGGGGTCGAGCGCCTGGGGCTCGTCCCAGGCCAGCGCCCCGCCTATGGCGCGCGAGGCCCGGCGCAAGGGAACGGGGAGCAGCGTGTCGTCCTGGGCGGCGAGGCGCGGGCCGGCAAAGCGGACCAGCGCGCCGCCCGCCTCGATCCATTCGATGAGCGGCTCAAGCTCGGTCGCCGGGATGGTGCCCACATCCGTGAGGATGATCGCGTCGGGGCGCTGCAGGATGATGTCACCGAGTTCGCCTTCGATGAGTGTGGCAAACGGCTCCAGCGCGCGGCGGACATAGTGGACGTCCGACAGGAGCGGCTGGGCCGACTGGCCGGCGGAGACAAGGCCCACACGGCGGGTGCGCTCGGCATTGTCCCAGAGCCATGTTGTGCCCGCGCCCTGGGTGCCAGCCACAGAGAAGCGCGACACGCGCGAGAGTGCGGCGCCGGGCAGGTCGAAACGGGCCAGCGTCTCGCGCTCGCCCGCGCCGAAGCTGGCTGTGGCCGTGGACAGGGCCGCACCATCCAGGGTCAGGGCAGAAACGGCAATCTCCTGGGCGTTGCCCGTTTCGATACGCGAGAGGCTAACGGCGACGCCGTTTCCATCCGAGGTCAGCGAGGTAATGGCCAGCGCCCCGCGCGGGGCGGCCACATAGACATCCAGAGTACCGAGCGCGGCCAGGCTGGCGAGGAAATCGCCATCGGTGCCTTCGCTGAGGCCATGGGTGGCGTAGAGGATGCGGGACGGATTGAGACTTGCCGCCTCCAGCCTCTCCAGCGCGCCGGCACGGTCTACCGGCCAGCTTGCGGGTGCGGCAGCGTCCAGCAGCCTTGCCGCTTCCTGACGGTTGTAGCGCTCTGCGGCGTCGAGGGGGCGGTCCCTTGGCGCGGTGAACAGGAGGTGGACCGGCGTGTCGCGGCCTGCCGCGTCGATGGCGGCGTCGGCGGCGTTCTGCAGGTCGCTCCAGCGCGCGGCAGAGGCCCAGCCATCGTCGATGACGACCAGCAGCGGGCCGGTGTCGGTCGCTTCCGGCGGGCCGGCGGGGGCGTAGACGGGCTGGGCCAGGCCCAGCACGGCGGCGACCACGGCGAGAATGCGCAGGAGCAGGACCCACCACGGGGTGCGGTCGGGCGTTTCCTCACGTGGCTCAACACCATCCAGCAGGCGCAGGCTCGGCAGCTCGACATTTCTGGGCGCGGGCGGAGTGGCGCGCAGGATGAACCAGAGAATGGGCAGCGCCACCAGCGCGGCCAGCGCCAGCGGTGCGCCGAGCACGAAGGGGCCGACACTCATCGGATTGAGCAGCGATGAAAGCAGGTTCAAACCTTGCCTCCGAAACTCTCCATGGCGCCTTTCAGCTTGGCCGCACCCTTCAGGGGCACATCGCCGGTGGTGTGCTGCACCAGCCGCCAGCCGAGACGGTCGGCCAGCGCCTGCAAGCCTTCACGGTTCTCGCGGAACTTGCGTTTGTATTCCTCGCGCAGGGTTTCGGCCCGGCCGAGAATGCGGCGCAGCGCCTCTCCGGGACGGCCAAGGCGCACGCGGCCCTCGAAGGGAAAATCCACTTCCGTCGGATCGGCCACGGCCAGCAGCACGCCCTCCCTGCAGGTGTGGGCGAGCGGGGTCAGGCGCGCTTCCCATTCGGTGACGGGGTCGTAGAAATCGCTGGCGATCACGGCGAAGGCGGCCCCGCGCGGCGGGCTGGGGAAGCCGCCGGACTGGTCGGTGGCGAGGTCTTCGGCCAGCCGGTCGACCGCTTTTTTGCCGAAAGAGGGCGTGCGGCCAGAGCCAAGTACGCCGATGCGGTCGCCATCGCGCGAGAGGAGCGTGCCAAGTGCCATCATGATGATGCGCGCCTCGTCGGCCTTGGTGCGCCGGTCCTCCCCGCCGCGCCAGTCAAAGCCGGGATGGGGATCGCACCAGAAAAGCGCCGTGCGCGCCGTCTCCAGCTCGGTTTCCTTGACATAGAGATCATCGCCCCGGGCCGAGCGGCGCCAGTCCACGCGCGAGGAGTCATCCTCCTTGGCATAGCGCCTGTGCTGCCAGTAATGCTCGCCCGTACCGGCCTTGCGCCGCCCGGCCGAGCCGACATGGGGCGCCTGGCTCTCGGTCGACTTGAAACCAAGCCCCGGCAGGGAAGAGGCAATGATCTCAGCCTCGGAGCGAAGGGCGGCGAGGTCAGTCAT
>CAZVES010000107.1:5839-8795 GCA_964625835.1 uncultured Hyphomonadaceae bacterium
GCCGCCTTCCTCGCCAAGTCTTCGATCAGCGCGGCGAGGCTTGGGGCCTTGCCGGTCGGGTCGTAGCGCATGGCCATGCGGTGGCCGAGGGCGGGTTCGGCGAGGGCTTCGACGTCTTCCAGGCTGGGCGCGAGGCGGCCGCGTAGCAGGGCGCGGGCGCGTGCGGCGAGCATCAGCGCCTGTCCGGCGCGTGGGCTGGGGCCCCAGTCGACCAGGGAGCGCACGCGGTCATCGCTGGTCTGCTCGGGGCGGGCTTCGCGGACCAGTTTGAGGATCACGTCGAGCACCTTCTCGCCGACGGGCATCTTGCGCACCAGCGCCTGCAGCGCGATGAGCCGGCCCGCGTCGAGGGCAGGCTGCACTTCCGCTTCCGCCCCGCCGGTCGTGGAAACCAGGATCTGGCGTTCCACGTCGAGGTCCGGATAAGTCACGTCGATCTTGAGCAAGAACCGGTCGAGTTGGGCTTCGGGCAGGGGGTAGGTGCCTTCCTGCTCGATCGGGTTTTGCGTGGCCAGCACATGGAAGGGCGCGGGCAGGTCGTGGCGCACGCCAGCCACGGTGACATGGCGCTCCTGCATGGCCTGGAGAAGGGCTGACTGGGTGCGCGGGCTGGCGCGGTTGATCTCGTCGGCCATGAGAAGCTGGGTGAAGATCGGGCCTTTAAGGAATCGGAAGCTTCGCTGGCCATCGGCGGACTCGTCCAACACCTCGGAGCCGAGAATGTCCGAGGGCATCAGGTCCGGCGTGAACTGGATGCGCGCGCCCTGCAGGCCGAGCGCCGTGCTCATGGCGGTGACCAGCCGTGTCTTGGCCAGGCCCGGCGCGCCGATGAGCAGGGCATGCCCGCCCGCCAGCACCGCGCAAAGCGAAAGTTCCACCACGCGCTCCTGGCCGAAGACAGCCTTGCCGATCTCCGTTTTCACCCCGGCGAGGGCGTCGACGGCGGCTTCGGCTTCGGCGACGATGTCAGGGCTCTGGTCGGTCATGGGGTCGCGGGATCCTTGATGCGCGGGTCTGGCGCGGTGTGCATGCGCCGTGCCGGGACTATGTTTGTTTACTGCAGGTTATCGCCTGCCTTGTGTTGAGACTATGGCGGAGCGGGTCATGAAATCCAGTGACAATTCCATCCCGGGCCTGGAGCAGGTGCTGGCCGAAATCGTGCCAGACCCGAAGGACGCCTCGAAACTGCCGCCGGTGCACCTGTGGAACCCCGACAATTGCGGCGATATCGGCATGGAAATCCGCGCCGACGGCAGCTGGTGGCATGAGGGCACGCGGATCGGACGTGAAAAGCTGGTGCGGCTTTTTTCCACCATATTACGCAAGGATGAGGATGGCTCGACCTGGCTGGTCACGCCCTATGAGAAGGTCGTCGTGCATGTGGAGGATGCGCCTTTTCTCGCTATCCGCGTGGACGTGGTGCGCCCCGGCGAGGCCGACCAGTCGCTGGTGTTCACGACCAATGTGAATGACGGGACGGTGGCGGGCGCGGAGCATCCTTTGCGCGTGGAGACCGATCCGGAAACGCTCGAGCCCTCACCTTATGTCCATGTGCGCGGGCGGCTGGAGGCGAAGCTCACCCGGCCGGCCTTCTACGAACTGGCAGCCCATGCCGTGGCCAACCCCGACGGCTCGGACACGATGGGCGTCTGGAGCCGGGGTGAGTTCTTCGTGATCGGGCCGGGGGCCTGATCCTGCGTCAAAAGCCTGAAAACAGAAAATCCAGCGCGGCGAGGATGTCATCGCCATGGCGGGCTTCGATGTTCTCAACGAAAGCACCGAGATCGCGTTGGGACAAAACCGAAAGATCGGTGGTGATCAGAGTGTATGGCGCGTCATCGATCATAACCGTTGGTTTCAGTCTGGGAAATTGTTCACGTCTCGCCAGCTGTGTCGGCACAAGGGGGATCACCACACGGCTCGAAAGGCTTGAAAGCAACGTTGCCTGGGCATCAAGAACGAGAGGAACACTCTGCGCTTGGAATTGGTAGACATCAAACCGTGCCACTACTTCCTCGCCCAGATCGGCTTCAGCAGCGGTCCATCGCGCTCAATCCGCTCATTGTGGGCCTTGATCGCATCGGCATTGTCGCGGAGCCAGGCTTCCTCTTTCGCTTTTTTGAGCGCGGCGACCAAGCCCGCTTCTGCCGTCTCGGATATGTTCAGGCCGTGGGCCTTTGCTTCTTCGATGATGTCTTCGCGAACGGTGATGTTGAGGCGTTTGCGACGCGCGGTTTGGGGCATTTGAGACTCCAAAGCTATACGTACAGATTATGCGCATAAAAGCGAGTTCGCAAGCGCGCCCTTGCCTCTACCCTTGCTTTCCCCGCCCCGCGCGCGACATTGCCGCCCATGACAGACCGAGTCGCTGGCCCTGAAATCCTCCGCATGATCGAGCTGATCGCCAAGCTGCCGGGCCTCGGGCCCCGCTCGGCGCGGCGCGTGGCCTTGCATCTCCTCAAGCGCCGGGACGGCTTGCTCGTGCCATTGGCCGACGCGCTCAGCGAGGCGGCAAGCAAGATCGAAGTCTGTCAGATCTGCGGAAACTTCGACACGGTGCAACCCTGCGCGGTGTGCCGCGCGCAGGGCCGCGACGAGACAACCCTGTGTGTGGTCGAGGACGTGCCCGACCTCTGGGCGCTGGAGCGGGCCGGGGCGTTTCGCGGGCGCTACCATGTCCTTGGCGGCGTGCTGTCAGCACTGGACGGGATCAGCCCGGAGGACCTGTCCATCGCAAAACTGGTGGACCGGGTGACCGGCGGCCCGTTCAGGGAAGTGATCCTGGCGCTGAATGCCACCGTCGATGGCCAGACCACCGCCCACTACATCGCCGAACAGCTCGAACCGGCCGGTGTGACGGTCTCGCGCCTCGCCCATGGCCTGCCGGTGGGCGGGGAGCTGGACCACCTCGACGATGGCACCCTCGCCACAGCCCTGCGCGCGCGGCGATAGGCGC
>CAZVES010000108.1:0-8731 GCA_964625835.1 uncultured Hyphomonadaceae bacterium
TGAAGGACAGGTAGAACCAGTTGGCCACATAGATATGCGGCTCCTTGCGCTTCCAGATCGTGCCGAGGAAGACGAGGAGATAGGCGACCCAGACGATCGTCAGCCAGAGGTCCACATACCATTCAGGCTCGGCATATTCCTTCGACTGGGTGATGCCGAGAACGTATCCGGTGGCCGCCATGACGATGAAGATCTGGTAGCCCCAGAAGACGAACCAGGGCCACATGCCGCCTGCAAGCCGCGTGCGGCAGGTCCGCTGAACCACATAGAAGCTCGTCGCCAGCAGCACATTGCCGCCAAATGCGAAAATCACCGCGCTGGTGTGCAGCGGGCGCAGGCGGCCAAAGTTCAGCCAGCCAATCTCGGGGAAGTAGAAGATGTTCGGCCATGTCAGCTGCAGGGCGATGACGATGCCCACAAGGAAGCCGACCAGCCCCCAGAACATGGAAACGCCCACGCCCCACTTGATCAGGTTGTCCTCATACTTGGTCTGATCGAAGACCAGCCGGTTCTGCACCGACCCGCCCCACATGAACAAGCCAATGATGAAGGAACCCAGCAGGCCGGCAAAGAGCCAGGCATGCACACCCATGAGCATGTCGCCGGGATTGGCGGCAGCAAAAACGGCCCACAACAGGACCAGCACCAACAGGCCGCCAACACCAAGGATGCTGATGTTGTTCTTAAGCGGTGTTGTTGGTGATGAAGTCATCGTCGACACGATGGACACCCCTCTCCTTTGCCAGTGTTGGGCCAAAACTAGCCATCGGTGCTGTGCCCCTGAATAAGGGCAACCCCCTATGGAACCCGCCTGCTCGGTGCGGCAAAAGCGACGCAGACCATCACGGAGACGCCGCATGACCCGGCTTGCGCAAATCGCCCTCGGACTGGGGCTTTTCCTGATCGGCACCGCCAAGGCGATGCATCATCTGGGCACCGTCGACCCGATGGCGGCCTACTGGTGCCGCAATGGTGCCACCGCCGCCAATGACGCCGGCTTCTGGCTGTTCGAGCCCCATTGCTGGGGATGCGGCCTCGCCCTGCTCGGCGTCCTGCTGGCCGCCCATGGGAGCTGGAAAGCACTCGCCTGCCGTGTGCAATACTCAGGTGAGCGCGACGCCCGGTTGATAAGTCTTTAGGCGCGTCGCCAATCGACTTACGGTCCTGTCCACACAGGTTTACACCTGATGGCACCCCGGGAGAGGACCGATGATCGGCTCAAGGCCTGCATCTCTGGAATCGATCCAGACACTGGAGGCGTTGCAGCTTCACCTCGCCTCGATCCTGGAATCTGTTCCCGATGCGATGATCATCATCAACCAGGCCGGTACCATCCTGCAGTTCAGCAAGGCCGCGCGCGAACTGTTCGGCTATTCCGAAGCCGAAAGTATCGGCAAGCATGTCTCGATCCTCATGACGAGCCGGGACGCTGACCTCCATGACGCCTACATGTCGCGCTATGAGGAGACCCAAAAGCCGCGAATCATCGGCATTGGCCGGGTGGTCATGGCCAGGAAGGCCAATGGCACGGAATTTCCCATCGACCTTAAGATCGGCGAGGCCAAGATCGGCGATACGTCGATCTATACCGGCTTCCTGCGCGACCTGACCGAAAAGCAGCAATCGGAGCTGCGCATGCGCGAAATGCAGGCCGAACTCGTCCACTTCTCCCGCATGAGCGCCGTGGGCACCATGGCCTCGGCCCTGGCCCATGAACTGAACCAGCCGCTGACCGCCATCGCGAATTATCTCGAAGCCGGGCGTGACATACTGGACGCGCCAGACGCGGAGGGCCTCGCCATGGTCCAGGAGGCCATGGACGAGGCGGCCAAGCAGTCCGTTCGGGCGGGCAAGATCGTGCGCAAACTGCGCGACTATGTGGCCCGGGGGGAGATTTCCGCCCGAGCGACCCCGCTGCGTCCCTTGCTGAACGATGCGGTCTCCCTGGCGCGGATCGGCACCGCCAGCGACACGGTGAAGATCACCTGCGTGGTCGATCCCTCGATCAAGTATGTGTCGGTCGATCCGATCCAGATACAGCAAGTGGTCATCAACCTCCTGCGCAACGCCTTCGAGGCGCTGGCCGATCTGGCCGGTGCCGAGATCGAAATCGAGGCCGAACGCACACCGGAAGGCCACGCAGCCATCTCGATCTGCGACAATGGGCCCGGAATCGAGCCCGAAATCGCCAGTCAGCTGTTCCGCCCGTTCACGACATCGAAAACCTCCGGTATGGGATTGGGACTATCGATCTGCCAGACGATCATCGATGCCCATGGCGGCAGGATTTACGCCGAAACGACAGGGGCCGGAGGAACCTGTTTCCGCTTCACCCTTCCGATCACCGAAGAGGACCCCGAAGATGTCTGACCGCCAGCTTGTCCATCTGGTCGACGATGACGATGCCATTCGTCATTCCGCCAGCTTCATGCTGCGCGCGGCGGGCTACCGCGTGCAAACCTATGCCGATGGCGTGACATTTCTTGACATTGTGGAAACCGCAGACCCCGGCTGCATCCTGCTTGACGTGCAGATGCCCCACAAGGACGGGCTGACCGTGCTGGCAGAACTTGGCGAGCTCGGCGTGGATATGCCGGTCGTCGTTCTCACGGGCCACGGCGATGTGTCCGTGGCTGTTGCCGCCATGAAGGGCGGCGCCGTCGATTTCGTTGAGAAACCTTATGAGAAGTCCAAGCTGCTGGACGTCATCGGGACTGCTTTTGAGAAAGTCGAAAGCCGGGAAATGCGCCAACAGCTGGCCGGGGAGGCCAAATCGCGCCTGTCGGCACTCACCGACCGGGAACACGAAGTCCTTGAGGGCCTCGTGCAGGGGCTCACCAACAAGGCCATCGCACATCGGCTGTCGATCTCCCCGCGCACGGTGGAAATCCACCGCTCCCATGTGATGGAGAAGCTTGAGGTCAACAGCCTGTCATCGGCCCTGCGCCTGGCCTTTGCCGCCGGCATGGGATTTGACGACTGATCGCCCGCAGCGGGCTCAAACCCGGTAAAACTTTCAGTCTGATAGGGTTTTAGGGATATCTACCTAAAGACGCATCGGCCGTGCGCACCCATATTCCTGTGACTATGCCATGGAAACGAGTCACGCGATTATGACGGCTGAGGCTGCCCTCTCTGTACGAAACCGCATTGTCGTGGTGGAAGACAGCGAAGCCGTGCGCAAATCCCTGGCGCTCCTTCTTCGCACACGCGGCTATGCGGTGGACCTGTTTGAAACGGGACTGGACCTTCTGTCAGTCGATGCCCTTCCGGATGCGGACTGTTTCCTCATTGATTTCCGCCTGCCGGGCCAGGATGGCGTTCAGGTGCTTGAGGCCCTGCGCAGGGCGGGCCGCAATGCCCCTGCCATTTTGATCACCGCCTGCCTTACGGCCGACGTGCGCGCCCGCGCCATTGCGGCGGGCTTTCGCTCAATCATCGAGAAACCACCCCGCAGGCTGAGCCTGGTGGACGAGATCGCCAACGCGATCTCAGAAGCCGAACCTCCACCTGCAGCGGCCTGAGGCAATTCCAGCCCGGCCGGCAACGAGACATCCGCAAGGACTAGATATTTAGAACCTGCTAGTCGTCTTCGTAGAAGTTTGCCGGCTTGGTGTTCGTGGTCGGACGGGCCTGGATCATCTGGCCGCTTCCGGAGCTGGAGCTTGAGGAACCGGGAGCACTTGCACCCATCCGCCTCGAAGGCGGGGGCGAATACTGATTGGACGGTGCCTGGTCGCTGCTGGCGCCAGAGGACAGTTTTCCCGACAGACCGGTACTGACGCGCACGCTTTTGGGCGCATAGGGATCAGCCTGGACGCGGGCCGGAGACGACGCGCGGGCTGGCTGGCGCGCGGGCGGCGCGAGAGCGCGATTGGACGCCCCCAACAGCTCATCGACTTCGATCCCCTCGCTCACCGGACGGTAGGTTTCGCCGACTGCCTGGCTGCGCGCACCCGGGCCCAGCACCGCGGTGGCGCGCCGGTCGGGCTGGGCGCTGGCGCCAAGCTCATTGCGCAGGGCGCCGACCTGGTGAAAACCGGCAATGCCGGATGTATACCCCGGACGCGTCTCGGCGCGCCCGTGCACGGATTTCAACTCGCACATGGGCGGCCCCTGCAGGGTTCGCGCGGCGTGGCTCCAGGCTTCGCAGACATGTTCTTCATTGCACAAGGCGGCGCACACGGCCGGTGTCTCAGCCGCCACGCGCGCATACGTGCCGCCAAAGCGGTAGGTGTTCACCTCTACGGAATCGGCGGCCTGGCCTGCCGCGGGCTGCGCCTGGGCCATCGCGGCAAGAGCCAGCGCCAGAGCCCCAAGACTGGTCGAGCACGTCATCATTCGCGGTGTGTCTCACAGACCCTGTTAAGGGCCTGTTGAAACTATACTTTCAATTGCTCACGTCGGGCTTCTATTTCCAGCCAGTCATCCTCCATCTGCGCCTGTTCGGCGCGCAGCTCTTCCAGTTGGCGCGCCCGGTCTGTGAAGCCCTGCGGGTCGCGCTCGAACAGGGATGGATCGGCCATCTCGGCCTCGATCGTCTCGATCCGGGCGGCAATGCGGGGCAGGCCTTCGTCGATTTCCTTGAGCCTGTGCTCATCCTTGAATGAGAGCTTGGTCGGCGTTTTTGCGGGACCTGGCCTGGCCGCGCTGCCCCGTAATGGCTTTTGGGCAGCGGGCTGCGTCGTCGCCGCGTGGCCAAGGCTCGGCACCTGGCGCACCGCATCGCTCCAGCCGCCGGGCACCAGCACCCAGTCTCCGCCACCGCGCGGCACAAGGCAGGATGTCACCGTCCCGTCCAGGAAGGCGCGGTCATGGGAGACCAGCATCAGCGTGCCCTCATAATTCGCCAGCATGTCCTCCAGCAGGTCGAGCGTCTGCATGTCGAGGTCATTGGTCGGCTCGTCAAGGACGAGCAGGTCGCAGGGCTGGGCCAGCGCCACGGCCAGAGTCAGCCGGTTGCGCTCACCGCCTGAAAGGGCCGATACGGGCTGGCGCAGCTGGCTGGGATCGAACAGGAAATCCTTTGCATAGCCCGCCACATGTCGCGACTTGCCCTGCACCATGATGTGGTCACCGCCATTCGGCGCCAGGGTTTCCCAGAGCGTGTCTTTCGGACGGAGGGTTTCGCGCGTCTGGTCGAGATAGATCACCCTGATCGCCTTGGCGACCTTCACGCTCCCAGCATCGGGCTCGATCTCTCCGAGCAGCAGCCTGAGCAGCGTTGTCTTGCCAATCCCGTTGGGCCCGACAAGGCCGATGCGGTCACCGCGCAGGATTTTCAGGCTGAGCCCCTTCACGATGGGCAGGGACTCACCATCGGGCCGTGTGAAGGATTTCGACAACCCCCGCGCCTCGATCACCTTGCGACTCATCACGTCGCCGCTTTCGGCCGCCATGTCTGCAGCAGAGCGGTTTTCATTCAGGCCGGCGCGCAGTTCGGCCGCCTTTGCGCGCATCTCCTTCAGCTTGGTCAATCGCCCCTGGTTGCGCCGGCGCCGCCCGGTCACTCCCCGCGCCAGCCAGCGGTGCTCCCCTTTCAGCTGGGTCTGCATCCGCGCCAGGGCCTTTTCCTCCTCCGCCTCGATCCCTTCGGCCCAGGCCTCGAAGGCGCCATAGCCCTCCGGGCTTTTCAGCACCCTGCCCTGGCGCAGCCAGAGCGTGTTGGTCGACACCGCTTCAAGAAACGCCCGGTCGTGGGAAACAATCAGAGCTGCACCGCGAAAGGCATTGAGCCGCTCTTCCAGCGCCTGGATGGTGGCAATGTCGAGGTGGTTGGTCGGCTCGTCCATCAGCAGGATGTCCGGGTCATGGGCGAAACCGCGCGCAATCGCCGCCCGGCGCAGCTGCCCGCCGGAAAGGCGCGCCGGGTCTGCCCCGGGATCAAGCCCGGTTTCGGTGAGCTCTGCCTCGGCCCGGAAGCGGTCATCCAGCCCTTCGGCCACAAAATCCAGAACGGTTTCGAAGCGTGAGAAGTCCGGCTCCTGGGCCACAAAGGCCGCCACGCTGCCCGGCTGCATCCAGATTTCCCCGGCATCGGGCTCGATCCAGCCGGCCACAAGCTTCATCAGTGTCGACTTGCCGGCCCCATTGCGGCCGACAAGGGCGCAGCGCTCGCCCTTTGACAGGGGAAACTCCACGCCCTCGAAAAGCGGCCGGCCCCCGAAGGACAGCTCGACGCCGGAAAGAGTGAGAAGTGGGGGACGGGCCATGACTGTCAGATGTGCTGAATTTCGCGCCGGGTTCAACCGTCAACATGTGGAGCTTTGTCATTAGGCTGGGTCTGCGCTCCGGATCCGGCCCGTGCCCTGGTCAGTCCGTCAGGTCCGGCTTCTTGTCACGACCGAACACAGCCTTCATCAGCCAGTTCGGCGCAAATTTTTCCACCCTCGGATGGCGCTCCAGAACGCTTTCCATCCAGCGCCGGCCCCACAGGGAATTACGCCCGAGCAGGACCACGCCAATTATCACCACCGGCAAGCCGATCGGCACAAAGGGAAACGGCGTAAGAATGGCAATTGGGACGCCAATGATGATGAAGAACAGCCCAAGAAGGGCAAAAAGCTGACGGATGAGTGTACGCATACCCTGCCCCATAGAGGCGATAGGCTGGCCAACCAAGGGCTGGGGCTGTCTGGGACCAATAGGATCGGGCGAATTTGACATGGTGCTGATATGGGCAAGAAAGAGCATGCGGCCAGTGCTCCGGGCAAGCTGTTCGGTGTGTTTGGCAAGACTAAGGCGTTATGGCTAACATCATGTGGGTGAAATGGTTGAAATTTAATCCACCCTCAGCCGCGCGGGGGAGCCCTGCTCCATGAAACTGCAATCGATCCAGATGCTGCGCGCATTGGCAGCGCTCATGGTTGTCGGATTTCACATCCGCGCCGTCCAGGCTGACGCGGTTGCAGACCTTGCCGGTGAGCCAAGGGCACTTGCCGCCTGGCCGATCCTTGAGAACGGCTATGCCGGCGTGGACCTGTTCTTCGTCATCTCCGGTTTCATCATGGTCCTGGTGACGGGTTCGGGCCAGCGCGGCGCCGGCGCGAGTGGGATTTTCCTGCTGTCGCGTTCGGTGCGCATCTATCCGATCTGGTGGCTGTTTGCCGGCGCCATGACCGCCTACATGCTGGTCACCTATGGTGCCGTGAACACAGGCGATGGCGGCTGGGCCGACCTTGCCGGCGCCACCAGCGTGCCGGAATACCTGGCGAAATCCTTCCTGCTCCTTCCCCAGGACGGTTATCCCGTACTCGGTGTTGGCTGGACCCTCGTTCATGAGATGTATTTCTACGCTATGTTTGCGCTGACGCTCCTGCTCGCGCGCCGCTGGCTGTGGGTGTTCCTGCTGGCCTGGGCGGGACTGGTCATCGGCTTTGCCCTTGCCGGATATTCCCGCCCGCTTGCGGTTTCGCTACCGGCTCTTGTCGCGCACCCCATGACGCTGGAGTTCATCGCCGGAGCCTTTGCAGGCCTGGCCGTGTGTTCAGGACGGCGAATTGCGCCGCGATTGCTGGCCCTGCTGGCGGTTGCATGGCTGGTCGCCGCCCTCGTGCTCACCCTGCCAGCAGACCAGACAGGCGCGCTGGAAGGCGGATGGATCGCGGTCCAGGGGCACCAGTTCAGTCTCGTCAGCGGCGAGAACTGGTCGACCTTCGTGCTGGAGTGGGGGCGCGTCCTCGTCTTCGGCCCGCCCTGCGCACTCCTGGTCTATGCCCTGGCCAGCCTCGATGTTGAAGGCAGGATGCCGGTCCCCAAGGGACTGTCGGTCCTCGGCGACTGGTCCTACGCCCTCTATCTCAGCCACATACTGGTCCTGGTCGCGATCGGCAGGCTGCTGCCGGGCCTTGCTGCAGGGCCATGGTTCGCCCTTGTGGCCTTACCCGCTGCGCTTGCGGTTGCAGGCCTGACGTATAACCTCGTGGAACGCCCGCTCATGGGCGCCTTCACGGCCTGGCGCAGATCGACATTCTCAGGCGCGACGATCCCGCCGCGCCCGGCACCGGTCGCCGCACGGATCTGGTAGAGGCCTACTCCGCCGCCACCGCAGCTCCTTCAGCCGGCACAGTCCATTTCAGGATCGGCTTGCGGGCTGCGCGGGTCTCGTCAAGGCGCCTGAGCGGGGCGTGGTGCGGGGTGGACTTCAGGCCCTGATCGCCCTCCGCAGCGCGACGCGCAATGCCCTCCAGAGCGTCGCAGAACCGGTCGAGTTCGGCGCGGCTTTCGGTTTCCGTCGGCTCGACCAGCATGGCCCCATGCACCACCAGCGGGAAGTACATGGTCATCGGGTGGTAGCCCTCATCGATCAGCGCCTTGGCAATGTCGATGGTCTCGATGCCCTCGGCGGTGAACTCATCGGAGAAGAGCGCCTCGTGCATGCAATAGCCCTCAAAGGCCGGTGTCATCACCGACTTCATCCGCGCCTGGATGTAATTGGCGTTCAGCACCGCATCCTCTGCGGCCTGTTTCAGGCCATCAGCGCCATGGCTCAGCATATAGGTCAGCGCCCGCACGAACATGCCCATCTGGCCGTGGAAGGCGACCATGCGGCCAAAGCTCTGCACCGCCTCGCGCCGGTCTTCCTCCACAAGCGAGAAGGTTCCGTCCTCATCGCAGACGACGAAGGGGACTGGCGCAAAGGGCGCAAGCGCCTCGGAAAGCACCGTGGGGCCAGAACCGGGCCCGCCGCCGCCATGGGGCGTGGAGAAGGTCTTGTGGAGGTTGATGTGCA
>CAZVES010000109.1:0-8709 GCA_964625835.1 uncultured Hyphomonadaceae bacterium
AATAGGCACACAGACCTACCCGAACGTCAAGTGAAATTGGTGTGACAGGCGCGGCAGTATTTAATCAAGAGAGAAGATGATGGGTAGGACGATGTTGCTGTATGACATTTTGCAGTCCGGCTCAGGCTGGTCGTCGGCCGCGATCCAACGCCATTGCGCGATCGCCTTAGAGGCCTGGTCCCGAAACTCCTCCAGAGGCACGGAGGCCAGGATCTCGACATCCGAGACAAGCCCGTCCTCAACGCTCAAACGCGCATAAACAGATCCGAACCGACCGCGGCGCGCCTGGCGACCGGAATAGCGAATCGGAGGAGTCATGTCGAACGAGCCGTCGCAAAAGGGCCTTTCATCCTGATCAGATGAGTCGCTTTCCTCCCCGGGCGGGTTCGGATGATCGGGATACTGCTCCAAGATGGCGTTGATCGAGCTTTCCGGTGTCGGGCGTTCCCCGGGCTTGGAGAGAAAATAGGCATTGATCGCCGTGCGCCAGGCTTCAATGCGCCACCGCGTGTCCTCAACCGTCTCGATCAAGGCGGGATCAGCCTGTTCAAGCGCGAGCGCGAGCTTGCCCTGCAGATGGGCCAGTCGCGGCTCCACACGTCGCTCCTGGTTCCGGTTGAAGTCGGCGATTTGCTCATTGAGCGCAGCCTGAGCCCAGAAGTGCGGCAGTACAGCGTTCACAGGCTCCAGATGCCGCGCCATAGAACCGGCGCTCTCCCGCAGGTCCAACCAATCCTTCTTGTTGACATCAGCTTGCATGCGCATGGTGAAGATGGACAAGCTGACGGTGCTGGCAGGCAGGCGCTCGACCACTTCGAGGGCGTCATCCAATGCCCTGCGGGTGGCTCGCTTCGGATTGGTGCGCCAATCTATATAGGCCATCAGCATCTCGCGCTCGCCCATAACCGGATAGCCATCCGTAGGGGGCTGCTGCAACGCAAAGGCGGCGGCATCGCGCCCTGATTCACAGTCTTCGATGCGGCAAAAGCCCCATGCGGCCTCGAAAGCGATCAAGGCCGCCTGCGGGTGCTCTGGCTGGTCCATCGCAGCTGCGGCCATGGATTCTGCTGCGCTTCGTTTTGCCTCCGCGTCATCGGTTTCATAAGCGGCGGCGAATGACGAATAGAGCTCCGTGGTGATCTCTGCCTCTGCCTGCGCAACACAAAGTCCGATCGCCAAGGCGGCACCGGCGAATGCCCTGATCATTGAAACCATGAATGCCTCCAGCACTTGGATGGCAATTGAAGCTGGCATCCGCAGTAAATTCAACCCGGACTGTACAGAAAATCAAACCAGGCCGGAGCGATGTCGCCGAGGCGCTTGGATTCATAGCGGGTCCGGACATGGTCGGCGGGTGGGGTGCGCCAGTCATCAGCCTTTGCGGCCTGCCAGTGATAGCGGCCGTCTTCCAGGAAAGCACAAAGGGCGTCATCGGCATAGGAGCGCACGTCGGTGGCGAAACGCACCTGCGCTTGCGGGCGCAGTGTTCGGGCCAAGTCTGCCAGGAATTCGGGCTGCACAAGGCGCCGCTTCTGCTGACGCTTCTTGGGCCAGGGGTCGGGGAAAAGGATGAACACGCGCGACAGGCAGGCCGGTTCAAGCCGGTCTATGACGTCCCGCGCATCACCCATGTGGAGGCGCAGGTTCCCGAGGCCTTGCTCATCGATCACCGTCAGCGCTTTTGCCACGCCGTCCATGAAGGGTTCACACCCGATGATGCCCACATCGCGGTTGCGCCTCGCCTGCTCGACCAGGTGCTCTGCGCCGCCAAAGCCGATCTCGAGCCAGACCTCGTCAGCGCGCTCACCAAACAGAATTGCCGGATCAAGGGCGGCCGGCGCGGCATCCGGCACTGCGATTTCCGGCAGCAAGTGCTCGATCAGCCCAGCCTGGCGGTTGGAAAGCTTCCGGCCACCACGCCTGGCAAAGGTGGAGATGCGTCTTTCGCGTTGGTTCAAGTCGTCGTGTCCGGCTGTCTGCAAGTCCGCAAACGAATGCGCCGGGGGCGGGCGCCCCGCAAGGGGTCAGTTCATCAATTGCAGGCCCGGCTTTCGCTCTGGAGAAAATATAGCGGGCCAAGGACTTCATCTTCCGGGCCCTGCTCAATGGCGCGCCAGCTGAGGCTGGAGTCGGGATCGAGCTCGGCGCGGGCAACCTCGCCATGGGCGATCACGCACCGCCCGGCCAAGATGAAAGCTGAGCTGACCGCGTCGAGCTCGACCTTGCCGCGCGGATTGACAATATGGGCCCCGCCGGCGCTCGCATCGATCATCCAACGCTCGGAATAGGTCACGACCAGGGCGCCGGATGGGATGCTGGCGTCATAGCGCGCTGCGAAGGCATCCTGGCTGGCCACTGTCCGGGTGAGCTGCCCGAAGTCCTGCAATGACAGGATCGCCGACAATCCGATCGCAACGCCCCCCGCCGCCATGGCAGGCACCCCGCTCCGGCCAGGGCGCCAGAGCCTGGCACAAACCAGTCCGGCCAGGACCATGGCCACTGCCAGCGGGACGTAATACGCCATCAGGGCCGAAAAATCCGGCACTCGCGGCGACAGCGCCACCATCGCAAGGCCGAGGCCCACCCCAACCAGAAGCGCCCTGCTGACAGGCCGGCTGAAGACCCTGCCATTGCCCGCCAGTCGCCGCAGCCCGACCGCCGACAGGATGGCGAACATGGGAAGGCACGGTATGAAATAACGCATGTTGTAGGACAGCCCGCCATGCCACTGGTTCAGGCCATAGAAGAGCGTAAAGGCCGCCACCACCGCAAAGCAGAGCGTGTGAGCCTTCAGGCAGCGACCCTCCCAGACCTCCGCCAGAGCGATGAGCGACAACACCACAAAGGGAACGGACTGAACGAGAGCCGCCTTGTTGAGGCCGCCAAATGTCTTCAGCCCGAGCGCGTCATAGGACATGCCATCACTATGCAGGTCCGGGTCAACGAGTTGGAGGTCAAACACGAGCACGCCCGTGTTGAAGACCCAGGTCCGCAGGGGCGCGATCAGAAGAACCATCAGCAGTGCAAACCCGCCAAGAATGAGGGATACAGGGTAGCTGGTCGCCCGGCGCGCGAATTTTCCGGCCCAGTCACGCGACACATCCACCAGCATCAGGACGGCCAGGGCGATGGACGCAACCGCCATGTGCGGCAGGTAGCGCGCCGCCAGGGTGGTCTCACCGGCTGGCGCGTAGGCGACAGGCAGGAACACGCCAAACTTCAGGTGGTTGAGAACGCTGGCCAGAAGCAGCCCCGGCACCAGTCCCGCAATGAACACAAGGGCCACACCGCGCTGCGATGGCGCGCCGAACAGGCGCAGCCAGGTCAGCACCGCGAGAATGGCCAGGATGGCGTCCACGCGAACGGTCACGGCCAGGCCCAGCAACACGCCGCCCGCCGCAACCATGAGCGACTGGCGGGACCGGAGGCCGGAAACAACCCGCTCAATGCCCGACAATAGCAGGGCAAGGTGCAGCATGTGGGGCCAGACGCCAAAGGCATAGGTGGACATGAATGTTGCACCGGCCAGCAGTCCCGCGGCCAGCCAGGCGAGGGTTTCATCGTCATACAAGAGGCCCGCCAGCCGCCGGGTGAGCAGGACCGCCACACACGCCGAAAGGGCATTCAGAAGGATGAGGCCGTTCAAGCCGAATGCGGCGTAAAAGGGCGCTGCGATGAGGGCATATCCGCTGGGGTACTGGGGCATGGCCTGCCCGCCCACATCATGGGTGAAGCGTCGCAACAGAGCCGGCGCGTCCTCCACGCCGCCATTGCTCGCGAGGGACAGGCTGCCGGTTTCCGCCATGGCCCGGGCCATTTCGAGGTAGATGGCTTCGTCGATCGTGAACACGCCGGATGGAAACAGGAGGGCCAGCGCAACCACTGCAAGGAAGACAAGGGCGGGCCAGGCGGGCGCAAACCGCGCCCGACGCCGGTCGCCTGTGGACGAGATGGATGTCATGAATGCCTGACGCTCTTGATGAATAAGGATGCAGTCGCCTGCCGCACCGCACCCTATGGCACCCATCCCTTAACCGGCGGCTAAGCGAGGGCCTCCTTGACGATATCGCCAATCATCAGGGCCTCGGCCTTTCGCGGAGAGCCGGAACGCCAGGCTACGCCAATGGCCCGCCCGATCAGCGGCTCTGTAAAGGGTCGCATGGCCAGGTCAGTGCCCGCGGTCACGCCCGCATCTGCAGCCAGCCGGGGGACCAATGACACGCCCAAGTCCCCAGCAACCATATGAACAAGGGTCTGCAGCGACGTCGCCGAGACCTCCTCTGACCGAGCGCGCGATGGCAGCGCGCACACCGACAGCGCATGGTCGCGCAGGCAATGGCCATCGTCGAGCAACAACACATTGGCACCAGAAAGATCGCCCGGCGCCAGGCCGTTCTTTTGCGCCAGCGGATGGGACTTCGGCGCAATGAAAAGAAACTCGTCTTCACAAAGGGCCACGCTTTCAATGCCTGGCGACTCCCAGGGCAGGGCGATCAGGGCGGCGTCAAGTTCGCGCGCGCGCACGCCATCCAGAAGGCGCTCTGTTGTGTCCTCACGCAGGAAGAGCTTCAGGTCCGGATAATTTCGCCTCAGGATTGGAAGAATTTTAGGCAGGACATAAGGTGCCACCGTGGGAATGGCCCCGAGCCGGAAACTCCCCGACAGCGGCTGGCTGGCCTCATGGGCTGCAGCCACGAGATCCTGCGTCTCCGACAGGACGAGGCGCGCGCGCCGGGCAACCTCCTCCCCTGCCGCGCTGAGGTCGGCGCCGCGGGATTTGCGCTCGATCAACTGGACCCCGAGCAAGGTCTCGAGTTCCTTGATCGCCGATGACAGGGTCGGCTGCGTCACATGGCAGCTTTCCGCGGCGCGCGAAAATGAGCCTTCCCGGGCCAGTGCATCGAGAAACTGCAGCTGTCTAAGCGTGGGCAAATGCATAGGGAAAATTTATGCCGCATCTGCGAAATATCAATTTGCCGTTTGCGTGCTACACCACATATCGCGGGTCTCGCTTGCCATTGCGGCAGGCCAACACTCGCAAGAACACCCATCCCAGGAGACTTCACATGCTCGGTATTGGCGACAAGCTTCCCGAATTCACAGTCACCGGCGTAAAGCCGAAATTCATGCAGCACGAAGAGAATGGCGAAAGCGCGTTCGAGCCGGTCACCCAAGAAAGCTTCGAGGGCAAGTGGAAGGTTATCTTCTTCTACCCGAAGGACTTCACCTTTGTCTGCCCCACGGAGATTGCCGAGTTTGCACGCCTTGGCGAGGAATTCGCCGATCGCGACGCCGTGGTCATGGGCGGCTCAACCGACAATGAGTTCACAAAGCTGGCCTGGCGCCGCGACCACGAGGACCTGAAGGAACTGCCGATCTGGCAATTCGCCGACACCAACGGTTCGCTTGTCGATGGCCTGGGTGTGCGCAATCCGGAAGAGGGCGTGGCCTACCGCGCCACCTATGTCGTCGATCCCCACGGCGTGATCCAGCACGTCTACGTCACCAACCTGAATGTGGGCCGCAACCCCCAGGACACGCTGCGCGTGCTCGACGCCCTGCAGACCGATGAGCTCTGCCCCTGCAACCGCCCAGTCGGCGGTGAAACGCTGGCCGCCTGACCTGCATCCGTATCAACGAGAAACGCCGGCCGTGAAGGCCGGCGTTTCGATTTCTGCACACCAATTCCGGAGTCGCCCATGTCCATCGACACACTGAAGTCTGCCCTGCCAGACTATGCCAAGGACCTGAAACTCAATCTCGGTTCCCTGCTGAATGAAACCATACTGACAGACCAGCAGAAGTATGGTTGCTACCTTGCCTGCGCCTTTGCCGTCGGCCAGACTGACGTCGTGCGGGCCGTCACCGCTGAAGCCGAAGGCAAGCTGAGCCCTGAGGCCGCCCAGGCCGCAAAGGCCGCGGCTGCGATCATGGGCATGAACAATGTCTACTACCGCGCCACGCACCTGGTGAAGAACGAAGTCTACACCACGCTGCCAGCCAAGCTGCGGATGAATGTGATCGGCGCGCCAGGCATCGATAAGGCTGATTTCGAACTCTTCTCCATGGCGGTTTCTGCGGTGAATGGTTGCGGTATGTGCCTTGACGCCCATGAGGCCGAACTGCGCAAGGCCGGCATGACCAGCGAACAGATCCAAGCCTCATTGCGTATCGGCGCCGTGGTCAACGCCGTCTCCCGCGTGATCGCCGCTGAAGCCGCGCTGGCCTGAAGCCACCATGAAAGTGTGGACACGTTTCGATTGGCCAGCGCCTTGTTATTGCGCCCGGCCTGATTTCTGCCAATCTGGATAGCATGCAACTCGACGCATCGAATCTCGAGAACAAGCTTCTCCGGCTGGCGCCGTTCCATCTTGAGCATGTGCCCTACCTTGAGCAAGCGGGCGCCGTGGAGGCGATGTGGGCTTACATGCCCGACATTCCTGCGGGAAAGTCCTCCATCAAGTATGCCGAACACGTCGCCGAACAGCAAAAGCGCGGATTGATCGTGCCATGGACAGCTTTCCGCAAGTCCGACGGGGCCTTCGCCGGTGTCGTCGCCTTCGAAATGATCAGCAAGACTCACCGCCGGCTTCGGATTGCGAATTTCTGGCACCCCGAGGAGATGCGCGGGACAGGCGTTTTCCAGGCCGGCCAGGCGCTCCTGATCCGGCGGGCGCTGGACTGGGGTGCCCGGCGCATCGGCTGGTCCGTGGCCAAGGATGCAGGCGCCGCCGTGCGTGCGGTCAAGCGCCTCGGCGCCGTCGAGGAGGGTATCCTGCGGTCCTATTACCGGCTTGCCAGCGGCGGCTGGGCCGACATCGTTGTGCTGTCGATGCTCCGCGATGAGGCCGAAATGGCGCTGCAGCGCCTGGAGATCGCGGCAGACCTGGCCGCTGAAGCCGCCACGGAGCATGGCCGCAAGGCTTGATTTCCCACAGCCCCCATGCTTTAGGACGCGTTGGTATCCGCGCAGCATGAACAGCGCGCTTTGATTGGTACAACAGCCTTGAGCACGTTCCATCGAAGGCCCAGTGGGCCGACCTGGAACAAGAGGCAAGAGACCGACGAGGCCCCCCGCCCGGCGAAGTGTCGCTCAGCGGGGCAATCCACGTTTGCGGATACACCATCGCCTGCTTACCTCTGGGGTACACCCAGAGGACCAAGCCAATCGGAGGTCGACCATGTTCGACACGCTCTCAGACCGCCTTGGCGGCATATTTGACGGACTGACCGGGCGCGGCGCCCTGTCGGACAAGGACGTCAGTGCCGCCCTGCGGGAGATCCGCGTCGCGCTCCTGGAAGCCGATGTCGCCCTGCCTGTGGTGAAGGATTTCATCGAGAAGGTGCGCGAGCGCGCCGTCGGCGAAGAGGTCATCCGCTCGGTCAAGCCCGGCCAGCAGGTCGTCAAGATCGTCCATGATGGCCTGGTGGACATGCTTGGCGGGGAAGACGCCGACACCACGCTGAAGATCGACAGCCCCCCGGCGGTAATCATGATGGCGGGCCTGCAGGGATCGGGCAAGACGACCACCACCGGCAAGCTCGCCCTGCGCCTGGCGGGCCGCGAGAAGAAGAAGGTCCTCCTCGCCAGCCTTGACGTGCGCCGCCCGGCGGCCATGGAACAGCTCGCGATCCTCGCGGGCCAGGCCGGCGACGGCGTCACGGCCCTGCCCATCGTCAAGGGTCAGCTTCCGGCAGACATCGCCCGGCGCGCCATCCAGGCGGCCAAGCTCGGCGGATATGATGTCCTCATCCTCGACACGGCGGGCCGCACCACGCTCGACGAGCAGATGATGAACGAGGCCGATGAGATCGCCACCATCGCCTCGCCCCAGGAAACGTTGCTGGTCGCCGACAGCCTGACCGGCCAGGACGCGGTGGAGACCGCAAAGCGCTTCCATGAGCGCCTGCCACTGACGGGCCTTGTCCTGACCCGGATGGATGGCGACGGGCGCGGCGGCGCGGCGCTCTCCATGCGCGCGGTCACGGGCCTGCCGATCAAATTCCTCGGTGTCAGCGAGAAGCTGGATGGCATCGAGGCCTTCGACGCCAAGCGGCTTGCTGGCCGCATCCTTGGTCAGGGCGATATTGTTTCGCTGGTTGAGAAGGCGGCGGAGAATTACGACCAGGAAAAAGCCGAGCGCATGGCGAAGAAGATGCGCAAGGGCGAGTTTGATCTGGAAGACCTCGCCGACCAGCTGCGCCAGATGCAGAAGATGGGCGGGCTTGGCGGCATCATGGGTATGCTGCCGGGCGCGAAGAAGGCCAAGGCTGCCATGGACGCGGCCAATCTCGACGACAAGGTGCTCGCCCGCCAGGAGGCCATCATTCTCTCCATGACACGGGAAGAGCGCCGCAAGCCCGCTCTGTTGAACGCCTCACGCCGCAAGCGCATCGCCGCCGGCGCGGGCGTCAGCGTGCAGGACGTCAACCGCCTGATGAAGATGCACAAGCAGATGGGCGGCATGATGAAGAAGATGGGCCGCGGCGGCATGAAGGGCCTGATGGGCGCCATGGGCGGCGGAATGGGCGCGGGCATGACCCCGGCCGACCTCGCCAAGCTCGGCGGCGCGCCGGGCGGATTGCCCGGGCTCCCTGGCGGCGGCGGCCTGCCGGGACTTCCGGGCGGGAAGAAGAAGTAGATGACCTCCCCTATCGACCAGCTCTCTGAATACCGCGCCAGCATCGACAATCTCGATGCGATCCTGC
>CAZVES010000110.1:0-8704 GCA_964625835.1 uncultured Hyphomonadaceae bacterium
AGGCGCAGCACCAAACGCATAACGCAGACCCACGGTTGCCGTGTGGTCGGTGTAGTCGGTGTTGTATACGGCAACATTGCCCGCAGTATCACGGCCGGCGAAGTCAAGATCGTCGACGTTGTAATACTTGTAGCCCAGGTCGAGCGTTAGGCGGTCCGTCATCGCAATGCCAACACCCGCGAGGCCCTGCCAGGCGAATGCGGTTTCAGAATCGCTGAAGCCGTTGGCGGCCACGGGGCCGGACACGAGCGAGGCGGTTGCGGTATCGACAATCACGGAGTTCAGGTTTGACGCCTTGGCTTTCACCTTGGCAGCGCCGATGCCCGCGCCGAGATAGGGGCGGAAACGGCCTTCGCGGTTGAAGTCGTAAATGCCGTTGACCATCAGGTCGTAAATCGAGATGACGCCCTGGTCGCCCGTCAGCTGGAAGATCTGCTCATTGGTGCCCTGAACAGCGCCAACCGGCGTGCCGTTGAATGAAGAGCCCGGGTTGATGTCACCCACCTTGCCGCCAAGAACGCTCTCCAGTCGGAAACCGCTGTCAAAACCGTAGCCGAGGCCAAGGCCGGCGCCGAATATCTCTTCAGCATCGCCGTCACCGGCAAGGTTACCAATAACATCCGGATCTTCGGAGTCATAATCTACGACGCCGTCGAACGCGTATTGCAGATCGCCGCGAACGTACCATTCGTCCTCGGCCTGGGCGAATTGGCCGGCCGACACGAAGGCGGCTGCGGCTGTCGCGCACATGAGAGTTTTCTTCATTCAAATCCCCTTTGTGTGCCGAGCAGGCAGGATTGCCCGCTGGCCGCAGGAACATACGGCTCTTCCGTACATCCTGTTCCCTAACCAGTTTTCCCACGTCTTTCGAGCCCTGTTTTTCAGAAACTCGGAAGCGCGCTGAATTATTGCAGTTACCGCGACCCAATTGCAACAGAACAGGCCCGCCAATTCCCCGCATGGAGATTTATTCATAATAGAATCAATACCCATAATGGTAAACGATCCGAAGAACGGGGCGCGGGGGCCTGGCCTCGCGCTGACATGTCGGACCAGCCTGCCCCCTTGCGCAGACCCCGTCCGCCGCCGGCACGACGCACCCCGGCTTTCCTGACAGCCCAGATGCCCTTCAAATCGAATCAAGTCGGCGTCCAAGGCGGCTGAATCGCCTGTCGGGCCATTCTCAGAATTCCGGAAACCGGCCTAAACGACCATCTTCCGCATGACCGCGAAGGCATCGCGCAATTCCTGTGACCAGCGCTCTGAAAACTCCCGGAAGGTCTGATCGTCATCCTCAATGCGGCGCAGCTGCTCGAAGTCGAGCGCATCGGCCCGGAGCACGGCAAGATCGAGCGGCATGCCCACAGTCAGGTTGGACCGGATCGTGGAGTCCATCGACAGCAGGGCACAGATGATTCCGTCCTGCATATGCGTTTCCGGCGTGATCACGCGATCTATGATCGGTTTACCATACTTGTGCTCGCCGATCTGGAAGTAGGGGCTGTCATCAACGGCCTCAATGAAGTTGCCCGCTGCATAGACCAGGAAGAGCCTTGGCGGCCCGCCGCGTCTCTGCCCGCCAACAATGACCGATGCCCCGGAGTCCACACCGCGCGCCGCGAGCCCGTCGGCATACCTCTGCTGCACCATGCGCATCTTGTCACCGACCAGCTGCGCCACGTCGAACATGCTCTCGGCGGTGAAGAGATTGTGTCCCCCCTGGGGCGGGCGGTCGAGGTCCTCATTGAGCTCAGAAATCACCGCCTGGGTGATGCCCAGATTGCCAGCGGTCATAATGGCGATGGCGCGGTCGCCCGGCGCCTGCCAGGTGAACAGCTTCTTGACCTTGGAAACGTTGTCGACCCCGGCATTGGTGCGTGTGTCAGACAGGAAGACCAGGCCTTCATGCAGCTTCAGCGCAACGCAATAGGTCATCGGCGTATCCTCGATTGTGGGGATGGCGTCGGGGATGGGTTCGCGCGCGAACCGGCCATTACTGTTCGGATGTGTCATCCGCCGAATCATCCTGATTGACCACCGGCGCAAAGCCATAGGCCTGTCCCAAAAGGTTCGCAATCTGATAATTGCGTTTGATGATCTCGGTCAGGAATTCGTGCAGCCCGAACTGGATGATGTCATCCAGGGAACGGTTCGCGATCGCGCTGGTAAAATCGGTCACCGCGGCGCGGCACAGGGACTCCCGCCCATAGAAGCTCTCCAGGCGAGACACTGCCGCAGCGGCCCTGTGCAGGTTGAACAGAATGGCGCGTGGGAAGCGATCGTTGAGGATGAGAAACTCGGCCACGCCCAGCCCCGAAATGTCGGACTGGGTCTCGGCAAAATAGGCGCGCTGGGCCGCAGCCGCCTGGAGCAGCGAGAGCCACTGATAATGGTCGGCGGCCGAGCCGACATCGGTGACTGCGGGCAAGAGGACATGGTATTTCACGTCGAGGAGTCGGGCCGTGGAATCGATCCGCTCAATCGCCATCCCGGCATCAATGAAGTCATAGCTGTCACCGCGCATCAGCGTGCCGGTGATCGCCCCCTGAATGATCGCAGACTTGTGCTTCACCCAGTCGACGATATCGGACAGGCCGCTGCCATCGCCATGCGCCGGGGTCATGCTGCGCATTTCAGACCAGGCTGAGTTGAGTGCTTCCCAGACTTCCTGGGTGATGGCGAAGCGTATGGCCCGGCCGTTTTCGCGCGCAGTGGTCAGGGTGTTGCTGACGCTGGAGGGATTGTTGGTGTCGAAGATAAGGCGGTGGATTGCCGTACCCGAGTCGACCTGGTCGAGCGTGTCGCCGAACACCTCGTGGGCACCGACCGCAACCAGCACCGAGGCCCATTCATTCGACCCCGCGCTCGCCTCGCTCGGCAGGGCGGTCATGCGCCGCGCCGCATCGACCAGCCGCGCGATGTTTTCCGCGCGCTCGACATAGCGACCGATCCAGAAAAGGCTTTCTGCAACGCGGCTCAGCATGGGACAGGCTCGATGCGATGGCTCATTCGTTCAGCACCCAGGTGTCCTTGACGCCGCCGCCCTGGCTCGAATTCACCACAAGGGAGCCCTCGCGCATGGCCACGCGGGTCAGCCCGCCGGGTGTCAGGCGCACCTGTTTGCCAACGAGCGCATAGGGCCTGAAATCGACATGTCGCGGCGCGATGCCGCTTTCAACCAGCGTCGGACACGTCGAAAGGGACAGGGTCGGCTGGGCAATGAACGCCTTCGGGTCGTTGCGCACGCGCGCCGCATAGTCCTCGATTTCAGCCCGTGTGGCGGCAGGACCGATCAGCATGCCATAGCCGCCCGAACCATGGACCTCCTTGAAGACCAGCTCGTCAATATGTTCCATGGCGTAAGCGAGGTCCTCAGGGTCGCTGCACCTGTAGGTTGGTACATTTGGGATGAACGGAGTCTCGCCGAGATAGAATTCGATGATCTCAGGCATGTAGCAGTAGATGGCCTTGTCATCGCAGATGCCCACGCCGGGCGCGCTGACCAGTGTCACGCCGCCGGCGAGGTAGGCCGCCATCAGGCCGGGCACGCCAAGGGTGGAGTCGGGGCGGAACACATCCGGATCAAGGAAGCTGTCATCGATCCGGCGATAGATGACATCCACGCGCTTGGGCCCCGTGGTCGTGCGCATGAAGACCCGTTCGTCTTCAACAAACAGGTCCGGTCCGGTGACCAGGTCCACGCCCATTTCATCGGCGATGAAGGAATGCTCGTAATACGCGCTGTTGAAATGGCCCGGCGTCATGACCACGATGCAGGGTGGCCCCTCACACGCCGGCGGGGCGCATTCATTGAGGGTGCGCCGCAACAGGTCTGAATACCCGTCTACCGGCCGTATCTTGCCCTTGGCGAACAGGTCGGGGAACAGCCGGGTCATGGTGGCGCGGTTTTCCAGAACATAGGACACGCCCGAGGGGGTGCGCGCATTGTCCTCCAGCACGAAGAAGTCATCGGGCCCGGTTCGCACAAGGTCGACCCCCACAATGTGGGAATACACGTCCTGTGGCGGGCTGAAGCCCCGCATCATGTCCAGATAGGCATCGTTGCCCGTGATCATGCTGCGCGGCACGACACCCGCCTTGAAGATTTCCTGGCCATGATAGACATCGTGGACAAACAGATTGAGCGCACGAGCGCGCTGTTTGACCCCTTCATCTATCGTTGCCCACTCGCCAGCCGAAAACACGCGCGGGATCAGGTCAAAGGGTATCAGTCGTTCGGGGTCGCCGCCCTCACCATAGACGGCAAACGTGATGCCGATCCGCCTGAATATGGCTTCTGCCTCGACCTGGCGCTGGCGCAATGTGTCCAGGTCCGTCGTGTCCAGCCAGTCCGCCACGTCGCGATAGGCCGCGCGCACAGCGCTGGCCCCGCTCATTTCATCGAAAAACCGATCCGGTTCGTCTGTCATTTGACCAGTTAAGGCCATTTGCGAGGCATCGTCCAACGCACAGGCGGAGCCACCCTTAGATAAGCCTTGCCGCCTATCATTTGGGCAGGCACTCTCGCGAGATGAGCATTCGCATCGCAATCAACCATCGCACTCGCTACACATATGACCGCAAGATAAACCTCGGACCGCAGGTCATACGCCTGCGTCCTGCCCCTCACACACGCACACCGATCGTCTCCTACAGCCAGAATATCTCCCCGGCCCGGCATTTCCTGAACTGGCAGCAGGACCCATTCGGAAACTACCAGGCGCGCGCGGTTTTTGATGAGAAAACGGACCATTTCGAGGTCGAGATCGACCTTGTGGCCGACATGATCGCGATCAATCCGTTCGACTTCTTCCTCGATGAGGACGTCTATTACGCGCCTTTCCGGTACAATGCGGAACTGAAGGCAGACCTGGCTCCCTATCTGGCGGAGGATGCCGGCGGCGCGGCCTACAACGCGCTGGCCCGCGAAGCACTGGCCCTATGGTCAGGCGGTGAGAGGCAGGACCTGCAGACCATCGATTTCCTTGTGGAACTGAACCAGCGGGTGAGATCGGCCGTCAGCTACATCGTGCGCATGGAGCCGGGAGTGCAGACCCCCGATGAAACGCTCGTGCTCGGCAAGGGTTCGTGCCGTGACAGCGCCTGGCTTCTGGTCAACCTCCTGCGCCATGTGGGCGTTGCGGCCCGTTTCGTCTCCGGCTACCTGGTCCAGCTCGCACCCGATGAGCGCCATGAGGGCGAGGCCTCGGGGCCCGAAGTGGATTTCACCGACCTCCACGCCTGGGCCGAAGCGTTCATCCCGGGCGCAGGCTGGATCGGGCTGGATGCCACGTCCGGCCTGTTCGTGAGCGAAGGACACATCCCGCTCGCCGCCACGCCCACACCCGGCTCTGCCGCACCGATTTCCGGCGGGCTGGAGCCCTGCGACGTGACCTTCGACTTTGACATGTCGGTGCGCCGCCTGCGGGAACCGGCGCGGATTACAAAGCCCTTCACCGATGTTCAGTGGGACGCTGTCGACCAGGCCGGCCAGGCTGTGGAGGACCTGCTGAGCGCCGGTGATGTGCGCCTGACCATGGGCGGCGAGCCCACCTTCATCGCAAGCTCTGATAGGGATGCTGACGAGTGGACCATCGACGCGGTGGGCCCGACCAAGCGCGAATATGCTGACAAGCTGGCCCGGCGCCTGCTCGACCGGTTCGCGCCAGGCGGTGTGCTGACCCATGGCCAGGGCAAGTGGTATCCTGGCGAACCCCTGCCCCGCTGGGCCTATGGCATTGTCTGGCGCGTGGACGGCGAACCGATCTGGCGCAATCCGGATCTGATCGCGCGCGAGACGCCCGATGAGAAAAGCTCGGTCGATGATGCATGCCAGCTGGCCCGGGGTCTTGCCGAAGCGCTGGACGTGGATCCGGCCTGCGCCCAGCCTCTCTATGAGGACCCGGCCGAGCACGTCCTGCGCGAAGCTGGTCTGCCAGAGAACCTGACGCCCGGCGACAACAAGCTGGACGACCCCATCGAGCGGGCCCGAATGGCGCGAATTTTCGACCAGGGCCTCAGCCGACCTGCCGGTTTTGTCCTGCCACTCCAGGCGGCCCAGGCCGATGCCACCTCGGGGCGCACGGTGCGCTGGATGTCGGAAATCTGGAAAACGCGGCGCGGCGCGCTCTGTCTTGTGCCCGGCGACAGCCCGGCCGGGTTCCGCCTGCCCATGAAGGCCCTGCCCCATGTGGACCCGGACATGTTGCCCGTCGTGCAGGACGTCGACCCGTTCGAGGCGCGCGGTCCGTTGCCGGAGACCGACATCATTCGCCAGAAGCGGTCACCGGCCGTGCCCGCTTTGGAAAAGCGACACCATGAAAGCCCTGAAGAGGCCGGACAGAAAGCCGGGACGCCTGCCCTGCGCGGCCCGGCCCCGGTTCGGACCGCCCTGGTGATTGAACCGCGTGCCGGCCACCTGAACGTCTTCCTTCCACCCACGGGAAGCGCCGAAGCGTTCATCGATCTCATCGCCGCGATCGAACAGGTCGCGGAAACCAGCCGCCAACCCGTGCGCATCGAGGGCTATCCACCACCCCGCGACCCACGGTTCAGGGAGATCAAGGTCACCCCCGACCCCGGCGTCATCGAGGTCAACATCCACCCGTCCGCCGACTGGAGCGACCTTCGCGACAAGACCGAGGCCCTGTATGAAGACGCCCGGCTCGAAGGGCTTGATGCGTCCGGCTTCAGGATCGATGGCCGGCCTACCGGTTCAGGCGGCGGGGCGCATGTCACCGTGGGCGGGGCGAGCGCACCGGATAGTCCCTTCCTGCGTCGGCCCGACGTGCTGGGTTCGCTGATCCGGTTCTGGCAGAACCATCCCTCGATGAGCTATTTCTTCTCCGGGCTCTTCATCGGGCCGACCTCCCAGGCCCCGCGTGTAGACGAGGCGCGCACGGACATTCTCTACGAGCTTGAAATCGCCCTTTCGCACTTACCCGGACCCGCTGAGAGCGATGTGCCGCCCTGGCTGGTTGACCGCATCCTGCGCCATCTCCTGGTCGACGTGACCGGCAACACCCACCGTAGCGAAATCTGCATCGACAAGCTCTACTCGCCTGACGGTCCGGCAGGCCGGCTCGGCCTTGTGGAGTTCCGCGCCTTCGAGATGCCCCCGCACTGGCAGATGAACGTGGCCCAGCAGCTTGTCCTGCGCGCGCTCATCGCCTGGTTCTGGCAGACGCCCTACACCGCGCCGCTCATCCCCCATGGCACGGCACTGAACGACCGGTTCATGCTGCCCGACGTGCTCTGGGCAGATTTCGGTGCGGCCCTCGCCAAGGTGTCAAAGGGCATTGGCGTGCCGATCGAGCGGGAGTGGTTTCGCGCGCAGTATGATTTCCGGTTCCCCCTGGCCGGGCGGGTGTCCCATGGCGGCATCGAACTGGAGCTGCGCAGCGCGCTGGAGCCCTGGCATGTGCTGGGCGAGGAAACAGCGGGTGGCGGGACGGCGCGTTTCGTGGACTCCTCGCTGGAGAGGCTTCAGGTGAAACTCCGCGGCACCTATACCACATCCGGTCTCGCGGTGACCTGCAACCGACGCCTCTTGCCCCTGCAACAGGGCGAACAGGCCGACGAGCTTGTCTGCGGCGTGCGGTTTCGCGCCTGGCTGCCGGAATCCTGCCTTCATCCCACCATCAAGCCCCATGATCGGCTTGTTTTCGACCTTGTAGACATGCAGGCGCGCAAGGCCCTGGCCGGCTGCACCTATCATTCCACCCATCCGGGCGGGCGCAATTTCGAAACGCGGCCCGTGAACGCCCTGGAAGCCGAAGGCCGCCGCCTCGCCCGGTTCCAGCCGATTGGCCACACGCCGGGCCGCTTCGAGGCCGAGCCTTCGCCCGTGGATCCGCGTTTCCCATGGACCGCAGACCTGAGGCTCGGCACACACTGAACCGGAAACGCAACGGGTCCGCATCCGGCGCGTTGACGGCACCACTTAGCCAAAGGACTGACGATGTTCGAACCCCTCCTGATGACCACCGTGAGGATCACGACCTTTCTGGGCCAGTCAATCATGACAGGCGCGAGCGGCTTCTTTTTCCAGCGCGACGAGCGGCTCTTCCTGGTCACCTCGCGCCATGTCTTCATGGACAAGGCGTCCGGTCACCATCCGGACCGCATCGAAATCGAAATCCACACCGACCCGGTTGACCTCGGCCAGTCCACCGGGTTCTCCATACCGCTTTTCCAGGACCGCAAGAGTGTCTGGAGGGATGCGGCCGATGGCGGCGGCGCCGTCGATGTGGCGGTGATCGAGATCGACCGGGAGGCCCTGCCTGGCAGCGCCTTTTTCGCCGCCTTCACCACCGACCACATCCAGCGGGCCCATGAGCGTATCGTGATCGGTTCCGGTCTACTGGCGGTCGGGTTTCCTATGGGATTTGCAGACACGCTGCACCACCTGCCCGTCGCACGCCATGCCACGCTGGCATCCCCCTTCGGCCTGAGATTCAAGGGCAAGGGCTACTTCCTGATTGATGCGCGCACCCATCGCGGGATCAGCGGCGCACCGGTGGTGATGCGAGACGAGGCCGACGATGCGCGCACGGGCCTTGGCTGGAAGCTTCTGGGTATCCACTCGGCAAAGCTGGAATCAGGCAGCCGCGACCCCGACCATGACGAGGCCCTGGGCCTCAACTCCATCTGGTACGCCGACATCCTCATGACCCTCACAGGGCCCTGATACGCGCCACAAAGG
>CAZVES010000111.1:0-8574 GCA_964625835.1 uncultured Hyphomonadaceae bacterium
GGCCGGTTTCGGGCTACCTGCGATAGCGTTTATAGTTGGGATCGTAGGGGTCATCGACGCCGGGCACGTCGCAGTCCAGGGCCTGATAGCAACCCTGGGCCGCCCCGGCGACGCCGCCGATGACCGCTCCGATCGCGGCGCCATCGCCGGCATCGCCGTCACCGGTGTTGTTGCCGATCACGGCACCGGCCACGGCACCGACGGCGGCGCCGGTGGCCGCACGGCGCTCGGTCTGTCCCGTGGATGTACACGCACTGGCAATAAGCACGGCGGAAGACACGGCAGCCATGGCAAGAAAGCGGGTCATTGGGAGCTCCTTTATCAACTGGTTTCCCAACAACGTGCCACACGCCATATGTATTCAATCTGAATGTACTTTCTGTCAGCTTTGCCGGGTCAGGCCCTTTGCAACACGCTGTCGGCCACGAAGGGATTGTCGGTCCGCTCCTGTCCGAAGCTGCTCATGGGACCGTGGCCCGGCACGAACCGCATCTGCTTGCCCAAGGGCCAGAGCTTGGATGTGATCGAATCGATCAATTGCTGGTGGTTGCCACGGGGAAAGTCCGTGCGGCCGATCGAGCCGCGGAAGAGGACATCGCCGACAAAGGCCAGTGCGCCGGGCTGGTTGTAGATCACCACGTGGCCCGGCGTGTGGCCCGGCGTGTGGGCGACGCCGAATTGGTGGCCGTCGAGTTCCAGCGTGTCGCCATCTGCCAGGTAGCGGTCGGGCACCAGGTTGCGCCCGCCAACCAGGCCATACTTTGCGCCCTGGGCTTCGATCTCGTCCAGCAGCCATTGGTCGTCCGGGTGGGGACCGATCACGGGTGCCCCGGTCCGCTCGCGAATTTCGTCGGCTGCACCGGCATGGTCAAGGTGGCCATGGGTCAGCCAGATTTCCCTGATGGTGACACCGAAATGTTCGGCCGCGCCCATGAGCTTGTCCGTCTCGCCGCCGGGGTCCACGAACACCCCGTCCATGCTGCGTGTCGACCACACAAGGGAGGTGTTCTGCTGCAAGGGGGTCACCGGCAGGATGCGGATATCGAGCGATGGCGGGCTTTGCTGATCAGTCATGGCCGCAAGGTAGGCGATGTGCGCGACAGCGCAAGCCAAACCGTGGCCAGTTGGTGGCTTCCGGTCAGGGCGCGTTCGGGTTATGCCACGAGACATCGGCGGCAGGGGCAAGGAGGCGTGCACATGGGCAATCTGTTGCGGGGACGACTGGGCATCCTGGCGATCGCGCTGATCGCTCTCGCCATCTACTGGGTCTCCAACCAGCAGGAAGTGCCGTTCACCGGCCGCAGCCAGTTCAACACCATGTCGATCGATGATTCCGCCCGGCTAGGGGCGCAATCCTATGTCCAGATCCTGCAGAGCGAGTCCGGTAACGTGCTCTGCACCAGCGCGCGGAACTGCGATACGGGGCAGGCCGAAGTGGTCCGCACGGTGCGCGAGATCGGCGCACGCCTGCAGCAGGCCGCGATCGAATATGAGCAGGAACTCCTGCAGGCTGGCTACAATTTCACCCCCGTGGCGAGCCAGTTCGACTGGACCTATAATGTCATCGAGTCCAGCCAGCCGAATGCCTTCTGCCTGCCCGGTGGATATGTGGCCATCTACACCGGCATCCTTGACGTGACCGGCAACTATGATGGCCGGGTGACCCTTTCCGATATCGATGACGTGGACAAGCTTGCCGTCGTGATGGGCCATGAGATCGGCCACGCCCTGGCCCACCATGGCGCCGAGCGGATGAGCCAGCAGCAGATCGCCCAGATGGGGCAGGTCGCAGTCGGGCTGGGGCTTGGCGATATGGGCGCTGGCCAGCAGCGGGCGGTGATGCAGGCCTTCGGCATGGCCGCCCAGGGAGGCATACTGAGCTTCTCACGACAGCATGAGACCGAGGCCGACAAGATCGGTCTCGAACTGCTGGTGCGGGCCTGTTACGATCCGCGCGAGGCGCCTGAGCTCTGGGAGCGTATGGGCGAACTTGGTGGCGGCGAGCGCCCGCCGGAATGGATGTCCACCCATCCGGCCAGCGAGACGCGGGCCGAGAATTTCCGACGCTGGATGCCCGATGCCATTGCCGAATACAATCGACGCTGCGGGGGGGTCCTGCGCTGATCAGAAGAGCGACCGCGGCCGGGTGGGCCAATTGCGAGCAGGCCAGGTGTGAAAAAAGGGCCGGGCGAAAATGCTCACCCGGCCCAGAAGATGGGCGGTGCGCCGGTCCCCACAGGCACACCTCAGCATGAAGTCATCGGTCAAGGCGGCACTTGCCGAAAGACGTCCCTGCATCCCCCCATCTGTTATTACGATAGCGTCACTGAATTGACGCTGCAACCCCGCCATCGGGGTTGATTTGGCCTCTGGAAAATCGCCTGCCCCGGGACACCGGGCCGGTCAGGCACCAGCCTTGCCATGCGCTTCCATGAGTTCGGCAAAACGGCTGAACAGATAGAAGCTGTCTTGCGGGCCGGGAGAGGCCTCCGGGTGGTGCTGGACCGAAATGATCGGTTTGCCGGCGACCTTCAGCCCGCTGTTCGAGCCGTCAAAAAGGGATCTGTGGCTTTCGTCGACGCCCGCCGGCAGGCTTTTGGGATCAACGGTGAATCCATGGTTCATCGACACGATTTCCACCTGGCCGGTCGCCAGGTCCTGGACCGGATGGTTCGCGCCATGGTGGCCCTGGGCCATCTTCTTTGTTTTGGCACCAAGGCTCAGCGCCAACAACTGGTGGCCCAGGCAGATCCCAAGCATAGGCAGGCCGCTTGCAACCAGGCCGGCGACAAGCTTGCCGACACGCTGGTGCGTGGCGGCCGGGTCGCCAGGACCATTCGACAGGACGATGCCGCTGGGTTTCAGCGCGAGCATCTCTTCAATGCGCGTTTCCGGCGACACGACCGTGCAGCGCGCATCGACCTGGGCCAGATTGCGAAGGATGTTCGTTTTGACCCCGAAATCGACCACCACCACATGATGGCGCGCTTCGCCGAGCGGTGTGTATCCGGATGCGATATCCCAGAGGCGCTCACTGTGGTCGAACGCAGCCTCGACGGTCATCTCTGCCGCCAGGTCCGCTGCTTCCAGGCCTTCGAATGCGTTGGCCTTTCTGATCAGCGCGTCAATGTCGATGTTGCCCGCTGGCGCATATTCGATGGCAGCCTTCGGCATGCCCTCTAGCCGGATGCGCCGGGTGAGGGCGCGGGTGTCCAGTCCCGAAAGCCCGATAATACCGCGCCGGGCGAGCCATGCGTCAAAGTGATCCTGTGCGCGCCAGTTTGATGGCGACGTGACAGGGTCCCTGAACAGCACGGCGCGTGCACCGCGGGCGGCCGGCTCGGTCGAATACTCGGTGTCTTCAGGATTGGCCCCGACATTGCCGATATGGGGAAACGTAAACAGGACAAACTGGCCCGCATAGGACGGGTCGGTGAGGATTTCCTGATAGCCCGTCATGGCCGTATTGAAGCATAGTTCACCCACAGCGGTCCCCACGGCGCCACAGCCGCGCCCCAGGAAGACGGTGCCATCTGCCAGTGCGATGGCTCCCGTCGCTGAAGAAAGGCCTTGCGGGGAAACATTCGTGACCATATGTGGCTTGCCTTCCTGACGGATTTGCAGTGCGTTAACACTTGCCGGAGTTTTCTGGCGCGCAGGAAGTAGGGGCTGGCTGGATCGTTCGTCAAGCGAAGCGATCCCGAAATCACAGAGACTTGCACCATGGCTGAACTGGATTCCACAGTTTACCGATCTTTGAAGTCGCGGCTCGAAATGGCTCTCGAGGCTGCAGAGGCCCGGGCGGCCCTGCCGGACGCGTCGGCTGACGACAAGACCCGTGCGGCCACCTTGCGGCTGATCAGTTGTGCCGTGCGCGACAGGGATGCCAGTGCGCGCCACAAGGGCGATTGTGATGGCTGCCCCGACACGGCTGTGCGCGAAGTCCTTGAGACCATGGCGGCGCAGCGGCGCACCTCGTCGCGTGAATTTGATGAAATCGGGCGCATTGAGGACGCTGAGAGGGAGCGCGACGAACTGGCGGTGATTGAGGAATTCCTTCCACGACCCCTGGACAAGGAAGAGCTTGAAAGCGCTGTCAGGGACGTGGTGGACGAACTGGATGCATCGACCCTGAAGGACCTCGGCAAGTGCATGAGCACCCTCAAGGCGCGCTATCCCGGAAAGATCGACAGCCGCACGGCCGGAAAGGTCGTGCGCCGCGCCCTGCAATAAGTTTTCCCCACACTGGCGAAGTCTGGGGGATATGTTCGCCGGATGGTTCGTGCGAATCGTTTTTCGCGCTAGGCTGTCCTAATGAGCAATGTCCGCATACCCGACGGTTTTCTCGACGAGATCAAAGCGCGCGTGCGCCCCTCCGACGTGATTGGCCGGAAAGTCAAACTGACCCGCCGCGGCAAGGAATGGGTGGGCCTGTCGCCCTTCACCAACGAGAAAACGCCCAGTTTCTACGTCAATGACGAGAAAGGCATCTTCAAGGATTTCTCATCCGGGCTGGGCGGCGACATCATCAAGTTCCTGATGGAGACCGAACGGCTCGAATTCATGGAGGTTGTCGAAAGACTTGCCGAAGAAGCCGGAATGGAGCTTCCCAAGGCCAGCCCTGAATCCGTTGAGAAGTATGACCGGCTGAAACGATTGAAGGCCGCCTGTTCGGCTGCTGCGGCATTTTTCACCGCGCGGCTGATGTCAGCCGATGGGGCCAGCGCGAGGAGCTACCTGGAAGGCCAGCGTGGGCTGGGCCAGGCGACATGGCAGCGCTGGGGCCTCGGATATGCGCCGGACGATTGGCGACAACTTCTTGAGCACCTGAAATCGGCCGGCTTCTCGGCGCAGGAGATCATCGACGCTGGCCTGGCCAAGGTGTCTGACAAGGGCGGCGAGCCCTATGACGTGTTCCGCAACCGGCTGATGTTCCCGATCACCGACACAAAAGGAGATGTGATCGCCTTTGGCGGTCGGGCGCTCGACCCGGAAGACAAGGCGAAATACCTCAACTCCCCGGAAACCGACCTCTTCCACAAGTCGCACATTCTTTACAATTATAAACGCGCGCGTGAGGCGATCGGCTTTGGCGCGCGCGGCGGCCTTGTTGTGTGTGAAGGCTATATGGATGTCATCGCCATGGGCGAGGCGGGCTTTGCAAATGCAGTCGCCCCGCTGGGAACGGCGCTGACAGCTGAGCAGCTGGCTCTGCTCTGGCGCGCAGGGCCCGATCCGATCATGTGTTTCGATGGTGACGGCGCAGGGATACGAGCCGCCCACCGCGCGGTCGATGTGGCTCTTCCGCAGGTGCTGCCGGATCGATCAGTCTATCTCGCCTTCCTCCCGGATGGCCAGGACCCTGACGATCTCCTGAAGGGGGAGGGCGGCGTGGCGCAAATGCGCGGGCTGCTCGATCAAGCCCTGCCGCTCGTCGAGGTGCTGTGGCGTCGCGAACGCGATGCTGAGCCGCTGGAAACGCCCGAACAGAAAGCCGGCCTGGAGGCGCGCCTTAAGGACGCGGCAGGCCGGATCGGTCATGAGGGTGTGCGCGCGGCCTATCGAAGGGACCTGTTGCAGAAGATGCGCGAGCATTTCTGGCAGCTGCGCCAGGCCAGCCGGTCAAGACGAGCACCCGGCGCGCCTTCGGACCTGAAGGTCAACACCCGCCCGCCCCCGGCACTTGGGCAACTGGCCCGGGCCGCGATGAGCCCGGACCTTGTCGATTTCCATTCCGAATTGCTGGCCTCGGTCGAGTTTGGCCATCCCGTGCCCGATGCGATTTGCGACGCCATCCTGGAGGTCCATTGCGCACGCCAGACGATCGATCCGGCGAGCGTGGCTGATTACCTCGCCGCGCGGGGGGAGCGAGAGGCGCTTGAGGCTTTCGAGGCCTATCCCCCGCAGGATGAAGTGTTGCTGGGATCACAGGCGGCGCGCGAGTGGGAACTGCTGATCCGGCTACACGCCAGAGGTGATGTGCGGGAGCCCGCCAGCAAGGGTGAGCGGGAAGCGCTGACACGTGATGCGCAGAGCTGGGCCGCTGTCCACAGGGATGTGGCCGAGCACCGCCGTCTGAGATCCCAGTCCAGCGAGGCCCAGATGGCTGCGTTTGAAGCGGCCAAGAAGCGTGTGACGGAGCCCTGACCACTTGCCAAGCGGGAAATATGGTCGTCAGTTCACATAATCGTCAGTTGCCCGGTTGACCCCCGGGCCATCGCTGACCATTTACGCCATTCAAAAGTGCGCGCTGAAGACAGATCATTGCGACCAAGCATTGCCCTTGCGGCGAGAATTGCTACCAGGTCCCGGCCAAAGGCCAAACGCTGTACCAGCCCGATGTGGAGTCGCGCTGTGAAACGCGCCTCGCAAGATCGCCTTCCGCAAGGGGGAATACCGGCATTATGCGTTGGCACGTTTCGCAAGATTAATTTTTTGTATCGATAGTCGGTCTAGTTCACTTCAGGCCGGCACAGGAGAGATTGAATGGCGAAAGCCCAGGTTGACGAGCCAGATACGGAAACCACCGATGGTCCTGTGCTCGACATGAGCGATTCAGGCGTCAAGAAATTCATCAAGGAAGCCAAGGCGCGCGGCTTTGTCACCCATGATGAGCTGAATAAGGTCCTCCCGCAGGATCAGCTGACCTCCGACCAGATAGAAGACACCATGTCGGCGCTTTCGGAAATGGGCATCAATGTCGTTGAGTCCGAGGAAGAGGCCGAGTCGGAGAAGAACGCCCTGGCCAAGACCGATGAGGCGAAGGCGCCCGTCAAGAAGGGCAATGCGCGCGGTTCCGAACGCACCGATGACCCGGTGCGCATGTACCTGCGCGAAATGGGCACGGTGGAACTGCTCTCGCGTGAGGGCGAGATCGCGATCGCCAAGCGCATCGAGGCCGGCCGGGATGCGATGATCCGCGGCCTGTGCGAGAGCCCGCTGACCTTCGAGGCCATGATGGTGTGGCGCGACGAGCTGGTGAACGAGCGTATCCTGCTGCGCGACCTCATCGACCTTGAGGCGACCTATGGCGCGGAAAATCCGCCGCCTGAGCCTGAGGAAGAGGAAGAAGACGAGGAAGAGGACTCCGAAGACGGCGAGTCCAGCGATGATGACGACGACGAGGATGAAGGCGCGGCCATGTCCATGTCGGCAATGGAAGCGGAACTGAGGGATGGCGTCCTCGGCAAGCTCGATGCCATTGCGGCGGACTTCAAGACCTATCGCAAGCTTCAGGAAAAGCTTGTCGAACGGCGCATGGAGGGCAAGGCCCTGACGCCGAAAGACAGGGAAAAATATGACGGCGTCCAGGCGTCGATTGTCGATAGCCTCAAGACGATGCACATCAACAATGCGCGGATCGAGGCCCTGGTCGAACAGCTTTATGCGATCAACAAGAAGCTGATGACCCTTGAGGGCAAGCTGATGCGTCTGGCCGACAGCCAGGGCGTCCCGCGCAAGGAGTTCCTGCAGAACTATTTCGGTCGCGAGCTCGATCCCAACTGGGTGGAGGACTTGCGCGGCAAGTCCAAGAAGTGGGCGCGTTTCTTCGAGCGCGAGGGGGAGAAGATCGAGGCCCTGCGCGGCGAGATTTCAGGCCTGTCACAGGACCTCGGCGTGCCGATCGACGATTACCGCCAGATTGTCCAGCGCGTACAGAAGGGCGAGCGCGAGGCGCGCATTGCCAAGAAGGAGATGGTCGAGGCCAATCTCCGCCTCGTGATCTCCATCGCCAAGAAATACACCAATCGCGGCCTGCAATTCCTCGATCTCATTCAGGAGGGCAATATCGGCCTGATGAAGGCGGTGGATAAATTCGAGTATCGCCGGGGCTACAAGTTTTCCACCTATGCCACCTGGTGGATCCGCCAGGCGATCACCCGCTCTATCGCCGACCAGGCGCGCACCATCCGCATCCCGGTGCACATGATCGAGACGATCAACAAGATCGTGCGCACCCAGCGCCAGATGCTCCACGAGATCGGTCGCGAGCCAACGCCGGAGGAACTGGCCGAAAAGCTTGGGCTTCCCCTGGAGAAGATCCGCAAGGTGCTCAAGATCGCCAAGGAGCCGATCAGCCTCGAGACGCCCATCGGTGATGATGAGGACAGCAATCTCGGCGACTTCATCGAGGACAAGATGGCGCTCCTGCCTGTGGATTCTGCGATTCAGAGCAATCTGCGCGAGACCACCACGCGCGTCCTCTCCTCGCTCACCCCACGCGAGGAACGTGTCCTGCGCATGCGCTTCGGCATCGGCATGAACACCGACCACACGCTGGAAGAGGTTGGCCAGCAATTCTCGGTGACCCGCGAACGGATCAGGCAGATCGAGGCCAAGGCGCTCAGGAAGCTGAAGCACCCGAGCCGGAGCCGAAAGCTGCGGAGCTTTTTGGATACGTAATGATACGGTGAGGCGGCTTTCGGGGCCGCCTCAGTTTATCGGTGCTCCCGCGCTGCCTCTGGTTTGACAAACTTTGCCAACATGCTCACCTTACCTTTAGAAGGCGCGCGCCATGGCCACGATGAACATTTCCCTGCCGGACCAGATGAAGGCCTGGGTCGAGGCGCAGAC
>CAZVES010000112.1:0-8448 GCA_964625835.1 uncultured Hyphomonadaceae bacterium
CAGTTCATTCAGGAGAACGCAAGATTCGCAGAGGATCTGGATATTTAGGGGCAGAGTTTCGCCGAAAGTAGCCGATAGTCTAGCTCAGTCGGCAGCGTAAGCGGCAGTCATGGTGTAGCGCCTCAGGCACTTTTGCCTCTGCATACGGCGGGATATTTGCAAACCCCGCCGAATTGTAAAGCCGATGAGCGGAGGCGATAAAGCGGTCAGTCTCCAACAATACAGTATACATCTTAGTCAAGCGACCTTTGGCGACCATTCTCGATCATCGCGGATGAAGGCGTTTGCCAGTTCGATGAGCTTTGGAATGATGGCGACCTTGGCTGGTTTTCCGGTCTCTCGCATGGCCTGGTATTTGGCTTTAAGGTTTGGGTTGAAACGGGTGGCGATGAGTGCGGGCATCTAGAGCGCATTGCGCAGGAACTTGCGTCCACCCGGGATGAAGGCCTTTCCGCGCCATTGCCCCGATAGTTGTGTCATGGGTGCCAGCCCGGCCAGAGACGCGAAAAACGAAATTGAGGTAAAAATGCCTTGAAGGAAATGAGAAGGCAACGGCACGATTTGGCCAAAGTCGGCCCTACGCCGCATAATCCACGCCCGTAAGATACAGCCCGTCGGGTGGGGCGACGGGGCCACATGCGCTGCGATCGGCGGCCGAGAGTATCTCTCCGATCCATTCCGGGCGCTGCTTGCCGCGGCCAACCTCCACCAGTGAGCCGACCATGGAGCGAACCTGGCGGTGCAGGAAAGCCCTCGCGCTGCAAGTGATTTCGATCCGGCCGGCATGGCGCGCCACGGCGATGGCATCAAGCGTGCGCAAGGGACTGTCGGCCTGGCACTGGGCATCACGGAACGTGGTGAAATCATGCCGGCCCAGCAGGTGACGCGCGCCTTCGTTCATGGCTTCGCCGTCAAGGGGTTGGGCCACACGCCAAGCGAGGCCTGCCTCGAATGTCAGGTCGGCGCGGCGATTGACGACCACATAGCGATAGTGGCGGGCCGTGGCGCTGAACCGGGCGTGGAATTCTTGGCTGACTTCCCGTGCCTCCAGCACGGCCACCGGGTCGGGCCGCATGTGATAGTTCAGTGCATCTGCCACCGTGCCAGGATCGCGACCCGTGGTGAGGTCGATGTGGGCCACTTGCCCGGCGGCATGGACGCCAGCATCGGTTCGCCCGGCGCCATAAACCGTGACCGGGAGTCCATCGAGGGCCTGGCAGGCCCGTTCGATCACGCCCTGGACGGACGGGGCATCCGCCTGGCGCTGCCAGCCTGAGAATGGGCGACCGTCATATTCAATGTCCAGGCGATAGCGGGTCACGTGAACCGGGTTCCGGCCGGGATTGGCATACCGCGCAGGAAGTCACCCGCGTCCATCGGCCCCCTGCCCGGACGCTGCAGCCGCAGAATGCGGACCGCGCCGCGCCCGCATGCAATCATCAGTCGATCGTCAAGCGCCTCACCCGGCTCGCCGCCTGTGTCAGGAGCCGCCAGTTCGCTCATCTGGGCCTTGATGCGCAGCGGCCCCTCCTCACCCGGCGGAGTCCATTCAAACCAGGCCCCCGGCACAGGCGACAGGCCCCTGATCTGGCAATCAATCTCCCCGGCCGGGCGCTGCCAGTCTATACGCTGATCCTGCGCGGTGATCTTTTGGGCATAGGTGACCCCATCTGGAGACTGCGCCTGCGGCGTCAGCGATCCGTCGGCCCAGCCCTCGAGTGCGCGCGGGGCCAGTTCCGCCGCCAGCATGGCCAGCCGGTCATGGAGGTCACCGGCTGTATCAAAGGGAAAAATACGACAGGTTTCCGAGGCAAGGACCGGCCCCGTGTCCAGCCCGGCCTCCATCACCATGGCATCCACACCCGTCTGCCGGTCACCGGCCATGATGGCGCGCTGGATCGGTGCCGCGCCGCGCCAGCGCGGCAGGGTCGAGCCGTGCAAGTTCATGGCACCGATGCGCGGAGCGTCGAGTATCGCCTGGGGAAGGATAAGCCCATAGGCGATCACCACGGCGGCGTCGAGGTCGAGATCCGCGAAGGCGGCCTGCTCTGCTTCGCCCTTAAGCGAAGCTGGTGTGCGCACGGGCAAGCCGAGCGCTTCGGCATGGGTGTGAACCGGGGTTGGGCGCATTTTCCTGCCGCGCCCGGCGGGCTTGGGTGGCTGGGTGTAGACGCAGGCCATTTCATGGCCAGCAGAAACCAGGGCGTCGAGGGTGGGCACGGCAAAATCGGGGCTTCCCATGAAGGCGATGCGAAGTCTGGTCATGGGTTGAAGACACAATTCCCGTCATCGCCGCGCCATTCGCCGCCGCGTTCTTCACAATGGGCTCGAGAACGATCTGCCCGCTGGCGGTCCATCCACCACACAGAAATGAGTAAGAATGCGGCTATTGCCGCTGCGCCCGCCGCGGCAAACACAAAACGCCGGAATGCGCTCACGCGACCTGGCTGCGTAACTTCAGGCGCTCGGCTTTCCGCACCTTTTCCACAGCCCTTTGGCGTTTCAGGCGCGACAGATAATCGATGAAAAGCGTGCCTTCCAGATGGTCCATCTCATGCTGGATGCAGACAGCATAAAGCCCCTCAGCCCATTCATCGACCGGGTTACCGTCATAATCGAGATACCGGATGCGGCAGCGTTTCGGGCGCTCCACATCGTCAAACACATCAGGCACCGACAGGCACCCCTCTTCATAGGGCGCAGTCTCTTCAACGGTTTCGAGGATTTCCGGATTCACAAAATAGCGGGGAGCAGGCTCTTCGCCCTCCCCGGCCAAATCCATCACGATAACACGCAGCGGGACGCCGACCTGAATGGCGGCCAGGCCGATGCCCGGCGCGGCATACATGGTTTCCAGCATGTCATCCATTAAAGCGCGAATCTCATCGCTAACGCCCCTTTCAACGGGGCGGGAGACCTCTTTGAGCCGCGGGTCTGGGACAGTGAGTATCTCTCGAATGGCCATATTATCTAGGTAGAAACAGCTTGGCGCTCCGTCAATGGCCCTGGCCCCTGCAGGGCTCGGGATCAGGCCGCTTCATCCTCGTCCGTCTCAAACTGCAGTTCACCGGTGCGCTCGGGCAAGCGTGAACTCTCTTCCAGTGGAGACAATTCCGGTATCGCCTTCGGGCCGGATTCGGCAATCTGAAGGTCTTCAAAGCGGCGTGCCTTGGGCAGGACATTGCGCTGCAGCGAACCCACCATCGAATTGTAGCTGCCCACGGCCTGGTTCAGGGATTTTCCGGTCTTTTCGACATGCTGGCCCATGGTGCGCAGGGCATCATAGAGTTCCTGCCCGAGCTTGGCCGCTTCGCGCGCATTGCGCGCCGCCTCTTCCTGGCGCCAACCATAGGCCACCGCCTTGGCAAGGGCAATCAGCGTCGATGGAGTGACGATCAGCACCCGATTCCGGGCCGCGAAATCAAACAGGTCGCGATCGGCTTCAAGCGCCCCCGCGTAGAAGTTTTCTCCGGGAACATACATCGCGACAAAGTCCACGCGATCATCAAAACTCTTCCAGTATTCCCGGCTGGACAGGCGTTTGACATGCTCGCGCATTTTCCGGGCATGGGCCTGCAGGTGCTGGCCTCTCACCGCCATGTCCGCCTCATCGCCAGCGCGCAGGAAGTCCTCCACGCTCACCTTTGCATCGACCACGATCTCCCGCCCGCCCGGAAGCCGGATGATGACATCGGGGCGCTTTGCGCCTGTGTCCGATGCATCATGGACCTGTTCCACGAAATCGGCATGGCCAGACAGGCCGGCCATTTCCAGGACATTGCGCAGGGATTCCTCGCCCCACCGTCCCCCGCCCTTGGGGGCGGACAGGGCCGTGACCAGCTTGCCCGTGACAGACCGGGTCTGTTCCAGTTGCTGGCTGATGGCGCGGACCTGTTCGAAGATCGCGGTCTTGTCCTCGGTGCGCACCTTTTCAAGTGCCTCAACCCGCGCCTTGAACTCTGAAAAGTTCTTTCCGATCGGTTCGATCAGCTTCTCCAGGCTGCCCTTGGCGGCGGCATCGTGGCGCTTGAAGGTCTCATCGGCGCGATCAAGGAACGCCTTGTGGGCCTGCTCCACGGCGCTGTTGGCAAGGGCCGCAAATTTCTTGTCCTGGGCTTCCTGCCTGGCTTCCATGGCGGCGATTGTTCGGTCCGCCTCGGCCATTTCTGCCTTTGACGCCTCCAGCTGCTCTCGCGTTTCGCAAAGCTCCTGCAACTGGCGTTCCGCGTCCTCCTGCGCCTGGCCAAGGCGGATTGACAGGGCCTCGGACGCAGCGCTCATCCTGGTATAGAGCCAGGCCCCCACCAGGACCGCCATCAGCAAGGCCACAGCCAATCCGACATGGACCGCATCGAAAGCGGTCCCTCCAATTATCACGACGGGATCCATCCGGGTCCTCTCTGGCACAAAAAACGAACGTAGCAGGAACGCCCCGCCCGGTAAAGCCTCCCCAACTCGCCTGCAGGCCATTCGAGACACTTGACTTCGCCATGGGAGTGACGCGCAATCGCGTCCGGGGACCTGATCTGATGTTGCGACTTCTTTTACTTCTAACCGGATTCGCGCTGGCCGCATGCCAGGCAACTCCAACACCGGCGTCGTCGCCAGGAAACCCGGGCAAGGCCGCGCTCATCCTTCTTCCAGTACAAGCCGAAGCGGTGTCGATCCAGGTCTCGGGAGCGGCGCAGCCCCGTCCGGATTGGGAGACTCAGATCGCGCGCGAACTCACGCTGGCACTGGGGCAGGCCCTCTCAAACCGAGGCATACAGGTGTTGCAGCCCGGCGCGGTGACCGCCAGTGTTCCCGGCCCGCTCCTGAAGCAGGTCCTGCCGGCCGCATCCCGCAGGCCCCGCCTGCCAACGGCCCAATCGCCCGGACACTGGAGCCTCGCGCCCCTGACCCTGGGCGATGAAACCGTGCTCCTTGTCTTTCAGGAGTTCGCGCCAACGAGTTGGGGCCACAAAGTGGCTGAGGTCGGCCTCGGCCTCGCCTTCGCCACTCCCGTGCTGCCGAATAGGGGTGAAAGCGTCACCCATTTCGCGCTGGTTGACGGAGCATCCGGGGACCTGCTCTCGGCCAATCGCCTGGCGGGAACGGATCCGCGGAGCCAGGCCGGGGCGGCGACCACTGCGGAACGCATTGCCCAGCTTGTCGCCGGTGACATCCCATGAAGCGTTGCCTGGCCTCTCTCGCGCTGCTTTTGGCAGGCTGCGCAACACCACAAGCGCCGGACATCTCTCCCAGCATCCTGAAGTTCGAGGCGCAGGCGCCGCTCTCGATTCGCGGCAACTGGGCGTTGCTGGAAGGCGAGCATGACGGACGCCGCACGCGTGGCCGGCACCTGACACGCCATGGTGAAATGCTCGACCGGGTCTGGCTGGTCGAAGGTGTCAGGACGGGCCAGAGGCTTGTGGAGGCCAGCGAAGACACCCGAGACGGCCCTCCATATTCGGGCCGAGACCTGCAGGACCTTGTCCAGGGCAGCCTTTGGGCGCTTGGCTATGGCGGTGTGGCGTGGGACTCCCCGCCCGATGCCGGAGACGGTGTCTGGGGCGTTCGGGCCCGCTTTATCACTGTCAATGACGATGGGCTTGAATATAGCGGCGCGATGCGAGCGCGCCAGCGCGGAGACCGGCTTGACCTGGCCATATGGATTGCCGAATCGGGCGTCTATGCCCCGCGGATCGAGGCTGACGCGGACGCCATCCTCGACCAGCTTGGGTGAGCAGCGAAATTCAGTACCTCGCACCGACCCTCAAACTGCGGCGCACGGGCCCTTCTTCAGCCGGCGTGAAGCCTTCAAACAGGCGCGAGAGGTAAGATGACAGCGCATCGCGCACGTCATAGGGCGCTTCCATCGGAAGGAAGTGTGACGAGCCGCGCTTGCGCTTCAGGATGAGCGCAGGAACCCTCCGGACGATCTTCTCGACCACCTTGTCGGACAGGACCGAGCCCGTCTCTGCCCGCAATATTGTGATCGGGATTTTCCGCCGCCGAACCTTGCTCAGGGCACCCCATGGGCGATTGCGCTGGGCACCAAAAGTCGCCGCCTCCCAGGCCGGTTCGCACAACAGTGTCCAGGTCTGAGGGTCTTCATCATTTGTGTTTTGGTCGGTTCGCTCCAACCCATCAAGGAGATAGTCATCCAGAAACGGGTCTCGCCAGGTCTTGAAAGCCCCGCGCCCTTCATATCGCTCCCGTGCCGCGGCCACGCTCTCGAACTCCGCCCGGCGCTTGCGCGCCTGCCGGGCCATGGGCTGGCCCCTGCGCACGCTCCAGCCAAACGGAGGGAACAGGTGCATCCAGTTGTAAAAGCGCGGCGCCAGGATCACCGGGTCCACGAGCACCAGGCCCTTGACCAGTTCCGGGCGCTTGCCCGCCACGAGGAGGGCCACAGTCCCGCCCATCGAATGCCCGCCAAGCACGATGCCGCCGGGCGCATGCTTCTCGATCCATGCAATCACGTCGTCGCGGTAGGTTTTCCAGCTTTTCAGCTTGCCCGGCTGCGCTGCCAGTGTCGTGCGCCCGTGCCCGCGAAGATCGATCGCCGCCACACGTGCGCGCAGGCCAAGTGGTGCGAGGATCGACTGGTATGTCAGGGCGTTGAAACCGGTCGCGTGCAGCCACAGGGCGGCGAAGGGTTTCACCGGGTCGCCGAATTCGACGCCGGCCACCTCTCCGCTTTCAAAGGCGTGGCGAAACCGTCTCATGCGTTGGCCGCCCCGAAGACCTTGCGCAAGAGTTCCGTCGTGCGCGCAACCGGCTCCTCGCGAATCCGTTTTTCTTCCGCCGCTACGTAGACGAAAAGGCCATCGAGGCCGTAATTCACCGCGCTGTCGGTGAGGTCATCGCGCAGCGACGCGCTCAGCCCGCCAAGGCCATTGCTGCGGGCCACATCATCAAGCGCGCTGTAGGCCCCGGAACTTTCCAGCGCACTGCGAATATATGGCGTCAGGGCCTCGCGCAGGCCGGACTTGGTCCGGTCGCGCAGGAAATCCGTAGCGGCCGTGTCCCCGCCCCTCAATATGCCCACGGCATCGTCCAGCGTGATCGCGCGCACCGCATTGATCACCAGGGTCTTTGCCTGCGGCACCGCAGCCTCAGCGCCGCGGTTGAGGCGCAGCTGCAAATCGTCGAGCGGCGCAGACAGCCCTACCTGTTGCAGGCCGTCCTGTACCTCTGCAAGGCGGCCGGGCAGCGGAATCCGGATCTGCGGGTCACCGAAATACCCGTCCACCTGGCCAAGGTCGGCCGCCACACGCTCGGTTCCGACCGTCAGCGCCTCTCGAAGGCCCGCTTCGATCTCAAACTCAGTCAGGCCAGCGGGGCCCTGCATGGCTCCGATTTCACCGAGGACACCGCCGACAATGCCGACAAGGTCCTCCGATCCGCTGGTGCCCGTGGTCTGGCAACCGCCGAGTGAAAGCGCGCTGGCCAGCGAGAGGCTGACCAAGGCGGATTTTAGGCTCTTGAACATCGCGCATCCTGTCTTCGCATTCATTGGTATCCGGTCTCCTACAAAGCCGATTTCCCCCGAGGCGCAAAGGGGTTGCATGCGTCCATCGCTGCATCACGCTGCGGCATGGTGGCCCGCGCCAAAGACTTGGCGTACAGTATCACGAAACCGGAGGAGACGTGCATGCTTGCCAAGACATATGAGTGTTTCACCGTCGAAATCGAGGACAAGGTCGGACACATCCGCCTGTCGCGCGGTGATGCGCTGAACACGATGACGAAGGCGTTCTGGAACGAGTTGCCGCAGATTGTGCGTGAGATCGACCGCGACGTGCTGGCCCGCGTGATCGTCATCTCGGCCGAGGGCAAGCATTTCTCCGCCGGCATGGATCTGGCCAATTTTGGCGATGGCTCTGTGACCGCGAAAGCGGCCGACCGCTGGATCGCGGCTGAGCAGTTCCGCAGCAATATCAAGCAGATACAGTCAAGCTTCAATGCGCTGGAAGAGGCGCGAATGCCGGTCCTGTTCGCCTGCCAGGGCGGCGTGATCGGCGGCGCGATCGACATGATCAGCGCGGGCGACATCCGCTGGTGCACGAAGGATGCCTGGTTCTGCATCCAGGAGACCAATATCGCGATGACCGCCGATGTCGGCACCTTCCCGCGCCTGCAGCGCTACATCCCCGAAGGCTGGGTGAAGGAAATGGCCTATACGGGCCGCCGCCTCGGCGCAGCGCAGGCCAGGGAAATCGGCCTGGTGAACGATGTGTACGACACCCATGAGGCGATGATGGAGGCCGTCTTGGCCACTGCGCGCGAGATCGCCTCGAAAGACCCGCTGGCGGTGACCGGCTGCAAGGCGCTGATCAATTATGGCCGCGACCACTCCACCGCCGACACGCTCGACTATATCGGCGTGTGGAACGCCGGCATGATCCCGCCGGGACACATGCAGGAAGCCTTCAAGGCCAAGATGGAAAAGCGCGAGCCGGA
>CAZVES010000113.1:0-8114 GCA_964625835.1 uncultured Hyphomonadaceae bacterium
ATGATGTCATCGGCATGGCCACCGGCGAGGCGCTGGCCCACCTGAACCTGCTGATCGCCCGCGGCCAGGCCGAGACGCGGACCGATGAGGACGGCGTGAACTGGTATACGAGCACCTGAACCACCGAGAATTGCAGTGAGCGGGCAGATTTTCCGTCGCAATCTGGCGGGTCGGAGGCTAGATAGGCTGTTCGACGCAGGACCGGACCAAAGGCGAGCCCATGGGAAGCGATCAATCCTCCACAGATGCGCACGCCAAGCCAAAACCGCGCTCCCTGGGGCAGAAGCTCAAGCAGGAAGCCAGGGAATGGGGGGCCACGCTGTCGGTTTTCATTCCCCTTTTCTTCTTCTTTTCGCTATTCTTTTACGAGCAGCGTGTGATCCCCTCCGAAAGTATGGTGCCGAATTTGCGCGTGGGCGACCGCGTGGCCGTGGCCAAGTTCGCCTATGGCTACAACCGCCATTCCGTGCCGTGGGGCATTGGCAAGATCCTGCCCCTGGGCGATGGAACCCTGTTCCAGCGCATGCCCGAGCATGGTGACGTTGCGGTCTTCGAGCATCCCCATTTCAACCGGGTGATGATCAAGCGCGTCATCGGGCTTCCGGGAGACCGGGTCGAGATGCGAGGCGAACAGCTTTTCCTGAACGACCAGCCCGTCACGACAGGGTTCGAAGGGCGCATAGAATACCTGCCCCACTCCGAGCGGCGCAGCCGAACAGCGCGTGTCTACACCGAGTCCATCGGCGAAAAGACCTGGGTGACCCACCAGTGGACGCAGGGGTCCGCGGGTGACTCTACGCCCGTATTCTTGGTGCCGGAGGGCCATATCCTCTTCTTGGGTGACAACCGGGACAACTCGAAGGACGGGCGCGACCTGTCAGGCCATTGCGCCGTGCGCGGGGGCAGCGTGAGCGAGACCGGCTGCGACCTCTCCCCTGGCATGACGGCGGAGCGGGCCTCAATCGGATTTGTCCCACTCGACCACCTGATCGGGCGGGCTGAAACCGTCATCTTTTCCACCTACCGGTGCCGCGAGCGCGACAGCAACGAATGCCTGGACGGCCGCCTCTGGAAGGGCCTCTGACAAGGCCTGACACGCGCCGGCGGGGTCTATCTGCTTGCCGGTGCCCGAGGTTCCCGCTAGGCCGGTGGCGATGACACAGAGCCAGCCCCTGCCCCCTGACAGCACGCTCCTGACGGATGCAGAAAACCCATCGCAGGACGGGCCGATGCGCGGACCCATCATCATTTCGCGCCATGGGAAACCCGCGCTGGACCGCAGGGCCGGTCCGCGCTTGGGCTGGCGCGATTATATCGACTGGTGGGCGCGCTATGAGGTGGGAAGCCTGGCCGATGGGCAGGAGCCACCGCAGGCCCTGCGCGACGCGGTGGCCGATGCCGATGTCATCCTGACTTCGCAGCGGCCGCGGGCTCAGGAGACCGCCGCCCTGGCTGCGCCCCACAAGCCTGCCGAAATTGACGCCCTGTTCAACGAGGCACAACTGCCCCCACCGCGCATTGGCCTGGTGCGCTACCTGCCAAAGACCTGGAACGTTCTGGCGCGGACCGCCTGGCTGGCGGGACACAGCCTGGACGGTGAGTCCCTCTCACAGGCGCGCGAACGCGCCGCCAAAGCCGCCGACCGACTGGATGACGCCTCGCGCGCCGGTAAGGTCTACCTGGCCGCCCATGGCTGGTTCAATCGGATGCTGCGCCCGGAACTGAAGGCGCGCGGCTGGCGCGAGGTGCACAATGGCGGCGACCAGTACTGGAGCTTCCGGGTCTATGAGCACATCTCGCGGCTCAATAGCCAATGATCCCGGCGCTTTCATTCGGCTGGCCCAGCGCTCACCCTGTGAGAAACCGCACCGGGCCATTGCCGCCCCGGTGCGCTCTGCATATGGTGGTCAAAACGGGAGGCTGTCATGGCTGCGAAAGACGCCCAGGCAATTGACAAGATGAGCTTTGAGGCCGCGCTTGCCGAGCTTGAAGACATCGTGTCCAAGCTCGAGCGCGGTGACGTGGATCTTGAAGAGTCGATCACGATCTATGAACGTGGGGCGAAACTGAAAGCCCACTGTGAAGCCAAGCTGAAATCCGCCGAACTCAAGGTAGAACAGATCGTCCAGGACGCCGGCGGCAAGGCGGGCACCGAGCCTGCCAGCTTCGACTGATCCCGCTCTCGCGTAACGGAAAGGAGGCGCTGGCGCCCGCATGGATTTTGAACGCCGCCTCAAGGAAATCGCCGACAAGCTGACCGTTGCGCTGGACCAGCTGATCCCGCCAGCAGGCGGGCCCGAGGCCGATCTGATGCGCGCCATGCGCCATGCGGCACTGGCCAATGGGAAACGCATGCGCCCCTTCTATGTGCTTGAGACCGGGCGGATGTTCGATGCGCCGGAAAAATCCCTGCTACGGGCCGCAGCAGCGCTGGAGTGCGTACACACCTATTCGCTGGTCCATGACGACCTGCCCTGCATGGATGATGATTCGCTGCGCCGGGGGCAACCGACCGTGCATGTGGCCTTTGACGAGGCGACCGCCGTGCTGGCCGGGGACGCCCTGCTCACCCTCGCCTTTGGAATCCTGGCCGATGAAGACACCCATGAAGACCCCCAGGTGCGCATAGACCTGGTGGCGAGGCTTTCCGATGCCGCCGGAGCAGTGGGTATGGTCGGTGGGCAGATGATCGACATGCTCGGGGCCGAGATGCCGCGCGACCTCAACACCATCACCCGGATGCAACGCCTCAAGACCGGGGCCCTGATCACCTATTCCACCGAGGCGGCAGCCATCATCGGAAAGGCCAGCCCGGGCGAGCGCCAGGCCCTGGCCGGGTTTTCCCACGACCTGGGACTGGCCTACCAGATTGCCGATGACATCCTCGACGCCACCGGCCAGGAAAGCATGACCGGCAAGGCCGTGCGCAAGGATGCGGGAGCCGGAAAGGCGAATTTCGTCACGCTTCTCGGGCTCGATGGCGCGCGCGAGCGTGTGCGGCTTCTTGCCGCCCAGGCGCGCGATCACCTCGCCATATTCCGTAATCGGGCCGATATTCTACTACAATCGGTTGATTTTGTTTTAGGACGGGAGCGCTAAGGCTAAGGCCCATTCTTGCATTGCACCCCCTTTGGCGACACACATGTTATGAACTTATGACACTTCCAAATTCCACCCGCCTCCTCGATGAGATTGACGACCCCAAGGATTTGAGGGGGCGCCCGCGCGAGGAACTGCGCCAGATCGCCGACGAGGTTCGCGATGAGGTGATCGACACGGTGTCGGTCACTGGCGGACACCTCGGCTCGGGCCTTGGCGTTGTCGAACTTACGGTCGCCATCCATGCGGTGTTCAACACGCCGGATGACAAGCTGATCTGGGATGTCGGCCACCAGTGCTATCCCCACAAGATCTTGACCGGTCGCAAGGACCGTATCCGCACCCTTCGCCAGGGCGGGGGGCTATCAGGTTTCACGAAGCGGTCCGAAAGCGAGTACGACCCGTTTGGCGCCGCCCATGCCTGCACATCCATTTCCGCAGGCCACGGCTTTGCCAAGTCCCGCGACATCCAGGGCAAGGACAACCATGTCATCTGCGTGATCGGCGACGGCTCCATGTCGGGCGGCATGGCCTATGAGGCCATGAACAATGCCGGCCATGACGGCAGGAAACTGGTCGTGATACTTAATGACAATGACATGTCGATCTCCACGCCCGTCGGCGCGATGAGTCATTACCTGTCACAGCTTGTCAGTTCCGGGCCGTATCGCGGGCTGCGCAAGCTGGCCAAGCGGATTGCCCGCCCGATCGGCCTGGAAACACCCGCCCGCAAGGCAGAGGAGTATCTGCGCGGCTTTACCATGGGCGGCACCATGTTCGAGGAACTCGGATTTTATTATGTCGGCCCGATCGATGGCCATGACATGGACGTCCTCCTGCCGATACTGGAGAATGTGCGCGCGATCGGGGACCGCCCGATCCTGATCCACGCTGTCACGACCAAGGGCAAGGGCTATGAGCCGGCCGAAAACAGTGATGACAAGTATCACGGTGTGTCGAAATTTTCCGTGGTCACGGGCGAGCAGAAGAAGTCCGCCCCCAATGCGCCGAGCTTTCAGAAAGTCTTTGGCGAGGCGATCACCCGGCTCGGCGAGACTGATCCGCTGGTGTGCGCGGTGACACCGGCCATGCCCGGCGGGTCCAAGACCGACATTTTTGCCAGCCGGTTTCCAGACCGCCACTTCGATGTCGGCATCGCAGAGCAGCATGCGGTCACCTTCGCCGCCGGCCTCGCCGCAGATGGCATGAAGCCATTTGCCGCGATCTACTCGACCTTTCTTCAGCGCGGCTATGACCAGGTGGTCCACGACGTGGCGATCCAGAAGCTCCCCGTGCGCTTTGCCATCGACCGGGCCGGACTGGTCGGGGCTGATGGCGCCACCCATGCCGGCAGCTTCGACATTGGCTATATGGGCGCACTTCCGGGAATGGTGTGCATGGCCTGCGCCGACGAGGAGGAACTCGCGCGCATGGTGATGACGTCATACCTCTATGATGAGGGGCCGACGGCTTTCCGCTTCCCCCGCGGCGAAGGCGTCGGCGTTGACATGTCTGACAATCCGGAACCGCTCGAGATCGGCAAGGGACGCATCGTGCGCGAAGGCACCACGGTTGCGATCCTGTCCTATGGCGCACGCCTTCAGGAAGCTCTGCGGGCAGCCGAAATGCTCCAGGCCCAGGGCCTGTCGGCCACCGTGGCCGATGCGCGCTTTGCCAAGCCGCTCGACACCGAACTCACCGAAAGCCTTGCCAAGAACCATGAGGTGCTGATCACCATCGAGGAAGGGGCTGTCGGAGGCTATGGCGCTTTTGTCCTTCACCACCTGGCCGGGATCGGGGCGCTCGACAACGGGCTGAAGATCCGCACCATGACGCTGCCAGACATTTTCCTGGACCAGGACACGCCCGCCAATATGTATGAGACAGCGGGGCTCAACGCTCGCCACATTGCCGCGCGCGCCATCGAGGCCCTTGGGCGGGGCGACCTGTCAGAAATCGAACGCTTTGGAATGGGCGCGGCCGGATAGAGCCTGTTGGCCTGTCCGGCCAAGGGCGGAACCAAACTCCCGCACATGCGAAAAAGGCCGACTCGAAAGAGCCGGCCTTCTTGTCATCACTGAAGCCGGGGCTCAGTTTTTCGCGGCCTCGTTGCAGCGTTCGAGGTCGCCTTCATCAAGCTCGCCGCGCTCGGACTGGAAGCTGGCCAGCTTGCCGATTTCCTTGGCGACCTGCTTGCAGGAGCGCACGCTGGGTGTGCGACGGCTCAGCTCTGCGATGCAGGTCTCGCCCTCACAGGTCCAGACGGCGCTGTTGGCAACAAAGGTCACACGCTCTTCGACGGGCTCGGCCAGGTTTGCAGTGAAAGCGGTTCCGGCCAGGGCAGGTGCCGCAAAAATGGCGGCGGTGGCGGCAATCAGGGCAGTGCGGATCATGGGAGGTCTCCAGCTAGAGTGTCTCCACTGGACCTCGTGGCCCAGTGTAGGCTCTGATATACAAACACTGAATAATTTGTCCAGCATTCAATCTGCTGCAGTGCAGTGAGCCGGCTGCCCGTCCCTCGGCAACCGGCCCCTTGGACTTTGCAATGGACGTCAGGCCTGGAGGCCGCGCTTGATTTCCTGCAGTCCGATATGGCGCGGTGAAAAAGCCGTCTTCATGATGTCGATCGTCTTCATGGGCTGGGCATCGCCGCACATGAACACGTCCACAGCCGCAAAGCCGCGCTCCGGCCAAGTGTGGATCGAGATATGGCTCTCGGCCAGCACGATCACGCCGGAGACACCATTATTGGGCGTGAAGATGTGGAAATCCGAGCTGAGCACGGTTGCACCGGCGGCCCGAGCCGCTTCGATCAGTGATGTCTCGATGTGTTCAGGATCGTCCAGGTGGGACGCGTCGACCAGATCGATGATCAGGTGTGTTCCTGCATAGGTTTGCCCATCCCTGTGAATGAAGAAATCGAGGCGTTCATCCTCGTTCTGGTAGGGTGTTGGGCTTGAAGCCGCGGCGACCGGGGAGGCCGTCGCGGCGCACCCCTGTTCGTCGTTGAGCTCGCTTTCCGGAATATCGGTCCGGCCCGGAGAGGCAAAAGAGTCCATGCCGGGTCCTTTTCAATAGGAGTTAGGTCACAACCTGACCCAGGTGCGTCCAAGACGCTGCGGTAAATCGGATTTTGCACGCGATTGCAAGGGCTTTATTCCACCGGATTCGGGCAATAGAGTCACCCCAGCCAGCGGAGCCGTTCAAGCATGCCACCGAGCCAAGATCTCGCGCTCCAGCGCGCCAGCCTGATCGTGGGCATCGTGTTGCTGTTATTATTGGTTGCACGCCTTGCTGGCATCGCGACGACCAGTGCGGAACTCTACGCCGACGAAGCCCAGTACTGGCGCTGGAGCCGCACCTTCGAGTGGGGCTATTACTCGAAACCGCCCATGATCGCCTGGGTCATCGGCGCCACCACAGCAATTTTCGGAAACGGGGAGTGGGCGGTCCGCCTTGCCGCCCCCCTTCTGCACACTGTTGCCGCCGGCGCGCTTTACCTGTTGGGGCGGGAGATGTTCAACCCGCGCGTGGGCATGTTTGCCGCGATAGGCTACGCGCTGATGCCGGGGGTGGTGATCTCGGCCTCCGTCATCTCCACGGACGGCGTGCTGCTGCCCTTCTGGTGCATGGCGCTTTACCTGCTATGGCGATTGCGCGCTCGCCGACTTGACTGGGCGGGCGCGGCCGGCCTTGGCGTGTGCATGGGCGCCGGCTTCCTGTCGAAATATGCCATGCTCTACTTCTTCATCGGCCTGGCGCTGACCACGGCGCTGGACCGTGAGACGCGCAAGGCGATCCTCGCGCCAAGGGGGCTCGTTGCCATCGCCATCGCCGCGGCCCTCATCGCCCCGCACATGCTTTGGAACGCCGCCAATGATTTCGCCACGGTGGGTCACACCGTCGACAATGCCAATCTGGAGGGCGAACTCTTCAACCCGGAGAATCTCGGCAAGTTCCTGGAAGACCAGATGGGCGTCTTCGGGCCGATCAGTTTCCTCGCCCTGCTTGGCGGGATCTGGGCCTTTGTCGCCCGCCCTGCCTCGGGCGAGCGGGACCGGCGCGACCTCTGGCTCCTCGCCTTCATTGTTCCGGTGATCGTGATCATTGCAGGCCAGTCTGTCCTCTCACGCGCCCATGCCAACTGGGCGGCGACGGCCTACCCTGCCGCCAGCGTGCTGGTTGCGGCCTGGCTGACGCGCGCGAAGCCGCGCCCATGGCTGTGGATTGCAATGGCGGCGATCATAGGGCCGGCCTTCCTCCTGGCGCCTGATGTCTCGTTGCTCCTGAAGGCCGGGCTCGGAGTCGTCTTTGCCGGAACGATCCTGCTCGTCGGCCTTGTTTCCGGATGGCGCCCCTCGGGCCTGTTGTGGACGTCGATCGGCCTGCATGGGGTCCTTGCCGGGCTTTTCGCGGCGCTGTTTGCCGCCCCGCCCGGCTTCTCCACCGCTCTTGGCCTCGATCAGGCCCTGCGCCGGGTGAAGGGCTGGGAGACCGCCGCCGTGGAGATCGCAGAGCGCGCGAAGGCAGAGGGCGCCACGGCGATCCTCGTCGATGAGCGCGAGGTCTGGCACGGCCTGGACTACTACATGCGCAAACTGGACGCCCCGCCCCTCATCGCCTGGCGGCGCAATCCCGCCCCGAAAAGCTTCTCCGAAACCGTACCCATGGATGGCGCACTGGACGACCGGGTCCTTGTCGCCAGCTTTCGCCCCCACCTTCGCCCGCGTATGCGCGCAGACTTCGCGGAGTTCGCATATATCGGTGAAGTCGCGACACCGCTCGGGCGTTACAGCAATGGTTGCCCGATCGTGCGCCGCTTCGCCCTTTACCGGGCAGGCGAGTATACTGAGCTTACCCGCAACCAGGCCTGGGAAGACCGCTTCGAAGGCCTCAGCGAGCGGCCAAATCCACGCTGCCGCGAAGAGTGATCAGGCGTCTTTCGACGGGGCCACGACGCCGGCCTCACCGGTGATCACGGGCTTGTCATCAACCGAGCAGGTCACCTTCAGGGT
>CAZVES010000114.1:0-8033 GCA_964625835.1 uncultured Hyphomonadaceae bacterium
GCCAGCTTCTTGCCGACACCCTTCGCGCGGGTCACGCTCGCCACATCGCCCAACGCGATGGCGTCCATCAGCTCGCCGGGCGTCAGCGCGTCCATCAGCGCCATGGCCGCCTTGCCGCCGACGCCCGGCACATCCTGAAGACGGGCAAACCAGGCGCGCGCCTCATCGCTCTCAAAGGCATACAGCATGATGGAATTCTCGGTGATCCGGGTCTCGATGTGGAGCTCGGCGCGCTCACCCGGCTTCAGGCGCGACAGGGTGCGCGATCCGGCCTGTGCGACATAGCCGACACCGTTCACGTCGATCAGCACCGTATCGGCTCCGATGGCGGCGACTTCTCCCCTCAACCGGCCAATGATCACGCCACCCTCCCCGGCGCAGAGTGGGAATGCGCCGCACAGATGGCGCAGGCGAGGGCATCGGCTGCATCCGAAGTCACTTTCCCGGCGCGCGGCAACAGGCGCTGGACCATGAAAGCGACCTGCTGCTTGTCTGCCCCGCCCGTGCCGACCACGGCGAGCTTGATCTGACGCGGGGCATGCTCGCTCACCTCAACGCCCTCGCGGGCCAGCGCTGCCATGGCCGCCCCGCGCGCCTGGCCGAGTTTCAGTGCGCTTCGGGGACCGGCATTGACAAGGGTTTCCTCGACACCCGCCACATTCGGGCGGTGGGTCAGGACGAGGGCGGAGACCTCCGAAAAGATGCCCGCCAGGCGAACCGCGAGCGGCGCAGCCGGGTCTACCTTGATCACGCCGTGGGCGATGTGAATGAGCCGGGCACCGGTCTGGTCAACCACGCCCCAGCCCGTCGCCCGCAGGCCGGGATCTATTCCAAGGATGCGATTCGTCTGTGTCATCGGGCTGTAATGTAACCGGAGTGCTTAACGCCGTCTTGCACAATTCGCGCTTTGTTCACAATGCGCCCGGGTTTCCTGCAGACCGGGCCAGGCGAGCCATGGCCGTCACAGGCTGCCAAGCCCTTGTTTTCCCAGATTGCGTTTGCTGCATTGCACAATTGCAACCCAGACATCCTGTTGCGGCGCACAAATGCCATGGTGTGGTCACGGTTGGATGGGCACATTCAACGCATGATGAAACGGGAAATCCTGACACACTTGCGCGACGGCCATCCGGTTCGGATGCGTCCTTTGCGACGCGATGACCGGCCACACCTGGTCGCCGGAATCGACAGCCTGACGGAACGCTCCCGATACCTGCGTTTCTTCACCGGGGCGCGCCGGCTGCCCGACCATGTGATCGACAGGCTGGTGGATGTGGACAATGTCCATCACATTGCCTGGGGCGCTCTGGATGAAACCGGCGAGGCCGCGCGCGCCATCGGCGTCGTGCATGCCATAAGGCCAGATGAGGGCAGCGAAGCTGAGCTGGCCTTTGGCGTCGTGGATGAATTCCACGCCAGGGGGCTGGCCCGGATGCTGATCGCAGCTGTCGCGCACGATTGTGCGCGCTGCGGGATCACGACTTTGAAAGCCGATACGCTTGCTGAAAACCGCGCCGCGGCCAAGCTCATTCGCCACATTGGCGGGTATTGTTGCGAAGCTGCAGGTGGAATTTACACCTTCCGGCTGAACGTGGCCGATTGCGAATCACGCCTGCGCAGCCTCGCCATGCCCAAGGGGCTGGGCGATGTGTATCACGCGCTGGATGCTGAAGACGCTCGCCGCGCCGCCTAGGCGACCCGCTCAACCATCATGTGCTTGATCTTGGCGATGGCCTTGGCCGGGTTGAGCCCCTTCGGACAGACCTGTGCGCAGTTCATGATGGTGTGGCAGCGGTAGAGCTTGAAAGGGTCTTCCAGGTCGTCAAGCCGCTCGCCCGTTGCTTCGTCGCGCGAGTCAATCAGCCAGCGATAGGCCTGCAGCAGCGCGGCCGGCCCAAGATACTTGTCGCCATTCCACCAGTAGGACGGGCACGAGGTCGAGCATGAGGCGCACAGGATGCATTCATAGAGGCCATCGAGCAGTTCGCGGTCTTCTTCAGACTGTTTCCACTCCTTCTCCGGCTCTGGCGTGTCGGTCTTCAGGAAGGGCTGCACATAGGCGTGCTGGGCGTAGAAATTGGTCAGGTCGGGGATCAGGTCGCGCACCACGGGCAGGTGCGGCAGGGGCGCGATGGTGATGGCGGAACCGGCCACCTCATCCCAGCCCTTGGTGCAGGCGATGGTGTTGTGCCCGCCAATGTTCATGGCGCAGGAACCGCACACGCCTTCACGGCAGGAGCGGCGGAAGGCCAGTGTCGGGTCGATGTTGTTCTTGATGTGGAACAACACATCGAGGACCATCGGGCCGCACTTCGAAAGATCGACCCAATATGTGTCCCAGCGCGGATTGCCGCTCTCTTCCGGGCTGTAGCGATAAATCTTGAACTTCTTCAACTTTTTCGCGCCCTCGGGCTTGGGCCACGTCTTGCCCGTAGTGACCCGCGAATTGCTTGGAAGTGTGAGCTGGACCATGGCGAAGTTCTTTTTCCTTTGTTTCCCACCACTATTTATTCGCTTGCGCCGGAAACACTACGGTTCGGCGCCGCGCCAGACGCTATGCCGCACCGCACGCGCGATGCTTAGGCGAAGGTATCATCCGCGCCAGATGCGGCGCCGATCCAGTTCGGATCGGTCTTCGCGGCCAGCGCAGGGATGCCGGCCCATGCAAACTGGATCAGGGCCTGGAACGCCGTCATCACGAGGTAAACAAGTCCCGCAATGCCAAACGTGACAGGGCTCAGCAGCACGGCCATGATCGCTTCCGGGTCGGTGTCGGTGAAATCGATCCCCGATGTGGCGACGACGCCGCCGACAACGCCGAACATGACCAGCTGCAGGACAGTGGACAGGATATACGCGGCAACCAGCATGATCAGGAAGGCAAAGACCATGGGCCAGACCCGCCCCCGCGTCGCGCCCCAGGCGCTGGAGAAACGGATGGCCCGGTCGCGGACGGTCAGGGCGGAGGCCGGCGAGAACCGCACGACGAAGTAAAGCAGAGCCACAAGGATCAGCAGGAAGAGCGGGATCATGATGACCACAACGATCTCGGGATTGCCCTGCAGAGCCATCGCGGCACCCGCCGCCACAATACCCACCACGATTGCAAGCCCGAAATAGAGCGCCAGGAACAGGCCGAACCAGAACAGCCCGACGACAAACAGTCGCCCCTCATCGGCCCCGATCCGAAGCGAGAAACTCTCGCCGTGCATGTAGCGGCGCTGGAGCGCGCCTTCGAAGGCCACCCAGAAAAGGATGCCGATGGGAATGAACAGGAGTGCCGGCAGGAACAGCGCGCCCATGGCTGAAAGGAGCGCGGCCTCGTCCACGGTCCCCGTCTGCTCCATCTCCGTGGCGATCTGCATATACTCAACAAACGGCCTGCCGAGCAGGAAGAGAATGCCGACGATGATCAGGACCGACACAACGCCATAGGCGAGGGCATATTTCCAAAGAAAACCCTTCGGGCCCTCGGTCCTTGTCCAATGGGTCATGGCGTTTGCGAAACTGAACTGTTGCATGGTTCTCACTCCCCTACATGCGAAATAACGACCATGCTGATCGAGACCGCGCAAGGTTCATTTCGTGACATTCGATTGTCGCAAACGAAAAAGGCGGCCCCCAATCCGAAGCCGCCTTTTCACGATACAAAAGGGTCAAGAAAACTCAGTAAACCCGAGCCTTCGGCTCAATGTAGCCGATGTCGTTCGACATGGTGTAGTCATGGATCGGTCGGTAGTCGATGGTTACGCGGCCGCCATCATCCACCCAGGCCAGGGTGTGCTTCATCCAGTTGGTGTCATCGCGGTCCGAGAAGTCCTCGCGGGCATGGGCGCCGCGGCTTTCCTCGCGGTTTGCGGCGGAATTCACTGTGACCGCGGCCTGGGAGATCAGGTTGTCGAACTCCAGCGCTTCCACGAGATCCGTATTCCAGACCATTGTACGGTCCTGCACATCGATCCCCGGAAGTTTCTCGAACACGCCATCGATCCGCTCAACGCCCTCACGGAGAATCCCACCCGTGCGGAAGACGGCGCAGTTTTCCTGCATGGCCTTCTGCATTTCCAGGCGCAGTTTCGCCACGGGCTGGTCGCCGGATGCATTGCGCAGCTTGTCGAGCCTGGCGATGTGGCCGTCGGTCCAGCTTTCGGAAAGGTCGGGCTGGCTTGCGCCGGCCTCGACCGAGTTGCCGCAGTGCAGGCCCGCCGCCCGGCCGAAGACGACCAGGTCGATCAGCGAATTGGACCCGAGCCGGTTGGCGCCATGGACCGACACGCAGGCTGCCTCGCCCACGGCCATCAGGCCCGGGACAACATGGTCAGGATCACCATTGGCCTTGGTCAGCACCTCGCCATGATAATTGGTGGGAATGCCGCCCATATTGTAGTGCACCGTGGGCAACACCGGAATCGGCTCCTTGGTGACATCGACGCCGGAGAAAACGCGCGCGGTCTCGGAAATGCCGGGCAGGCGCTCGGCCAGGGTTTCTGGCGGAAGGTGGTCGAGGTGGAGGTGAATGTGGTCGCCATCTTCGCCCACGCCGCGGCCTTCGCGAATTTCCACCGTCATGGCGCGCGACACCACATCGCGCGATGCAAGGTCCTTGGCACTAGGCGCATAGCGCTCCATGAAGCGCTCGCCCTCAGAATTGGTGAGGTATCCGCCCTCCCCGCGCGCGCCCTCGGTGATCAGACAACCCGCGCCATAGATGCCGGTGGGGTGAAACTGCACGAATTCCATATCCTGCAGCGGAAGCCCTGCGCGCAGGACCATCGCATTGCCATCGCCGGTGCAGGTGTGCGCTGAGGTACAGGAGAAGAAAGCCCGGCCATATCCACCTGTCGCCAGGACAGTTTTCTGCGCCCGGAAACGATGCAGCGTGCCGTCATCCAGTTTCCAGGCAGTGACGCCTCGGCAGGCGCCTTCCTCATCCATGATGAGGTCCATGGCAAAATACTCGATAAAAAATTCCGTCTCGTTCTTGAGGGCCTGACCATAGAGCGTATGAAGCATGGCATGGCCGGTGCGGTCTGCGGCCGCACAGGTGCGCTGGACCGGGCCCTCGCCGAAATTCTTGGTCATGCCGCCGAAGGCACGCTGGTAGATCTTGCCTTCCTCGGTGCGCGAAAAGGGCATGCCCCAGTGTTCCAGCTCATAAACCGCAGCCGGCGCGTTGCGGCACAGATATTCGATGGCATCCTGGTCGCCCAGCCAGTCAGACCCCTTCACGGTGTCGTACATGTGCCAGCGCCAGTCGTCCGAGCTCATATTGCCAAGCGATGCAGCAATGCCGCCTTGGGCCGCCACGGTGTGAGAGCGTGTGGGAAAGACCTTGGAAATGCAAGCCGTACGCAGGCCCGCCTGCGCCGCGCCGAGCGCAGCGCGCAGGCCCGAACCGCCGGCCCCCACGACCACAACGTCATAGGTATGATCAATCCAGTTATAGTCGGTCATCTCGCTCTTCCTCCGAACGGCGCTCGCCGGATCAGGCGCCCGCCGAAATCCAAATTTTCAAAACACTCAGTGCCGTCACCGCGAACAAGACCAATGAAGCAAAGGTGTTCGCGATCAGCAGTGTGCTCTTCATGCCTGTTTTCTGTATGTAATCCTCAATGACGACCTGCATACCGAGACGCATGTGGTAGAAGGCCGCGCCGAAGGTCAAAATCAGCAGGATTGCATTCCATGGTTGCGCCACCCAGGCTTGGGCACCCGCAAAGCCTGCCTGGCTTGCCTGGATCACCGAAAAGAGAAACCATGGCACAAGGAAGATCAGGGCAATCGCGGAGACGCGCTGGCGAATATGATGGTCTGTGCCCGCCTTGGCAGAGCCCAGTCCGCGCGCTCGGGCGGCCGGCGTTACGAAATCATTTGAAGAGGCCATGGTGCCGGCTCCTAGATCAGGGTGGCCGCGGCCCAGAGGCCCACGGCGCCCACAATGGCAAAAACGAAATTGAAGGCCGACCAGGCGCTCGCTGTGCCGGGATCAAAACCAATGCCCGGCCCATCCCACAGCAGGTGGCGGATCCCGTTGGCAAAGTGATAGAGCACTGCCGCCGCCCAAAGCACAAGTAGGATCTGTCCCGGTATCGACGTGATCACGGCCTCGATCAGCCGGTAGAGTGCCGGAATTTCTCCGGCAGCTGGCGGCGCCAGGGTCAGCGCCACGATCCAGGCCGCGATCAACCCGCTGCCAAAGTAAAGCGCTGTGCCGGTGATCCTGTGCGTGATGGAGGCGAGCATTGTAAGATGGAAGCGCCAGACCTGCAGGTGGGGCGACAAGGGCCGCGGATCCGTCCATTTACCACTTGACATACACTTGCCTCACTTGCCTTGGCTCACACTCAATGGTCTTAGAGGGACATGTTACGCTGTCAACGAGCGCTTGAGGTGATGGGTCTGCGCCACATTGTCGTGGCTCTGGCACTTGTTGTATTGGGAACGACAGCAGCGGCCGATCCGGCCCCCGCCATGCCCCTTGAGGCAGAACCGGCCGGCGACACCTTCGACGCCATCGTTCAGGACTATGCGGAATTCCTAATCGGTATTGATCCGGGAGCGGCGGCCAGGGGCACAGGCGCCGGACCGGTTTCATGGCCCGATCGTTCACCGGAAGCGACCCGGCAGGCCGCCCGTGAGGCCCGGGCGCTGCTGAACCGGATTGATGCGCTGGCCACCGACCGGGCCATCGACGTGGCGATACTCAGACACCTTCTTAACGCGATCGTCATGCGCGCTGAGCTCGACACCGACCGCATTCCATTCACCGGTGACAGCGGTTTTCACTCTTCGCCGGTGTTTGCCGCCGCCAGGGCCAGGCTGCGAAACCCGAAAGCGGCCGACGCCTATGTTTCCCGGTTGCGGGACACGCCGCGTTTCTTCGAGCAGAACATCGCCAACATGCGCCGGGGCCTTCGAACGGGCTGGGTCTCCCATGCCCACCCTTTGCGAACCGTCATCACGCAGGTCGATGAACAGATCGACACAGATGCCGAGAACTCTGATCTCTATGCGCCCATCGCAAACCTGCCCGACAGCATTCCGGTCGCCGATCGGATTCGCCTGCAGCGCGAGGGTAAGGAAGCCGTCGAAGACACCCTTGCGGCCTATCGCAACCTGAGAGCATTCCTGGAAAACGAATATGCGCCCCAGACGCGGGCAACGCCCGGCCTGGCGGGGCTGCAAGGGGGTCGCCAGGCCTATGCGCAACTGGTCGACCACCACACGGCTGGCGCGGGTCTCTCACCGCAGCAGATCCATGCCATTGGCCAGGCTGAGGTGACCCGCATCCGAACGGAAATGCACGCAATCATCGAAGAGGTTGGTTTTACCGGTGACCTGAGCTCCTTCATTCGTTTTCTCAGGGAAGACCCGCGTTTTTATGCCAGGACCGCCGAAGACCTGCTTGAGAAAGCGTCGACCATCTCCAAGCGGCTTGATGCGAGCCTGCCCCAGTACTTTGGACGCCTGCCCCGTCTGCCCTATGGCGTTTCGCCCGTCCCTGCCTCCATTGCGCCTGGCTATACCACCGGGCGTTACGCGCAGGGCGACCCGGAGTCCGGGCGGTCGGGCACTTACCTCGTCAATACCTACAGGCTGGACCAGCGACCCCTTTATGAACTGCCCGCCCTAACGGCCCATGAGGCCGTGCCGGGACACCATCTGCAGATTTCACTGGCGCAGGAAATGCGCGGCGTGCCGGAGTTCAGGCGGTCATTCTATGCAACCGCCTTTGGAGAAGGCTGGGCGCTCTATGCAGAGAAGCTGGCCGGGGAAGCCGGCATTTACACCACGCCCTATGAGCGGTTCGGCGCACTTTCCTACGAGATGTGGCGTGCTTGCCGGCTGGTCGCGGATACGGGGCTGCACTGGTATGGCTGGTCGCGCGAGCAGGCTGAAAGCTGTTTCCTCAACAATACGGCGCTTAGCCCCCTGAACATCGAAACCGAAGTCACACGCTATATCGGCTGGCCGGGCCAGGCGGTGGCCTACAAGGTGGGTGAGCTGAAAATACTGGAGCTGCGAGAGGACGC
>CAZVES010000115.1:0-7973 GCA_964625835.1 uncultured Hyphomonadaceae bacterium
GCTGGATGGTAATCGCCGCAACCACAATGTCTTCGACGTGGTCAATGGCGACAAGACCAGGGTCACGCCCTATCGCAATGGCCCCTCACCGCACCCATTCCAAAGCTGAGGTTGCGACCGGATTCGCCCAGCGCCTTGAAAGCCCTAGCTTTGGTCTCTGCGACAAAGTGTCAAAAGAACTGGGAGGAGGGCACCTTGGCCAAAGGCGGTTGGGAAGACTGGGTCGGCCGGACCCGCACAAGCGTGGACGAGATCGCCCTCTGGCCGGCGCGTGCGCTCGCCGCGACGCTGGGCGAAGGTGACCGGGCCGCCCCTGAAACCGGTTCGCAGCTTCCCTATCCATGGGTGTGGACCTTTTTCCTTGAAGCCGCCGACAAGGGCCAGATCGGCCCTGACGGCCACCCCAGGCGCGGCGGTTTCCTGCCACCCGTTCCAAACCCCCGCCGCATGTGGGCCGGCAGTCGCTGCACATTCCACGCGCCGATCCCCATTGGCGACGGCGTGCGCCGGACGTCCACCATAGAGACGGTCGCGGAAAAGGAGGGGCGCACTGGCCCGATGGTGTTCGTGACCGTGGTGCATGAGATCGAGACGGGTGGGGCGCTCGCCATGCGCGAGGAGCAGGATATTGTATACATGGACATTCCAGAGGTGTTTCGCCCCCCCGAAGGCAAGCCGGTCCCGGCCTGCCCGCATGTCGAGGCGGTCGAGATCGACCCGGTCCTCCTGTTTCGCTTTTCGGCCCTGACGTTCAACGGTCACCGCATCCATTACGACCTGCCCTATGCACGTGACGTGGAGAAGTATCCCGGCCTTGTGGTCCATGGCCCGCTGCAGGCCATCCTGCTCTATGATTTCGCCATGAGGACATGGCCGGGCCGCGCCCCGTCCGCCTTCCGCTTCCGTGGAATGCGCCCCCTCTTCCATTTCGACGAGGTGACCCTGAATGCCCGCGAGGTCGATGGCGGCGTCACCGAACTGTTCACGGCCAATGGCGATGGCGCCATTTCGATGAAAGCCACCCTGGAGTGGGCGTCATGAACGGTGAGGATGAGGTCCGCCTGGAGCGCTCTACGCTGATCGTGCCCGCCGCCAATCCGCGCATGATCGAGAAGGCCGCGGCGGCCAAGGCGGACGCGGTCTGCATCGACCTGGAAGATGCCGTCGCCCCGGACATGAAGGCCGAGGCGCGCGCCCATGTCGTCGACGCCCTGAACCGGCTGGATTTCGGTGGCAAGCTCCGCCAGGTCCGCATCAATGGCCTGGACACGCCGTTCGCTTATCGCGACCTTGTCGAGGTGGTGGAAGGTGCGGGCGCCAGGCTGGATCTCGTGGTGCTGCCGAAAGCGGGCCGGCGCGAAGACGTCCTGTTTGTGGCCACGCTGCTGGACCAGGCCGAGATGGCCATGGGCCTTGAAAACCGGATTGGCATCGCCGCCCTGATCGAGACCGCGCCGGGCATTGCGCAAATCCAGGAGATTGCCGGGGCCAGCCCGCGCCTTGAGTCGCTCATCTTCGGGTCGGGCGACTTTGCAGCCTCGATGCAGATGCCGCTCGATACCATTGGTGGTGAGGACGAAAACGACGCGCTCTATCCCGGCCATCGCTGGCATTTTGCGCTGCAATCCATCGCCGTGGCCGCGCGCGTCCACGGACTGCGCGCGATTGACGGGCCCTATGCCGGCATCCGCGACCCCGAAGGACTGGAACGGTTTGCGAGAATGTCCCGCTCGCTCGGCTTTGACGGCAAGTGGTGCATCCATCCGAGTCAGCCCGAGACCGTCAACGCGGTCTTCTCTCCCGGAGAGAAGGAGATCGATTTCGCCCGCCGGGTCATGGACGCCTATGCCGAGGCCCAGGCGGCCGGCACCGGCGCGATCACGGTGGACGGCAAGATGGTCGACGCGGCCAATCTCAGAATGTGCCGGAATGTCCTGGCAAAGGCCGAGGGGGCGCGGCGTTTTTCATAAGAATCGCCCCGTGGAGGAGGTATCATGGTCAAGATCCTTGAAGGGATGCGCATTGTCGAAGGCTCCGCCTTTGTGGCCGCCCCTTTGGCCGGCATGACGCTGGCCCAGATGGGCGCGGATGTGATCCGCTTCGACAGGATCAAGGGCGGCCTTGATTACGACCGCTGGCCGGTCACTGAAAATGGGCGCAGCCTGTTCTGGGCGGGTCTGAACAAGGGCAAGCGGTCCATTGCCGTGGACATGTCGACGCCCCAGGGCCAGGAGGTCCTGACCCGGTTGATCTGCGCGCCGGGCGAACAGAACGGCATTTTCCTGACCAATCTGCGCGTGCGCGGCTGGATGTCCTATGAGGGGCTGACGGAGCACCGTGAGGACCTCATCATGATGTCGGTGAAGGGTGACCGCCATGGCGGCCCGCAGGTGGATTACACCGTCAATCCGGCGGTCGGTTTTCCCATGGCCACCGGCCCGGAAGGTTCCAGCGAACCGGTCGGCCACGTGCTTCCCGCCTGGGACTGCATCACAGGACAGCAGGCCGCGCTTGGCATCCTCGCGGCCGAACGCCACCGCCGCCTGACGGGCAAGGGACAGCTCGTCGAACTGGCCCTGAAGGACATGGCCCTCGCCATGCTGGGCAATCTCGGCATTATTGGCGAGGTGATGGTCAATGGCGATGACCGGCCCAAGATGGGCAATGCCCTGTTCGGGGCCTACGCCCAGGACTTCCTGTGCAAGGACGGCGCGCGGGTCATGGTCGTGGCGCTGACATCGCGCCAGTGGCGCAACCTCAAGGCGGCGACCGGAACCGAGGCGGCCATGGCAGAACTGGCCAGCCGCATCGGCAACGACCTGGAGCACGAGGCCGCCCGGTTCGAGCATCGCCACGCGATCACGGAGGTGCTCGGCCCCTTCTTCGCCAGCCGGCCCGTTTCCGAGGTGGCCGCAGCGCTCGACAAGGCAGGCGTGACCTGGAGCGAGTACCGCACATTCAAGCAGGCCGTCGAGAATGACCCGGACCTTTCGACCGACAACCCCATGTTCTCCATGCTGCACCACCCCGGCGTCGGCTCTTTCCTGACGCCTGGCAATCCGATTGCCTTTTCCGGCACCGACCGGGTCGAGCCGCGCCGGGCCCCCAGCCTTGGCGAGAACACCGAGGAGATCCTCTGCGAGATTGGTTATACGGGCACCGATATTGCCCGCCTGCACGATGATGGCATCGTGGCCGGCCCGACGGGGTAAGTATCCTCAGAAACCGCCCCGGCGCCGCAGCGAGCGCGCGGCCTCGCGGGCTTCCTTGGCGCGGGAGGTGATGGACGCCCAGTCGCCCCGGGCCACGAGTTCCGGCTTGGCAATCCACGTCCCGCCCACGGAGAATACATTGGGCAGGGTCAGGAAGCTGGAAATGTTGGCCAGCGTCACGCCACCTGTGGGCATGAAAACCATGTCCGGTAGCGGCGCGGCAAGGGCGCGGATCAGTTCCGGCCCGCCAATGACCGTAGCCGGGAACAGTTTCACATGCTTGATGCCGGCCTTGTAGGCGACCATGGCCTCGCTCGCGGTGGCCACCCCTGGAAGAACCGGCACTGGACAGTCGGCAAACGCCTCCAGCAACTCGTCGTCAAGGCCAGGTGAGACGATGAAGTCCGCTCCGGAGGCGAGAACGTCCTGCATGGCCGATGTGTTGAGGACGCTTCCCCCGCCCGTGATCAGGTCCGGCTCGGCGGACTTGAATGCGCCGATTGCGGCCAGGCCAGCCTGGGTGCGCAGTGTCACCTCGCAAACGCTGATCCCGCCGGCGGCCAGGGCACCTGCCAGGGGCGCGGCGTCTTCAATGCGCGGGACATTCAGCACCGGCACGAGCGGGCACTCGCGCAGGGCGTCCTCAAGTCTGTTCCAATCCATTTTCGCTCCCCTTTTGGAAAGACTGTAACAGATCAGATATGAAAACACTAAGCCTGCAAGAGTTCGGGCGCGCCCCTTCCCGGGCGGCGGAAGCATCACGGCACAATTCCCACAGGAGGCAAGCCCTTGAAAACCAGCGCCCCGGACGACCATGACGAACTGCGCGCGTCCCTGCGTGACCTGTGCAAGGCGTTTCCCGCCGAGTACCATCGCCAGCATGGAATGGCGGAGACTTATCCGGAGGAATTCGTCGACGCGCTGACCGAAGGCGGCTGGCTGGCGGCGATGATCCCGGAGGAATTCGGCGGCTCGGGCCTTGGCTTGACCGAGGCGTCGATCATTATGGAAGAGATCAACCGCAATGGCGGGAATGCCGGCCATTGCCACGGGCAGATGTACAATATGGGCACACTGCTGCGCCATGGATCGCCTGCCCAGAAAGCCCGCTACCTGCCCGCGATTGCCAGCGGCAAGCTGCGCCTCCAGTCCATGGCCGTCACCGAGCCGACCACCGGGACCGACACGACGAAGCTGAAGACCAGCGCGGTGCGCAAGGGCGACCGTTATGTGGTCAATGGCCAGAAGGTCTGGATCAGCCGCGTCCAGCATTCCGACCTGATGATCCTCCTGGCGCGCACAACGCCGCTCGCCGAGGTTCGCAAGAAGTCCCAGGGCCTGTCGGTCTTCATTGTCGATCTCGCAGAGGCGCTCGGCAAGGGTATGGAGATTGCGCCCATCGCGAACATGGTCGGCCACGAGACAAATGAGGTCTTCTTTGATGACCTGGAGATTCCCGAAGACAATCTCATCGGCGAGGAAGGCGGGGGGTTTCGCTACATTCTGGACGGCCTCAATGCCGAACGCACCCTGATTGCGGCCGAATGCATCGGCGACGGGTACTGGTTCATCGACCGTGCCGTGAGCTATGCCGGTGATCGTGTCGTGTTCGACCGGCCCATCGGCCAGAATCAGGGTGTGCAGTTCCCGATTGCCCGCGCCTTCGTCAACATCGAAGCGGCCAACCTGATGCGTTTTGAAGCCTGCCGGCGTTATGACAGCGAGGTGGAGTGTGGCGCCCAGGCGAACATGGCCAAGCTGCTGGCGGCCGATGCCAGCTGGCAGGCGGCGAATGAATGCGTCCAGACCCATGGCGGGTTCGGGTTTGCCGCCGAGTATGACATCGAGCGCAAATTCCGTGAGACGCGCCTCTATCAGGTGGCCCCGATCTCGACCAATCTCATTTTGTCCTATGTCGCAGAGCACATTCTCGGCATGCCACGATCCTTCTGATTCCGACCGGTCAGGCGGCCAGGGCCACCGGTCCGGCGTCTGCAAGGCCTGCAAGCGGGGTCGGCCAGAGCGGGCTCAGCCCCGCATCGAGATCGGCAATCATGGCCGCGCGCCGCGCCGGGTCCGCTTCGGCCAGGAGGAGCACCGTTTCGCCGCCATAGCGCGCTGCATCGTGCTGGGCCCAGATCGGCTGGACATCTTCTTCCCGCCCGCGCAGCGAGATGATCCGGATCACGCGCCAGCTGTAGCCGTTCGGGGCGGCAAACAGGACGATCCCTGGCGTTCGAACCCAGTCGCCCTGGGTCGCGGCAATGCCGAAATCATAGGTCTGGCCCGAGTGTCCCCGGAAGCTGACGGGTCTTTCCATGTTCCCTCTCCGTTCTGTTCCCTTTTTATATTCATCCTTTGTTCCAGTGCAAGAAGTTTATCGTAAACAGAAGGTTAACGGACGAATTCCCCTGGCACGCGAACAGGCATGGGTAGATTCACGGTAAGTCTTGCGCAGCGGCATGGGGCTTACCAAGTTTCTGAAAGACGGTGTCGCCGCTGAGCGGGGTGCCGGATCGAAAATGTCACGCTTCGTGCGGGCCTGGGCCCGGCGGGGCTTCAATCTGCCTTTCAAAGGAGATGTACCATGAATGTTGAGACCTACACCGAACGCGCCCGAGCGATCCTGCAGGGCGGCCAAACCGCGGCGCTTGCCGCCGGTCACCAGACCTTCACACCCGAACACGTGCTCAAGGCCATGCTGGACGATCGCGACCAGCTGGCGGCAAACCTCATCCGCGCCGCTGGCGGCCGGCCCGAACTGGTCGCCCAGGGCCTGGACGCCGCGCTGGGCAAGATCCCGCGCGTGAGTGGCGGGGACGGACAATTGCGCCTCGACCAGAAGGGCGCCCAGCTGTTTGCCAGCGCCGAGGAGGCCGCCAAGACGGCCGGGGACAGTTTCGTCACGGTCGAACGGTTGTTGCTGGCCATTGCCAATCTGTCGGGCACGCCGGCGGCCGCCGTCCTGAAAGAGGCCGGCGTGACACCCAAGGCGCTGGAGGGGGCCATTGCCCAGCTGCGCCAGGGCCGCACGGCTGACAGTGCCACGGCCGAGGAGGGCTATGACGCGCTGAAAAAATATGCGCGAGATCTCACGAAAGACGCCCGTGACGGCAAGCTGGACCCGGTGATTGGCCGCGACGAGGAAATCCGGCGCACCATGCAGGTGCTCTCGCGCCGTTCCAAGAACAATCCCGTCCTGATCGGTGAGCCTGGCGTCGGCAAGACCGCCATTGTCGAGGGCCTGGCCCTGCGCATTGTCGATGGCGATGTGCCCGAAAGCCTGAAGGACAAGAAGCTGATGGCCCTGGACATGGGCGCGCTGATCGCCGGGGCGAAGTTCCGTGGTGAGTTCGAGGAGCGCCTGAAGGCGGTCCTGAACGAGGTCGGCCAGGCCGAAGGCAACATTGTCCTGTTCATCGACGAGATGCACACGCTGGTGGGCGCGGGAAAGACCGATGGCGCGATGGACGCCTCCAACCTGCTCAAGCCGGCTCTGGCGCGCGGCGAACTGCACTGCGTCGGCGCGACAACGCTGGATGAATACCGAAAATATGTCGAAGGAGATGCCGCCCTTGCGCGCCGCTTCCTGCCGGTTTTCGTGGAGGAGCCCACGGTCGAGGACACGATCTCGATCCTGCGCGGGCTGAAAGGGCGCTATGAGGCCCACCATGGTGTGCGTGTCTCCGACCGCGCCATTGTGTCTGCCGCCACCCTGTCAAATCGCTACATCACCGACCGTTTCCTGCCCGACAAGGCCATCGACCTGATGGACGAGGCCGCCTCGCGCCTGCGCATGCAAGTTGATTCAAAACCGGAGGAACTCGATGAAATCGATCGTCGCCTGCTCCAGCTCAAGATCGAGGCTGAAGCGCTCAAGAAGGAAAAGGATGATGCCTCCCGCGAGCGCCTCAGCTCGATTGAGGGCGAGATTGGCGAGCTCCAGACCCGGTCTGACGAGCTGACCACGGCCTGGGCTGCAGAAAAGCAGAAACTGAAAGGCGCTGCGACCGCCAAGGACCAGCTTGCGCGCGCCGAGGCCGACCTGGCCGAAGCCCAGCGCGTGGGCGACCTGCAAAAGGCCTCGGAACTGAAATACGCCACCATCCCGGCCCTGGAAAAACAGATCGCCGCCGCCGAAGGGCGCGATGAAGAGGCCGGCAGCGAGGACGCCCTCGTGTCCGAGGTTGTGCGCCCTGAACACGTGGCCGCTGTTGTCAGCAAGTGGACCGGCATCCCGGTCGACAAGATGATGGAAGGCGAGCGCGAGAAGCTGCTGCAGATGGAGACGGCCTTGCGCGCCCGCGTGGTTGGCCAGGAAGAAGCGCTTTCGGCTGTTTCCAATGCGGTGCGCCGCGCCCGTGCCGGATTGCAGGACCCCAACCGGCCGATTGGCTCCTTCCTGTTTGTCGGCCCCACCGGCGTTGGCAAGACCGAGCTGACCAAGGCGCTGGCCGAGTTCCTGTTTGATGACGAGACCGCCGTCCTGCGCCTCGACATGTCCGAGTTCCAGGAGAAGCACTCGGTGGCCCGTCTCATCGGCGCGCCTCCGGGCTATGTCGGCTATGACGAGGGCGGTGTGCTCACCGAAAGTGTGCGGCGCAGGCCCTACCAGGTCGTCCTGTTCGATGAGGTGGAGAAGGCCCATCCGGACCTCTTTAACACCCTGCTGCAAGTGCTCGACGATGGGCGGCTTACCGATGGCCAGGGGCGCACCGTGGACTTCAAGAACACGCTGATCGTGATGACGTCCAATCTCGG
>CAZVES010000116.1:0-7746 GCA_964625835.1 uncultured Hyphomonadaceae bacterium
CCGCCGCGAATGCCGCCGCAATGGGTCTCGATCAGATCGCGGAAACTGATCGACATCTCCTCTTCCACATTACACGGCTTGTTTACATGGCCCGAGATGCAGAAGAGCTTCGTGCCAGTGTTGTTCGGCGCACCAAAACCGGCGAACCACTCGGCCCCGCGCCGCAATATGGTCGGCACGACGGCGATGGATTCCACATTGTTCACCGTGGTCGGGCAGCCATAAAGCCCCGCATTCGCCGGGAAGGGCGGCTTCAGGCGCGGCTGTCCCTTCTTGCCTTCGAGGCTTTCCAGCAGCGCGGTTTCCTCGCCGCAGATATAGGCCCCCGCGCCATGGTGGACATAGAGGTCGAAATCCCAGCCATGGACATTGTCTTTGCCGATCAGTTTCGCTTCATACGCCTCCCTGATCGCCTTCTCCAGGGCATGGCGCTCTGCGATGTATTCACCGCGAATGTAGATATAGCAGGCATGGGCCCGCATGGCGTAGCTCGCCACGAGGCAGCCCTCGATGAGCAGGTGGGGATCATGGCGCATGATCTCCCGGTCCTTGCAGGTGCCCGGCTCGGACTCGTCAGCGTTCACGACAAGGTAGTGCGGCCGCTCGCCGACCTCTTTCGGCATGAAGGTCCACTTCAGGCCTGTGGGAAATCCTGCACCGCCGCGCCCGCGCAGGCCGGACGCTTTGACCTGGTCGCACACCCAGTCCTGCCCGTGGGAGATCATCTCACGTGTCAGGTGCCAGGCGCCGCGCTTGCGCGCTGCCTCCAGGCCGGGGTCGTGGCGCCCGTACAGGTTTGTGAAGATCCGGTCTTTGTCCTGAAGCATATGCCTCTACTTTCGAGCTTTGATGAGCCTGATCGCAACAGGCCCCGTAATTCCGACTCCCAACATAATGGCGCCGATGATCCAGGCCATGCGGCCCGTTGCCAGATACATGGCCACGCCGCCCATCAGCACCACAGCCTCCGCCAGGGCAGCCTGGATGAGAAGTTGCTGCTCCGCCCTGCCGAGGCTTCGTCTCGCCATATCCCTAGTCCTTGCGCCCTTGCAGCACTTTGGCCTGGCCGATCCAGTCTTCGCGCCCGATCCGACCCGGGAAGCTGAGATACCCCTCGATCCACTCCACATTGGCCGCAGTCCAGGCCGCGATCTGGGCGAAGGTGAAAACGCCAAGCTCGTTGAGCTGCCCTTCATTCACCGGCCCGATGCCCTTGATCTTCTTCAGGTCGTCCCGCTCAGCCTCAGCAACCTCGACGGACTCAGGGCGCTCGCCGGAAATCCCGGCCGCCTCCCCACCCCCGGTCCTTGGCACCTCGCGCTCGACATTGGTCGGCGGCTCGGCATCGGGCAGGGCAGCGGCCTCCAGGACGGGCTCGGCAACCGGGACATTGGGCAGGCTCGACAGGCTGCTTGAGCGGGTTCCGTCAAACAGGCCCGGATCGGTCAGCATTTCGGTGCCGCCCTCGGCCTCGGAATTGACGCGGTCAACCTGTGGGCCCGGCTCGACCTCGGCGCCATTGCGCAGCCGTTCGATGATTTCAGTCAGGCTGTGTACTGTGAGATCTTCGAAATAGTCGTCATTGATCTGCACCATGGGCGCATTCACGCAAGCCCCCAGGCACTCGACTTCTTCCCAGGAGAGCTTGCCGTCATCGGTGACGGCCATCTTCTTGCCGATCTTGGACGTGCAGACCTCTTTCAGCTCATTCGCCCCGCGCAGCATGCAAGGCGTCGTCCCGCACAGCTGGATGTGGTGCTTGCCCACGGGCTGGAGCCTGAACATGGTGTAGAAGGTCGCGACCTCGTAGACGCGAATATACGGCATATCAAGCCGGTCTGCGACCTCGCGCATGGCGGGCTCACTGAGCCATCCGCCATTGTCCTTCTGGGCCAGCCAGAGCAGCGGGATCACGGCAGACTGTTGACGGTCCGCAGGATACTTGCCGCGCCAGAAGGCGATGGTCGGCTCGGTTTCCGGCTTGAACGCGAAACGCTCGCCACCGGCTTCGATATCGAAACGACGCAGGGCCATCAACGGTCAATTTCCCCGAAAACGATGTCGAGCGATCCGAGTATGGCCGAAACATCCGCCAGCGTGTGCCCCTTACAGAGGAAATCCATCGCCTGCAGGTGCGGATAGCCCGGCGCACGAATTTTGGCGCGGTACGGCCTGTTCGTACCATCTGAGACCAGATAGACGCCAAACTCGCCCTTGGGCGCCTCAATTGCCGCATAAACCTCGCCAGCCGGCACATGAAACCCTTCGGTGTATAACTTGAAGTGGTGGATCAGCGCCTCCATCGAGCGCTTCATCTCACCCCGTCGCGGCGGTGCGACCTTCGTGCCCGCCAGCAACACCGGCTCGCCTGCCAGTTCCCTGCCCTTCAGCTTGTCGATGCATTGCAGCATGATCTTTGCTGATTCCTTCATCTCCTCCATCCGGCAGACATAGCGATCGTAATTGTCGCCATTCCGGCCGATCGGGATGTTGAACTCCAGCGCGTTGTAGCACTCATAGGGCTGGGCCCGGCGCAGGTCCCAGGCATGCCCGGAGCCGCGCACCATCACGCCGGAAAAGCCCCAATTGTGGATTGTCGCCAGATCCACCTTGCCGATGTCGACATTGCGCTGCTTGAAGATGCGGTTCTCTGTGATCAGGCCCTCGATGCGATCCAGTAGGGGCGGGAACGCCTCGCACCAGTCCCTGATGTCGTCCAGCAGCGCTTCCGGCAGGTCCTGGTGGACACCGCCTGGGCGGAAATAGGCCGAATGCATCCGCGAGCCCGAAGCGCGCTCGTAGAAAACCACCAGCTTTTCGCGCTCCTCGAAACACCATGTGATCGGCGTCAGTGCGCCAACGTCCATGATCTGCGTGCCGACATTGAGCAGGTGGGACATGATCCGCCCAAGCTCTGAATACAAAACGCGGATATACTGCGCGCGTTCTGGAACATCGATCCCCATCAGCCGCTCGATCGCCAGGCACCAGGCATGTTCCTGGTTCATCGGCGCGCAATAATCCAGCCGATCGAAGTATGGCAGGCCCTGGAGATAGGTCTTGTACTCCAGCAGCTTCTCTGTTCCGCGGTGGAGCAGTCCGATATGACAGTCCACACGGTCGACCAATTCCCCGTCCAGGTCGAGAATCATGCGCAGCACGCCATGGGCCGCCGGGTGCTGGGGCCCGAAATTGATGGTGAAGGCCTGGTCGTCAGGCTTGGAGGTCATATCGTCAGCCGCCATTACTGGCCCTCTCCAACGCGTTCGCTCATGAGGTCCGGGTCGCCCCAGCGACCCAGGTAATTGCGCTGGAACTCAGTGCTTGTGCAGGTGTCGTTCTCGAACTGCAGCCTGGCCAGATCGAACCCGGCATTGCTGCCATCGCTGTCGAGTTGGGTGAGCAGTTTGTAGCTGTCATTGACAGCCTTCTGGCGAAGGTCTGCACCGGACGCAGGCACCACTTCGAGGATAGATGTCCAGCGTTCGGCAAAGGCCACGCCCTGCTCTTCTGGCACAGCGCCTAGGTCTGCGAGATAATAAGCCGATGAAATACACAGCGCGGCACCTGCAAGCCCGGTCGAATCGACCGGACGCGCTTGCGAACCATCCGACGCCGGCACGGCCGGTTCACGGCTCTCTGCCGGCGCGCGATCGCCTGCACCGACGCCGGGCAAATCGACGGGTAATGCTTCACACGCGGCGAGTGCAAATGCGCAAACCGGCAAAATCCAGATCGTGCCCCTGATCATGATGCGCCCTCCTCGGCTTTTTCGTCGCCCGGAATTTGCGATGTCATGCCTTCCCACGGAGACAGGAAGTCAAAGTCCCGGTATTCCTGGGCGAGCTTGACCGGCTCGTAAACCACACGTTTTTCAAGGTCGTCATAGCGCACTTCCACATGGCCGGTGAGCGGGAAGTCCTTTCGGAGGGGAAAGCCCTCGAAGCCGTAGTCCGTCAGGATGCGTCTCAGGTCCGGATGGTCAGAAAACACGATCCCGTACATGTCGAACGCCTCTCGCTCATACCAGTCAGCGCAGGCAAAAATGCTCGTGAGGCTGGGCACCGGAGTGGTTTCGTCTGTTGTGAGCTTCACCCGCACGCGATGATTCATGCTCATGGAGAGGAAGTGGTAAACCACGTCAAAGCGCTCGGCACGCTGGGGATAGTCCACTCCGCAAATGTCCACCAGTGTCTGGAACATGCAAAGCGGGTCATCGCGCAGGAACCGCACAAGCTTGAGAAACTGGGAGCGGTTGGCCGCAATCGTCAGCTCGCCAGAGCGCACATGCCAAGCCTCGACAGCGCCGCCAAGCGCTGTCGCCGCTTCAATATGGTGGCCGAGGTCCTCAAGAGCCTCTCGGGCGTCGATCTCAGATTCCGTCATCGCTCTATCGACCCTTCGCGGCGGATCTTTTTCTGCAGCTGCAGGAAACCATAGACCAGCGCCTCGGCTGTTGGCGGACAACCAGGAACATAGATATCAACAGGCACGATACGGTCGCAGCCGCGCACCACGCTGTAACTGTAGTGGTAATAGCCCCCACCATTGGCGCAGCTGCCCATGGAGATGACATAGCGCGGCTCGGGCATTTGGTCGTAGACCTTGCGCAGCGCCGGCGCCATCTTATTGGTCAGCGTGCCCGCGACAATCATCACATCGGACTGGCGGGGCGAACCGCGTGGGGCCATGCCAAAGCGCTCTAGATCATAGCGGGGATTGCCCGCATGCATCATCTCGACCGCACAACAGGCAAGCCCGAAGGTCATCCACATAAGCGAGCCCGTGCGCGCCCAGGCGATCAGGTCGTCCGCGCGGGCGGTGAAATAGCCCTTGTCGGCCAGCTCGTCAGACAGGCCCTTGTAGAAGGGATCGTCAGAGCCAGGGGTGAACCCGCCATCAAGGCCGGTCCTGCCCGCTGAAAGCGCCGGGACTTTGACCGTCTCGTCAGTCATTATTCCCACTCCAGGGCACCGGAGCACCACTCATACACGAAGCCGATTGTCAGCACACCGAGGAAGACCACCATCGACCAGAACCCGAAAACGCCGATTTCACCGAGGCTGACGGCCCAGGGAAACAGGAACGCCACCTCCAAATCGAATATGATAAACAGGATCGCCACGAGATAGAACCGCACATCGAACTTCATGCGCGCATCGTCGAACGCATTGAACCCGCATTCATAGGCCGAGTTCTTCTCCGGATCGGGGTTGGACGGTGCCAGTACCGCCGACCCCACGACAAACAGGACGGCAAGCACAAGCGCAAAGCCGAGGAAGATGATCACCGGGAGGTAATCGAGTGCAAATCGCTCAATCTCGGTCATGGGGCATGCCCTCTGCTTGTCTTTCGTGGGGCCTAGGACGGTTTTGCACCGTCGGCAACATCACCCATTCTTGTACACCTCCAGTTGGATGATGACACGGCTGTTGCGCTGCGGCGCGGCGTCACGGAGCCCGCTCTGGCCGCGGTCGGCTTGCTTTCCGCCGCCAACAGGGACAAGCGTTCCCTCCAGATTGAAGAGTATCAGTGTTCACAAAGCTTGGAGACTGCACATGACCCGTCGGCCTGTGCGATACCGCCAGGGAAAGATCGTCGCCACGCTCGGCCCGGGCACCCGATCTCCGAAAGTCGTGCGCATGCTGGCCGAGGCGGGCGTCGATGTGTTCAGGCTCAATTTTTCGCATGGCAGCCATGACGATCACAAGGCCGCGCTGGACTGCGTTCGCAGTGCCGAGACCGCGACGGGCCGTCCATTGGCGGTGATGGGCGACCTGCAGGGCCCCAAGGTGCGGATCGGTGTGTTCAGGAATGGCCCTCTCTCCTTCCGCTTCAATGCGGAGATCGATCTCGTCGGCGCGGAAAGCACCGACCAGCCCAACACGATCCCGGTGCCCCACAAGGAAATCCTTTCGGCATTGTCCGTCGGCGACGAGATTCTCTGCAATGACGGGATGGTGTCACTGGAGGTGATTTCCGTGGGCGAGACACCCCGCGTGCGGTCCGCCCTGCCGGGACAGCTTTCCGACAAGAAGGGGTTCACGGTCCGTGGCAAGGCCCTGCCCGTTCGCGCCCTCACCGAAAAGGACGAGGAAGACCTGGCCTTCGCCATGGAGGTCGGCATTGACGTGATCGCACTGAGCTTCGTGCAGACGGCAGAAGACATCGAGATCGCCAAGTCACTGATCACGAATCACGCTCCCCTCATTGCCAAGCTGGAAAAGCCCGCCGCAATCGATAACCTCGACGATATTCTCGAAGCCGCCGACGGCGTGATGGTCGCGCGCGGTGACCTGGGTGTCGAGTTCCCGCCAGAGCAGGTTCCGATCATCCAGCGCCGCATCATAAGGGCAGCACGCGCCAGGGGTCGTCCCGTGATCGTTGCCACGCAGATGCTGGAATCCATGATCGATAATGCCGCGCCGACACGCGCGGAAGCCGGCGATGTGGCGACTGCGATCTATCAGGGGGCCGACGCCGTCATGCTGTCAGCCGAGACCGCTGTCGGGCGCCATCCGGCAACGGCGGTGGCCGTGATGGGCCGCATCATTTCCGCCACCGAGCAGGCCGAGGATTTCCGCCGCTCTCTCGACCAGTTCGATGGCGACACCGAACCCGAGGAAGCCGTCGATGTCATCGCACGGTCCGCCTTCGACCTGGCCCGCATGGAAGGTGCCTCGGCCCTGGCGCTTCGCACGGGTGCTTTGAAGCGGCTGGCGCGCTTCGCCAGGGTCAGGGGGCCGGTTCCCATTCTTTACGGCTCAAGGGATGAAAGGCGGCTCCGCTGCGCCCAGCTGCTCTGGGGCACCCACCCGGTCGCTCTTGAACAGCCCGACGCGGCAGACTGGGTCAGGAACCTGACGCGCGAGACCGGACTGGAAGGCATTGTGGCATGGTGCGCCTGGCGGGGTGATGACACCGCCCGTATCCCGGCCTGGGAGTTGGGTGTAGAAGGTTAGAATACCTGTATTGGTGGAATTCAGGCGGCCAGGCCCAGGCCTTCGGGGCTGAGCGCTTCGACCACCCGGCCGCCGGCAAAAGACAGCGGGTTCACCCCGACACCCGGCAAGGCAATGAACGCCAGTCCAGCGGATTTGGCGGCCAGTGCGCCAAACGGCCTTGCAATGACCGCGGTGCAATCGGAAGGCGCAAGGCCCAGCCGTTCAGCCGCGTGCCGGTAGACCGCGCCGTCCGGACGCTGGCGCTCGACGTCCCGGCCACTCACGACAAGCTGGACCATGGAAGCACGTTTCAGACCCAGCCGACTGACGCAGACCGAGGCCAGATCCGCATGGTCATCTGTGCAGACCGCCACGGCCCATCCCGCCGCAGAGGCAAAGTCGATCAGGTCACCAACATCCTCGCGCAGCGGGATCTCACCGTCGCGGGCCAGCCGCACAAATTCCTTTCGGTGGGCCTCCTCTATCCGGCCCAGAAGTTCATGATTGCCAGCCTCACCGCCGGGCCAGCCAAAGCGTCCGAAATAGGCCTCTGCTTGATGCCTCACGCCGGCCGTCTGGGACAGACGAGCGAAAAGCGCCTCATCCCAGGTCAGCGACAGACCAGAGTCCACAAAGGCCGCATTGGCGCAAGAGATATGCGCCGCCTTCGTCTCGGCCAGAACGCCATCGCAATCCAGGATCAGCGCCTTGCCCATGTGAACTCCCGCCGCGCTTGCAAAAACCTTTCCATGGCGTGCGTCGCAAAGTGCGGCAAGGGCATTCAGCGCCGACGCGCCGCCGC
>CAZVES010000117.1:0-7659 GCA_964625835.1 uncultured Hyphomonadaceae bacterium
GCGGCCGCACTGGAAGAGCTGGAGATCCAGCGCGCCAATGTGGCCGAGATGCGTGACACCTTCGATTTCGACGCCCTCGACGAGCAGGCCCAGCTGTCCTGGCGGATCGCCGAATACCAGCTCGAGCGCGCCGAAGCCGACTGGCCGTTCCGCTATCATGGCTACACCTTCAATCAGATGTTCGGCGTGCAAAGCCGTATCCCGGCCTTTCTGATCAACCAGCACCGCGTCGCCAGCCTTAGCGATGCCGAAGCCTATCTCCAGCGCCTTGAGGGCCTGGGCGACTATCTGGACGGGCACCTCGACAATGCCGTGGAAAGTTTTGAGCGCGGCATACAACCCCCGCGCTTCGTCTATGATTACGTGCTCAGCGATGCGCGCAACGTGATCACCGGCTTCCCGTTTGACGAGGATCAGGACAACCCCTCACCCCTGTATGAGGACTTTGCCGGCAAGGTCGACGCCCTAGTGGCCAGTGGCTCGATCGGTGACGCCAAGGCGTTAAGCCTGAAGATCGACGCCCGGGAGGACTTCAGGAGTGTGGTCGGCCCGGCCTACCAGCGCCTCATCGACACGATGGAGGCCCATGCGGCCACAGCCACCACCGACGACGGCGTCTGGAAACTGCCCGATGGCGCAGCCTATTACGAGACCCGTCTCGAGGCGCGCACCACGACTGACATGAGCGCTGAGGAAATCCACCAGCTCGGCCTGTCGGAGACCGAGCGCATCCACAATGAGATGCGCGAGATCATGGCGAAAGTCGGCTTTAAGGGAACGCTGCAGGAGTTCTTCGAGTTCATGCGCACGGATGAGCAGTTCTACCTGCCGAACACGCCCGAGGGGCGGGTCGAATACATTGCCGGCGCCGAAGAGATCATCGCCGGGATGGAAGCGCGCCTGACGGAGGTGTTCAACCGGTTCCCGAAGGCGGACATGATCGTGAAGGCGGTCGAGCCCTTCCGGGAACAATCAGCCGGCAAGGCCTTCTACCAGCGCCCTTCCGCAGACGGTTCGCGGCCCGGCACCTATTACGCCAACCTCTACCGCATGGAAGACATGCCGACCTACCAGATGGAGGCGCTGGCCTTCCATGAGGGAACGCCAGGCCATCACATGCAGATCGCGATACAGCAGGAACTCGACGACGTTCCGAGTTTTCGCCGTTTCTCCGGCGTGACTGCCTACAGCGAAGGCTGGGGGCTCTATTCGGAATACTTCCCGAAGGAAATGGGCTTCTACGCGGATCCCTATTCGGACTTTGGCCGCTTGGCGATGGAGCTGTGGCGGGCCGCGCGCCTTGTGGTTGACACGGGCCTGCACGACAAGGAGTGGACCCGCGAGGAGGCCACCCAGTGGCTGCTTGATAACACTCCCAACCCTGAAGGCGACGCGATCAAGGCGATCGACCGCTACATCGTGATGCCGGGCCAGGCGACGGCCTACAAGATCGGCATGAACAAGATTCTGGAACTGCGCGCGCGGGCCGAATCCGAACTGGGCGCCGCCTATGACATTCGCGACTTCCATGATGTGGTGCTGGCCAACGGGCCGGTGCCCCTGTCGATCCTCGAAGAGAATGTTGAAGCCTACATCGCAGCGGCGAAAGGCATCTGAGACGGCACCTATTCCTCGGCCTGGACCTCATCCAGGCCGAGCGCCACAGGCACGGCCAGGGCGCACATACTCGCCATTGTGAGCAAGACGGCGGGCACGCCGGCAAAGCTGGCGAGCACTCCGAATAACCCGCCCATCAGCAAGAGGACACCAATTACGGTGTTCGACAATGCGGTATAGGCCGCACGGGTGTCTTCACTGGCCATGTCCACCAGGTGGGTTGACCGCCCCAGGCGAACGCCCTGGTAGGCCACCATCAGGACAAACAGCAAGCCGGGCATGAGAAAGCTGGTTTCAAGCCAGCCTCGAAGGGCGGCGATCCCGGTCACGACGAGGATCGCGGCGGCCACAGCGCCTGAAAGTGCCAGCACCTTGCGGCTGGAGCGGTCGGCCAGCCGGCCCCAGATAAAGGCGCTGACCAGCCCGGCTCCGGCAGACGCCAGGACAAGCCAGCCCAGCTCGGCAAAATCGCCATTCCCCTGCCCGGCTGCGGCCACCATGAAAGGCGGTGCCAGGGCCGTTGCGGTCAAAAGGCCCCGGGCGGCGATGAACTGGCGCAACTGGGCATCGGAGACGAGGAGCGAGAGGTTTTCCATCGCAGCGGAAATGGCAGCTTTGCCGCCTTCCGTGGCCCCCTCATGCTCTCGCAGGCTGGCAAAGAGGCCCGCCCCAGTGATCCAGAATACACCTGCAGCGAAAAGCCCTCCGACAATCACCGTCCCGCGCGCGGCCGGCTCAAAGATCAACACCAGCGCAAAGAGAATCACGACCGCCGCAGAGACGGACCCGGCCAGGCCCGTCGCACTGCCACGGCGCGATTTCGAAACGGTCTTGCCCAGGACATCCTTATAGGACACCGAGCAGGCCGAACGTGCCACGGCGAGCACGGCCAGAAGGCCGAGTATCGCCCAACCCGCTGCAGCGCCGTCCAGCGACAGGGCCACAAGGGCGATCGCCAGCGCACACAGCCCCTGCAGCGTGGCCCCTGCCGCCCAGACATACTTGCGCAGGGCCAGCCTGCGGATCGCGCCAGCCGTGAACAACTGGGGCAACAACGCCCCGGACTCGCGCACAGGCACCAGGAAACCGACCAGGAAGGCAGGCGCGCCGAGCGAGGTGAGCAGCCAGGCCAGGACGAGCTTGGGGTCGACCAGTCCGTCGGCGGCTTTCGACAGCGAAAGCGACCCCACATGGGTGAAGTAATTGCGCGGCTCATGGCGGCAGCTGCTTTCGGGAATGTCGCGGCACGCGCGCCCGTCATCATCGATGACGAGGCTCTGGAAAACGGTCTCAAGAGTAAGGTTACTGGCCATTCATGGCAGTTAGAGTATCTGGCCAGGTCAAGCGAGCCCCGGATTGTCAGAAAAGAAAATCCCCCGCCGCGGGGCGCGACGGGGGACATCTGGATTCTAAAAGGATCGGGGGTGGGATGCTTAGTAGGGGTTCACGCCCAAAGCCTGGACAGTGGACACGGTCAGGTAGCCAATGGGCAGGCCATTTGCGCGCTGGAAGGCTTCCATGGAGCGCAGCGTCGCCGGGCCGAAAGCGCCATCGGTCGGCGTCTCGTAGCCAGCCGCGGTGAGGGCGGACTGGACTTCGCGGATCTTGGCCGGCGAGGCGTTGGTGTCGCACAGCACTTCGCGCCATTCGAGGCCGCCACCGCCGGTGACAACGCGCTTCTCCAGGGTCTTGAAGGTGGCCGGGATCGTAATGACTTCCTCACGCGGCGGGGTCACCTGGCGGCGCACTTCCACCGTCTCGAAGACAGCCGGGATGACTTCTTCAACAACCTGCGGCGCCTCTGCGACGACCTGCTTGGTGACCGTCTCGTAGCGAGCCGGGATCACGCGGGTTTCGGTGCGCTCTGGCGAAACCAGGCGGGTGCGGGTCACGGTGTCATAGACAGCGGGAACCTCGACGCGGCAGAGAAGCTCGCCCGTGGCCATCTGGGTTTCACCGGAGCCGGGCTGGGTGCCCGTGCCGGCTGCGCCGCGGCCGAAAAGGCCCGCGCCAGGCTTCCAGGTCGTGTAGGCCGGACGCACGAGGACTTGCTCGGTGTAGGTCTCGAACTGGGCCGGTACGACGATGGTTTCGGTTTTTTCAGGCTCGACAAGGACCTGCTCGGTGATCGTCTCGTAGACAGCCGCAATGGTGCGGTACTGGACCGTTTCTTCCTTGACGAGAACCTGCTCGGTCACCGTTTCGAACGTGGCCGGGATGATAGAAATCTCGGTCGACTCCGGCCGGTCCACAACCTGCTCGGTCACGATCTCCGTGGTTTCAGGGATCAGGACGCGAGCAAAGCACTCGCCCGGATCTGCAGACGGCGGCATGTCGGCTGACTGACCAAAAGCTGCACCAGCGAAAGCGACCGCTGCGGCAGATGAAAACAAAAGTTTATTCATAGCCTCAAAACTCCCCTTGAGTGACCGCAGCACCGTGCCGCGGTCGTTCGGCTAGCACCCGGAGCAGAAAACCCGTCCAGGCCCGTGTGCAGCGCCGGTAGCCCCCGGACCGCCACATGCAACGCACTATCGCAGCCCGCCAGACGATGCCAGTGGACCACTGCAAAAAGTTAACCATGACTAAAAGTCCATGACCACCGCCGGAAAGATGAAACCTTGGCGACGAATCGCGACTTGCATTCCCGCGACACTTCACATCTGAGGCTTGTCCATCAACTTGAACTCCATTGCCCGGCGAAGCGGGCGCAAGCGAGGCCCCTGACATGATCCCCAGATACACACGCCCCGAAATGGCCGACATATGGAGCCGGGAAACCAGGTTCGGCATCTGGCTGGAGGTCGAGACGCTCGCCTGTGAGGCGATGGAACAGCTCGGCCAAGTGCCGGCAGGCACAAGCGCTGCAGTGCGCGAGCGGGGCGGCTTCGACGTGACCCGGATCGACGAGATCGAGCGCGAGGTGAAGCATGACGTCATCGCCTTCCTGACCAGCGTGGCCGAGCATGTCGGCGAAGAGGCCCGCCACCTGCACAAGGGCATGACCAGTTCCGATGTGCTTGATACCTGCCTCGCCGTCCAGCTGGCCCGCGCGAGCGACCTGCTCATGGCGGGGCTGGAGCGTGTCCTTGCTGCGCTTAAGACGCGCGCGATCGAACACAAGCTCACGCCAACCATCGGACGCAGCCACGGCATTCATGCCGAACCCACGACATTCGGGGTCAAGCTTGCTGGCTATTATGCCGAGTTTGGCCGTGCCAGGCGCCGGCTTGAGGCTGCGCGGGCCGACATCGCCACCTGCGCCCTGTCCGGGGCGGTCGGCACCTATGCCAATATCGACCCCAGGGTCGAGGAATATGTCGCCGAGAAGCTCGGCCTGATCCCGGAGCCGGTCTCGACACAGGTCATCCCCCGCGACCGCCATGCCATGTTCTTTGCCGTGCTGGGGGTCATCGCCTCCTCGGTCGAGAGGCTGGCCACGGAAATCCGTCACCTACAGCGCACAGAGGTTCTGGAGGCCGAGGAGTTTTTCTCGGCCGGCCAGAAGGGCTCGTCCGCCATGCCCCACAAGCGCAACCCGGTGCTGACGGAAAACCTGACGGGCCTGGCTCGCCTGGTGCGCTCGGCCGTTACGCCCGCCATGGAGAATGTGGCGCTCTGGCATGAGCGCGACATTTCCCATTCCTCGGTCGAGCGCGGGATCGGCCCGGATGCGACCGTGCACCTCGATTTCGCCCTGCACAGGCTTGCGAACGTGATCGAGAACCTCGTCGTCTACCCTGAAAACATGCAGGGCAACATGGACAAGATGGGCGGGTTGCACAATTCCCAGCGCGTCCTTCTCGCACTGGTCGAGGCCGGGGCAAGCCGTGAGCACGCCTACGCGCTCGTCCAGCGCAACGCCATGAAAACCTGGCGCGGCGAAGGCGCGTTTCTGGACCATTTGAAGGGCGATGCGGATGTGGCGGACAAGCTGTCAGACGACCGGCTGGAAGCGCTCTTTGACATGGACTACCACTTCGCCCGGGTGAACCACATATTCGGGAGGGTGTTCACAGACGCGAAGTAGGCGCTGCAGGGCGGGCCGGCTGATTTGGATGGTACCGCCTCCCCGGTTCGAACGGGGGACCTCTAGTGCACTCGCGGGGAAGGGTCGGTCGAGACCCAGATGTTGACGTCCAGGTTCGGATGTTTCGAGCCGCTCGGGTTCAGAGTTGACGCCCTTCGAGCACGATCCGCCCTGACGGTTCAAACGCGCATACGGAGACTCGAACTTCTGCAAATCCAGAAACAGCCGTAAAGATTGCACGTGCTTCGAAGATTTGTTCGATGTAAGCGAATGAACCGATGCTGAACTACAATCATCTTCGCTATTTCTGGATCGTGGCTCGCGAGGGTCACCTTACACGCGCCGCCGAGAAGCTGAACCTGTCCCAGTCGGCCCTGTCGGCCCAGATCAAGACGCTGGAAGCGCGCCTTGGCGTGGAGCTGTTCGAGCGGCGCGGTCGGCGACTTGTGCTGACGCCTGCCGGACAGCTCGCCATGGACCATTGCGACACGATCTTCTCCACGGGCGAGGCGCTGGTGCGCCAGATCCGTGATGACGAACTGGGACGCACCACGCTTCGGGTCGGCGCCCTGTCCACCCTGTCGCGCAACTTCCAGATCGGATTGCTGCGCCCTGTCCTCGCCCAGCCTGATATCAGCGTCGTCATCCGCTCCGGCACCATCGCAGAACTGCTCTCGGCCCTGAAGGCACACCGGCTCGACCTGGTGCTGGTGAACCAGCTTCCCTACCGCGACAGCGCAACGGTCTGGACGTCCCGCGTGCTGGACGAGCAGCCGGTGAGCCTGATCGGGACGCCCCATCGGCTGAAGGGACGACGCGACCTGTCAGAACTCCTGGCCGAAGAGCCCGTCATCCTGCCCACCGCCGAAAGCGGCTATCGCAACGGGGTCGACCTTCTGGCCGAGAGCCTGCCACGGCCCATGCGGATTGTCGCAGAGGTCGATGACATGGCCATGCTGCGCCTTCTGGCCCGTGAGGACATCGGCCTTGCCATCCTGCCGCCCGTTGTGGTCCGCGACGAGCTGGAGAGCGGGCGCCTTGCCGAGGCCTGCCGGTTGCCGGGCGTGTCTGAAGTCTTCTCGGCCATCACGCTGACCCGGGGCGCGCCGCATCGCGCGCTCAAGCAATTGTTCGATCCGCTTCCCCGATAGTCGCGTCAATTGTTCGATTTAAGCGCACATAAAATTCGTATCAATATATTTTACAGAATTCATTGTTGCCGTTTATCCCTTGGCTCCAGACCACCACACCAAAGGGAAGACACTGATATGAACCAGCACCTGACATTTTTCGCAACAGCTGGCGCCGCGCTGATCCTGGCAGGCTGCGCGACGCCGGCAAAGGCCGATCAACCGGTTGCACAGCCACCCATCTCTGAAGCCGACGTGCTGGCGGCCCAGCAGGTCTGGGGTGAGGGGATCGTCGCGATTGCCTCGGCACATGCGGCCGGGGGAGACTATTCCGCACGCGCGGAAGGCCTCGTCAACACGCTCTACGCCTATGGTCTGACAGATGTGATGTTCAAACCCACCCTCGCCGCGCAAGACCCGTTTCGCGAGACCTTCGATGAAGCGCTTTCCTATTTCATCGGAATGGAGGGCACCGAAGACAAAGGCTTTGCCATTTCCGGCTGGACCAATGTCCGCTGGGAAAACAACGCCGTCTACACAGACAGTGACTCGGCCATGGCAATGGGACACTACTTTTTCGCCCGGCCTGACGGGTCTGAGACCAAGGTTGAGTATACCTTCGGCTATGTGCTCGACGGTGCAGGCGAATTGAAGATCAACCTTCACCACTCCTCGCTCCCCTACAGCCCGGAATAAGCCGCGCTCCGCATCGGCAACCGATCGTTTGGCAGAGCCCCGCCCGGAACCCGCGGAATCCCCGTCCGCAAACCGGGTGACGGGCCGCTGCACGCCTGAACCAAGGACGGAACATGGAACTCCTGACATCTTTCCTGGCGAGCTTTGTCACTCAGTTGCAATCGCCCACGCTCGCCTTCCTGATCG
>CAZVES010000118.1:0-7623 GCA_964625835.1 uncultured Hyphomonadaceae bacterium
CCAGCCGCTCCCGGACCGCTCTATCCGCCGATGTCATAGACCAGAGCGATGCGGGTGGCCGTGTCGGTGTCTTCAAAGCCTTCCGGTGGATTGGTGTCATGGCGCACATCGAAGGATACGCGGGCCGAGAATGCCCCGGTCAGCTTTGCGGTGACCGCAGCCACATTGACCAACTGCGTGGTCTCCTCCGCGTAGAGCACGTCGGTGTCATTGGAGAAGGATACATTGTCGTTGAAGGCGTGGGCAAAGTTCGAGGCCGCAAACACTGAAAAGCTCTCCGCGGTCTCGGCCGGGAAGACCTCGCCGTCCACGGTGAAGGCACGGACCTCGTCTATTTTCAGGCCCGGCCCGCCTTCCAGAGACCAGGTGGTGGCGTCGCTGTCGAACACCAGATACCCAAGGCCGGCGCCGACAAAGGCGCGGTTCTCGAAACCGGAGAACTCGTCAATTTCATAAGACATTCGGCCAAATCCATAGAGGCGATCATTGATCTGTCTGTCGAGCTGGCCGGCCAGGAAAATCCGGTTCTGGGTTTCCGTGCCATCGGTTTCCCCGAAATCGGCCTGGGCATCCAGCGCGGCTTTCCAGGCCTGGGTCTCACGCGAAAGGTCAAGACCCAGTCCCAGGTCGGTGGTTTCCGTGTTTCCCGAGGTGACGCCGGCATTGAAGGCGCCCTCTCCGGACCAGTTGGCATCTTGTGCAAGGGCAGGCCCGCCGGCGAGCATGAGAGCCACCCCCAATGCGGCGCAGGCTTTCTTGTGGTTTTTCATTGCAGTATCCCTTCAGAGGCGCAAAGCACCTGGCGCATGTGTCGGTGGAATGTGGCGAAAACCAGTTCAGGACTGCGCCTTTCGCGCGCCTGTTGTTGCGATGCAACGATAGCTGGGGCTTGAAAGCGCGGCAGGGGCGTGAAACCAAGTGGATATGGATGAAATTTCGAGTCTTTCCCCTGAGGATAAGGCCGCCAGCGAGCGCCTCGCCGATGCCTCTGGGTTCATGGTCAAGCGCGCGAGCCTTTCGGCGCTGATCCTGAACCGGGTCGCTGACGGACGCATTCATGCGGCAAGGATAAAGGCGCTGATGGGGTGAACGAGCCGCGCTTTGTCATACGCCCCTCCAGGCTCGATGATATTGAGGCCGTGATGGATCTGGCCGAACTGTCCGGGCCCGGCTTCACCTCGCTCCCGGTGAATGAGGCGTTGCTGCGCAGCCGGCTGGAAGATTCCGACAAGGCGTTTCGCGGCAAGACCGACAAGCCCCAGACCGGCAAGTTCCTGATGATCCTGGAGGACCGCGAGGATGGCGCGGTGGGCGGATGCTGTGCCGTGAAGGCGGGGGTCGGGATCGACTATCCCTTCTTCAACTACCGCATCATCACGCTGGCTCAGGCCAGCCAGGCCGCTGACCGGCGTTTCGATATGGACGCGCTGGTCCTGACCAACGAGTTCGTCGGCTATACAGAGGTGGGGACTCTGTTCGTTCGCCCGCAGATGCGCGGCAAGGGCGTCGGGCGTCTGGTGGCCCAGTCGCGCTATCTGCTCATGGCCGCCGCGCCGGACGCGTTCAGCGAGCAGGTGCTGGCCGAACTGCGCGGTGTCGTGGATGAGGAAGGCGCCACCCCGTTCTGGGACTGCCTTGGCCGACACTTCTTTCGCATGAGTTTTCCCGAGGCCGATTTCCTGTCAGCCATCAGCGACAACCAGTTCATACTGGACCTTATGCCGAAATATCCGGTCTATGTGGACCTGCTGCCCCCCGAAGCGCGTGAGGTGATCGGGCGCTGTCACAGCCACGGCGTGGGCGCACTGAAACTGCTGGAGTGGGAAGGGTTCCGCTTCGAACGGGTGGTGGACATTTTTGACGGTGGCCCTCTCGTCAAGTGCGAGCGCCAGAACATACGGACCATCAGGGAAAGCCGGGTGTTCCAACTCGAGGCGGGCGAGGTGGGCGACGAAGCTGGCGATGCCCTGATCTCCAGCAACAAGCTTCCCAATTACCGCGTTGTGACAGCACCTGCAATTCTGGAGAAAGACCGCTTGGTCGCTACGCCTGGCGTGTTCGACGCGCTTGAAGTGAAGCCGGGTGACCCGGTGCGGGTCTGGATGAGGAGCGCGTGAATGAGTGGGCAGGATGTCTTTGTGAATGGTCGCTGGCAAGCCGGGAAGGGTGGGGCCTTCTCAAGCACGTGCCCTGCAACGGGCGAGACCGTGTGGACAGGCCATGCTGCCGATCCGGGGCAGGTCAAAGAAGCTGTAGGGGCGGCACGCGCGGCATTTGAAGGCTGGTCGCGCACGCCCCAGTCCGAGCGCACGCGCGTGATCGAGGCCTATGGCGAGGCCCTGGCTGCGAGAAAGGACGAAATCGCAAGAACCATTTCCCGGGATATGGGCAAGGCCCTGTGGGACTCAACCGGTGAGGCCGGTGCCATGATTGGCAAAATTGCCCTGTCCATTGCCGCCCAGGCTGAACGGGCCGGCGGGGATATGAAGGACGCCCCCTTCGGCAGCATGCACCTCACCCACCGGCCCCATGGCGTCATGGCCGTGTTTGGACCATTCAATTTTCCGGGTCACTTGCCCAATGGCCATATCGTCCCGGCCCTTCTGGCTGGTAACACCTGTGTGTTCAAGCCATCCGAGCTTGCCCCGGCCGTGGCGACGATCATGGTTGAGTGTTTCCAGGACGCGGGCCTGCCGGAGGGGTGCCTGAACCTGGTGCAGGGCGGCCGCGAGACGGGCGGGGCCTTGCTTGAAGCCGACATTGATGGCCTGCTGTTCACGGGTTCTGCCAGCACGGGCACCTTCTTTCACAAGCACTTTGGAGGACGCCCGGAGATTCTCCTCGCGCTCGAAATGGGCGGGAACAATCCGTTGATCTGCTGGCAACCGGCAGATGCCGAAGCGGCCGCCGACATCGCCGCCCAGGGCGCTTTCATCACCACGGGCCAGCGCTGCTCATGCTCACGCCGCGTGATCGTGCCGGAGGGAAGCTGGGGCGATGAAGTGGTCGATGCCATCCTCGCTCGGGCGGAGGGGCTGAAGATCGGCAAGTGGAATGATGAGGGCGTTTTCATGGGACCTCTGGTTTCGCCCGATGCGGCCAGCGCTGCCGTGGATTTCCAGGCGATGCTCGAATCCAAGGGCGCACGCATACTGACCCCGCTTGTCCAGGCAGAGGCCGACCGCGGTTTCGTCACGGCTGGCGTGGTGGAGGTGACAGATGCATCGGGCGTTCCGGACGAAGAATTGTTCGGCCCCCTGATGCAGGTCATCCGCGTGCCGGATTTCGACACCGCCATCAAGGTTGCCAATGCCACGCGGTATGGGCTTGCAGGCGGCCTTGTGTGTGATGACGACATGGCCTGGATCATGGCCAGCGAGCGCATGCGTGCAGGAATCCTCAACCGCAACAGGCCCACGGCCGGCGCCAGCGGTGCGATGCCATTTGGTGGTCCGGGCCTGTCGGGCAACCATCGGCCGAGCGCCTGGTATGCGGCCGATTATTGTGCATGGCCCCAGGCCAGCCAGGTCGCTGATACGGCGAGCCGCATGCCGGCCCAGGGGTTTCCCCGATGAATGCGGTCGAAGCCAATTTCGATGGCCTGATCGGTCCGACACACAATTATGGCGGACTGAGCGATGGCAACCTGGCCAGTTCAAGGAATGCCGGTGACGTCTCCAACCCGCGCGAGGCCGCACTCCAGGGCCTGGAAAAGATGCGGATGATGGTGCGCACGGGCCTCGTCCAGGGCGTTTTCCCGCCCCAGCCGCGCCCCGATGACTGGACCTTTATCGACACGCGCCTGATCGCAGAACACACCGCCTTTGACGCCGCGCGCGATATCCCCCGGGCGGCGGCGGCCGACCCGAGACTGCTGAAAGTGGCATTCAGCGCCAGTTCCATGTGGGCCGCCAATGCCGCCACCGTTTCCCCCTCGGCCGACACGCTCGACGGCGAACTGAAGCTGACGGCGGCCAACCTCACCACAATGCTCCACCGCAGTTTCGAACATGCCAACACGGCCGAGATGCTCCGTCAGGTTTTCAGGTCGACTGCGAATGTGCCTGCGGGGCGGGTTTTTCCGGCCTTGCATCCCCATCCTGATTTTGGTGACGAGGGTGCCGCCAACCATGTGCGGCTGTGCGCGGAACACGGCGGCGAAGGTGTGGAAGTCTTCGTTTACGGGCGCGCGGCGGGCGAGAGCACCCATGGGTTTCCCGCGCGACAAACCCTCGAAGCGAGCCAGGCCGTGGCGCGCGCCCACGGCCTCAGACCCGAGCGGACCGTGTTTGCCAGGCAAGCCCGCAGGGCGATCGACGCCGGGGCGTTTCACAATGATGTTGTGTGTGTCGGAAGCCTCGACACCCTGTTTTTCCACGAGTTTGCGTTTGAAGATACAGCGGGCACACTGGATGCCATCCGGGTGGCGGCAAGCGGGCTTTTCCAGTTGCAGCCCGTCATGGTGCCCGATGGGGATGTGCCGCTGGCTGATGCGATCTCCAGTTATCTGTTCAATTCCCAACTGTTGCAGATGCCCAATGAGGACCGCCTTGTGCTGGTCGCGCCCACCGAGACACGCGACACGCCCAGCACGGCGCGGTATTGTGAGGCGTTGGTGGCTGGGAACGGGCCCATCGGGCGCGTGGAATATGTCGACGTGCGCCAGTCCATGCGCAATGGCGGTGGCCCGGCCTGCCTGCGCCTGCGCGTGGTGCTCACCGATGCTGAACTGGCCGCGGTCCATCCCGGAGTGATCCTGGACGAGGCGAAAATCGACAGGCTGCAGGAGATTGTCCGGCTGACCTATCGCGATGAACTGTCCCCTGCAGACTTCGCCGATCCGGACTTCGCCATTGAGGCGCTCGAGGCCTATGAGGCCATCGTGGCAGCTCTCGACCTGCCGAGCCTGGCCTGAGGGGTTTGGCATGGACCTGAAACTCTACACCTATTGGCGCTCCTCGGCGGCCTATCGTGTCCGAATCGCACTGGATCTCAAGGGCGTGGACTATACGCGCGAACCAATAAACATTGCTCCGGGCGTGCTTGAGCATCGCGGCGATGCCTACCGGGCGGTCAATCCACAGATGCGCATTCCGAGCCTTCTGGTCGATGGCGCGGTCCTGACCCAGTCCATGGCCATACTGGAATGGATCGAGGAGACCTTCAGTTCGCCGCCGCTATTGCCCAAAGACCCGGTGCAGCGCGCCCAATGCCGCAGCTTTGCCCAGACCATTGCCAGCGACATTCACCCTGTCCAGAACATGTCCGTTCTTGCGGCACTTCGCAGCGAACATGGTGCGGACGACGCGGGCGTGCGCAGCTGGGCCCAGGGTGTGATGCGCCGTGGCTTCGAGGCGCTTGAGACCCAGGCGGCAGCGCGGGTAGAGCGTCCATTCCTGTTTGGTGAGGTGCCGACCCTTTCGGAGGTCTGCCTCGTGCCGCAGTTCTACAATGCCCGCCGGTTCGGGGTAGAGCTGGATGCTTATCCGCGCCTCGTTGAGATCGATGCGGCCGCACGGGCCTTGCCGGAGTTCCAGCGCGCTGCGCCAGAGTCCCAGCCGGACGCCCCTACATCCTAGTTCGACATGCCCTGTTTCAGCACATAGTGGCCGGCATTGAGCTCGAACATTTCAGTGATGTCGGGATGGCTAACGGGGGTGTCGCTGTCATCTGGCAGGAGGTTCTGTTCGCTGACATAGGCGACGTAATGCGTGCGCTCATTTTCGGCAAACAGGTGGTAATAAGGCTGGTCCTTGTGTGGGCGGACCTCCTCCGGGATCGATTCGTACCATTCATCCGTGTTCGCAAATTCGGGGTCTACGTCGAAGATCACGCCTCGAAACGGAAAGACACGGTGTTTCACAACCTGGCCGATCTGGTACCTGGCCTGGCGAGATCGCGACAGGAAATTGGGCCGCTCTCCGCCATAGGCAGCGGTTGCCGAAGCCGGTGTTCCAACAACGGTTTCGTCGCGGCGCAACTTGCGGGCAAGCTTTTGCAAAAATCGTGATGGACTACTCATTACGCCCCCTTGTGCTACACCTTATAGCAAGGAACAAGATTTGGGCCACACCATGGCGAGCGAAAATGCCAGCCGGGGGCGCCAGCGCGCCAAGTCCGGCCGGCCAAGAAAGGTGCCCCCGCTGTATGCGGCGGTCGACCTTGGAACAAACAATTGCCGGTTGCTGATCGCGCGACCGACGCGGGAAGGCTTTCGCATTGTCGACAGCCACAGCCAGATCGCGCGCCTCGGTGAGGACCTGGCCCACACCGGGCGCCTGTCCGATGCGGCGATCGGGCGGGCCATGGATGCCCTCGGCAGGATCCGCGACAAGCTGCGAACGAAGAAGGTGGGGCATGTTCGCTGCATCGCCACAGAGGCCTGTCGTAGGGCGGAAAACGGACCCGACTTCGTTGCAAGAGTGCGGGAAGAGCTGGGCCTGACCTTCAAGATCATCGGGCCCGGTGAGGAAGCGCGTCTGGCCATGGTCGGATGCCACGACCTGTTCGGCGGTGACAGCCAGCACATCCTCGTGCTCGATATTGGTGGGGGATCGACGGAACTGTCCCTTGTGAACGCGCAGAAGGTGCGACGGTCTGGCGGCGTGAAGGCACTGGTGTCGGCGAATGTCATCGAGCTTTGGGGCTCCCTGCCGCTTGGCGTGGTCACACTTTCGGACGCGTTCCGTCACTTGCCGGAGGCCGATGCCTTTCCCGCGATGCAGGCCCATGCGCGACAGGTGCTCGGCGACTGGGAGCACACCGCGAGAGTCAGGCTGGCGATTGCCGAAGGCGGGCATGTCATCGGCACGTCCGGCACCGTCACCTGCCTGGCCGGGGTTCACCTGAACCTGAACCGCTATCGCCGCAGTGATGTGGATGGAATCTGGATGGACCGGGGCGAGGCCGACAGCGCGATCGACCGGCTGGTCACCCTTGGGCCGGAGGGCAGGGCAGGACTGCCCACGATCGGACCGGACCGGGCCACGCTCATGTTGTCGGGCTGCGCCATTCTCGATGCGGTCTGGCAGGTCTTCGGCGGTGAGCGGATGAGGATCGCCGACCGCGGACTTCGCGAGGGCCTCCTGCTCACCATGATGTATGGCGGCAAGCGAAAGGCCCGGCGCCGCAAGGGCGGACAGCGCAAGTCCAAGCCGACCGCTGCCTCGGACTCCGGCGAGGTGACCACGCCATGAGCGAGAGTGAAAAACGCCGCTGGAAAGGACCTGCATCGGGAAAGAAGAAGCGCTCGTCTGGCCGGCAGATGGGCGAGCGAAAGATCACCGCCCACAATGCAGAGAAGGAAAGCTCAAAACGCTGGATCGAGCGCCAGCTCTCTGACCCTTATGTCCGCCGGGCAAAGGATGCAGGCTATCGCTCGCGCGCGGCCTTCAAGCTGAAGGAGATCAATGACAAGGCCAGGATCGATTTTCGGGGCAAGCGCGTGGTCGATCTCGGATGTGCGCCCGGTGGCTGGCTGCAGGTTGCGCTGGAGTTTGGCGCCGCGGAGATTGTCGGCATTGACCTGCTTGAAGTCGAGCCGGTCGAGGACGTGCCGGTGATCAGGGGCGACATTGGTGAGCCGGTGGATGTGGCGGCCATGCTGGCGGGGCTTTCTGGCCC
>CAZVES010000119.1:0-7607 GCA_964625835.1 uncultured Hyphomonadaceae bacterium
AGATCAGGTTCGGGAAGCCTTCCGAATAGCGCTTGAACTGATCCTTCGCGTAGCCTTTGAGGGCCTTGATATCGGACCCGATATCCTTGGCTTCGCAATGCCCGATCGGAATGTCGCCGCGAAGGAACACGAAGTCGGGCGCGCCAACATCGACGCGGGCGGGCTCGTTGACCGCGCGCACATCTTCTGAAAGGGCGTTGAACAGTTTTTGAAGGGCGGGGCGATAGGCATGCTCTCCGGCAATGTCGGTCTTTGAGATTGTCGTGACTTCCTGCAGAAACGCTTCGATCATTCTAATCCCCATACGCCAACGCTATTGATTGCCGCCGCGCACGCAGAATGCAACGAAGCATCGAAAAGCCGTCCAAAAAAATCAGGGCAAAGGCGCTTTTGTGGGTATAATTGTGGGTACAATTTCAGCGGCTTTGAAAAACAATCAAATATTTCAAGGCGCTCGGGGTTTCCTGTGGCTCCGCGAGTAGGACTCGAACCTACGACCGGGCGATTAACAGTCGCCTGCTCTACCAACTGAGCTATCGCGGATCACCGACAGGTAAGCGCGTCTGATAGCAAAGTGCGCGCCGGTGTCAAACAGGTTTCCCACTGTTGGGCTCACTTCTCAAAAAAAATGGCGGAAGCTGATAGCTTCCGCCGAGGCGTTGGGTGATGGTGGGTGTCTCCAAGAAAGAAGACATTTCCCGTATGCGCTGCGACTGGTTAATGTCGGGTAAACGCTTAACGAAAAATTCGGCGAGTTGAATCAGGCGTTTCGAAACGCTGGCGAAACGTTTCGCATCAGCAGAAAAAAATTAGGATTTTTGGAGGCCCCGCCCGGAATCGAACCGGGGTACACGGATTTGCAATCCGCTGCGTCACCACTCCGCCACAGGGCCTCAATGGACGGTGAGCCGATTTCCATACGCGCACTCGCAACAGGATGCAATCTCGGCTTTGCGCAGGCGCGCCGGATCAGTTTTCACGTTTGCCTGTGTCCCCGCTATCGGGCGGTGGCTCATTGCTGGCCGGCGTTTGCGGGCCGCCATAATCGCGTGTCCATTGTATCGTGAATCTCGGCGTGACCTCTGTTCCGAACTCGGCTCCGACCTCGACATTGTCGCGCGGCGTCCACTCCACGCCGAGGCCCGGCGCGCCGCGGGTGGTGGTGGTGACCTCCAGGTAGACATCCTCGGCAACATACTTGCCCGCACCGAGGGATGCAGCGCCGTCCTCGCCAAAGCCAAGGTCGATGCGGTCGACGTCAAGGGCGTTTTCCAGCCCGCCGATCGGATCAAAGCCGCCGCCACCGCCCGCAAGCTGGGCGAGTCCGGCAGCGAGTTGTGCCGCCTGGGAGGGGCTGAGCTGGCTGGGTGACGTTCCAAAAAGGGCGCGCGAAAGCACCTCGCTCTCGGGCACTTCCGGTGACGATGTCAGCGAGAACTCCGGCGAGCCTATGGTTCCGGACACCAGGAAGCCCGCCGTAAAGCCGTCTTCGGTGCGCTGGGCTTGGATGGCCAGTTCGGCTTCGTCAGGTGGTCCGTTGAAACGCACGCTGGAGCCCGTCAGCGGGAAGGAGCGGCCCAGCACATTGACATCGCCGCGCACGATTTCGGCCGTGCCCGTCAGTTGCGGCGCTCGCGCCGTGCCGCCAAGGCTGGCATCCATGCGCCATTCGGTTTCGAGCCCGCCGCCGATCACGCGGATACGCCGGTCTGCGTCCAATTCGATGTCCAGCGCGATCGGCAGGCGTTCAGGTCGCTCGAGCGTGTCTTCCACGATCCCATTGCCATTGGGGAAGCGCACATCCAGCGTCGTGTAGCCGCCATTGGGCAACTGGTCGACATTGACCTCGGCGGAGTCGAAACGCAGCGCGCCTCTGAGGCTCGCGCCCCGTGCGGCGTCCTCGAGCTGCAGGTTACCGGATGCAACCACCCGCAGGTCCTCGCGCTGCAGCGCATCGAGGCGGTCAAGGGTGAGGTCAACAGTGCCTGAGCCGCCGAATTCATAACGCCCTCCGCCCGAAACGGTGCCGCCCTGATGGCCGCTCGCCATGACTTCGCGCACCACAATGGCGTCTGGAGACAGTTCGGCCAGCAAGGACAACTCGTTCAGGTGGAGGCCAACCAGGCTGTCCTCAAGGGTGGCCTTCCTGACGGACAATCTTCCGCGCGGTGCGATGGCCCTGAGCGGCCCAGTGAAAGTTGATGTCAATTCAAACTGTCCTTCAAGGGCGGTGTCGACAGGTCCGACAAGGGTCCAGACAGGCTCGATCTCGCCGCGGCCGTTCAGTTCGGCCTCGATGTTGGCCCCTTCGGACAACCGGAACTGCAGCGGGTCAAGCGAAGTCGAGACAGGCACTTTCGCCTCGCCGGTGAGGTTGAGGCTGTCATCGCCATCCTGCAGGTTGATCGTCGCGGTGAGGTCACGGTTCGACAGACTGAAATCGACCTGTCCCGAGACCTCCGGTGCATCCGGGCGGGCCTGTGCGATCCGGACCAGTGCGATATTGCCCGTTCCCGCCAGGGCCGGGCCCTCATCGAAAAGGGAGAATTCGGCATTCACAGTGCCGCGCAGGGCAGGGCGTTCGGCCAGCCTCGCCAGTACGGACGCGTCGATGCCCGCGGCACGCATGTCGAGCCGAACACCATCCTCGCCGTGCGCGCCGTCAAATCCAATCTCTCCCCCGAGCAGGCCGAGGCGCCCGCGCGCAAGGATAGCCTCCTCCATGGCCGAGACGCGCACGGGCTCCAGCGTGCGCAGCTCTTCGCCGTCGATCACCGCCATGGGCCTGAGCAAGGCTGCACGCCTTTCCGTGTTGACATCAAAGGGCACGCTGAGTTCGAGGTCGCGCAAACGGCCGCCGGCGCGCACTTGCCCGGCTGTGCTGAGTTCGCCAGAGATGCGATTGACCGGGCCGCTGGCGGAAAGAGAAACGTCGCCAAGCTGTACAGCATCATTGATGTATCCATCCAGCGTCAGCGTGCCGGCGAGTTCCTCCCCATCGAGGTCCAGCGTTCCTGACAAGGCGCCCATGCCGTCAAGTAGACCGGCCGGTGCAGAGAGGCTGAGTTTGGCCTGTGACAGGGCACCCGCTTGTCCGCTCGCCATGCCGGTGAGTCTTAGCGCATCGAGAGCCGCATCAAGACTCGACACGGCCCATGTATCGCCCGAGACTTCGACAAATGCGCTGGAGCGGGCTCGACGATCATCGACCGTGGCGTCTGCGTTAAACTGGCCGGTTAGCCTCCTGCCGTTCAAAGCGCCGTCAAACCGTGCAGAGGCACTCTCGATCACCCTGCCTGAAACGCTCGCGCGGGGGATGCCGAGGCGGCCGGTCAGGTTCAGTTCCTCGGGCGTGCCCTGTCCCTCCAGGGCGAGCGAGGCGCCATCAAAGCGATTGTCGCCATCGGCGAATTCACTCGCCTCCGCCGTCAGGGACAGGTCGATCTGGCGGTCGGTGTAGATGCCCTCCGCCCGCGCTCTTAGGCGTTCGCCGCGCACGTCGAACACGTCGATGCGGAACGCATTGTCCCGGTCAATCCTGGCGTCCAGGCTGGCTTGGAACGGGCCGTCCAGCAATGGGTGGGGCGGTTCGATGAATTCGAGCTGGAGGTCGCCTGTCCCGGAGATCGCTTGGTCTCCAGTTGATCTCAGTTCGAAGCGGCCTGCACCCAAGGTGAGGCCCTGGGCCCTGCCAAGCTGGCTGACCGGGCTCACGCGTCCTTTGAGGTTGATCGTGTCCCGGTCAGCACCGAACTGGCCTGATGCCTCGAGCATGCCTGAGGCCGTGGTCAGTGCCAGTGCGGTGATATCAAGGAGACCTGTTGCCAGGTCGACCCGACCTTCCAGTTCAAGGCGTGGCGCCTGGCCGATGTAGGCAGAGACTTCATCATTCCCGGCCTGGAAATCTTCGGCAGTCGCGCTCGCATCGATGTCCAGCTGGCTGCTGTTGCGCAAGAAGCGGAAGGACCCGGGCACGGTCAGTGTCTCGATCGAAGCTTCCGGGAGAGACAGGCCAGTGACTTGGGTCAGCCCGCTGAACCCGAAGCTGTCGCCGGAAAGGTCGGCCACTCCGGAAGCGCTGGCGCCTGCCAGCGTAATGTCGCTGTCGGACAGTTGGATGTGGTTTGTCAGGGCTGCGGAGATGTCGATCGCCGAAAGATCGGGCTGGCGCGAATCGCTGTCCCAGTCGGTCTCGGCGCGCAATTCCCCGGTGGCTGAACGGGCGGTCAGCTCCAGTCTCTCGCCTTGGTCGAGGGAGACCTGCACAGTGTTTCCGATGAACCCTGTCAGGTCGGTTGCCGCTTGGAATGCCGAGAGATCGGCCTCGGCCTGGATCGATGCGGTCTTGCCATCGCCCACGGCTGTCAGCTTGAGGGGCTGGCCATCGCCAATGGTCATTCGCGCGCGTGCCAGCCAGTCAGCGGGCGAACCTTCGCCAGAGACCCTGATTTCGACAGGGCCAGGCCGGGTGGGCGAGATCAGGCTCGCCAGCAGCCCGTCCTGTGCTCCGGTCGCGACCAGTTCGCCCTCCAGTGGAACCGCGCCCCCCCAGGACAGCGCGCCATCGATCGTGTCCCCCGAAACGTCTTCCGGTCTGAGGTTCAGGGTCAGCCGTCCGGTTTCCAGTGTGGTCTCCAACTGCGCATTCAGCGAGGCTGCCAGCTGACGTCCCGCCACGCCCTCATCCAGCATCAGCGACTGAACCTCCAGTGCGCCGAGACGATAGGCGCGCAGCAATGGCTCGCTCGAACCCTTGCCATTGTCATTGCGATTGGGCGCAAGCACCGGTCGTCTCGAGACGTGGATTTGCGATACGTCGAGCGCGTCAATGTTCAGCCGGCGACCAAAAATCGACAGCGGCGACCACTCAAGGCGCACATCATTGGCGTTCAGCCAGGTGCCTTGAGTGTCTGACACACTGAGTTCTGAAATCGTGAGCGTGCCGAGCAGGTCTCCCCCAAGGCCCTCGATCCTGATGTTCTGGCCGGAGGGGTCGAGGGCTTCAATACGGCTCTCGACAAGACCGCGCCCGACCGGTGTTGCCGCGAGCATGCGCAATACCAGCAACACGACAAGCAGCATCACCAGCGCGTAAACACTCCACCGGGCCCAGCTTGGAAAAGGTATGTGCGTTGGATGTTCGGCCATCAGAAGGCCTGCCCGATGGATATGTAGAGCTGGACCGGATCGTCACCGTCTCTTGGGTCCAGCGGCGTGGCGATGTCGAGGCGAAGCGGCCCGACAGGTGTGTAATAACGCACGCCCAGCCCAGCGCCGAAACGCATGTCGGAGAAGGTCGGCACGTCCCGCGCGGTTACAGACGCACCGTCAATGAAGGCCGCAAATCCGAGCCTTTCGCTTCGCCTCCAGCGCAGTTCAGCGGACGCTTCCATGAGGCCTCGTCCGCCAATGGGCTGGCCGTCACCAGCGAGAGGCCCGATGGCCTGAAAGGCATAACCGCGCGCGCTGCCGCCACCGCCAGCAAAGAAGCGTCGGCTTGTCGGCAACTCCAGTTGCTCGGCACCAAACACGAAGCCGGTGCGCATCCTCAGCGCGCCGACCCATCGGTTTTCACTGTCAAAGGGGCGATATGCGCTCGCCTGCCCGACCGTGGAGATGTAGTTGGCCGCCTCATCGCCAAGCACAGTGCCGGGCTCGACGCGAAGGTCTGCGCGCCAGCCCGATTTCGGGTCCAGAACGGCGTCGGTCTGATCGAGGCGCACAGCTCCCGAGACGCTCAGGATCTGCAGGTCCCGTTCGCCCTGCACGTCCGTTTCCCTTGACAGCTCGCCCGTCGCGGCGAATGCAAACGTCCGCTCCGGGTTGGTTTCAATATCGAGCCCGATGGCCGCAACAAGGGTCTCGCGGTCAAAGGCATCGGTTTCCTCGCGCCCGCCACTGGCTGAGGCTTCAAGGTTGCGCCCGTAGCCAAAGGCGTGCGGATAGCGCCACTCCGCCTCTAGGCTGCGCTCCTGGGCAGCGGCCACGACGCCCAGGCGCAGCGTATCCGCCCGCCGGGTAAAGTTTCGCCGCGTCCATTCTGCATTCGCGCCAATCCCCTCACTTGTGGAGTAGCTGCCTCCGGCGCTGATCGTGTATCGATCGCGCTCTACCAGTGTCAGGACAACATCGTGTATTTCTGCGCCTTCAGGGGTCGTGCCCGAAGGGGTTTCCGCCAGCTGCGCGTTGAAAACGGTGTAGAGGCGGGTTGCGCCAAGGCGTCGGTTGAATTCTTCCAGCAGGCCAGGACGATAGGTCGTGCCGGGCTCAAAGGGCACAATTCGCTCCAGTGGCGCGCGTCGGGTGCGCAAACCGGGGCCATAGTCGACTTCTCCCAACGCAATCAGCGCACCTGCATCAATGCGATAGCTGACCAAAATGGTGGCGGCATCGGCATCCCCGACGACCTGTCTGGTACCAGCTCGGGCAAATGCGTGGCCCGCTTCGCGCAGTTGCCCAATGATCCGGGATTCTCCCTCTATCACGTCTGCTGGCGTGATCGGATCACCCGGCTGCAGGGGTACCATTTCGCCGATCCTTGAAACGGTTTCAGGTTCCGGAGGCGTGCCGAGGTACTCGACCTGAAACGCATCGAGTGTGAATTGGGGGCCGGGTGCAACTTCCACATAGGCCCGGATCGGCGGGCCCATGTCCACGCCGGCCTCAACCGTGGCGTTGAAGTGGCCCCGGGAATTGAGATAGTCGCCGAGCCGCCGGGCTGCCCTGTCAGCCTGGCGCCCCGCCTGGAAACGGGTCTCGGCTTGCCTTGCATCAGGAAGCTCGGCCTCCAGGTCGCTTTGCAGTGTTTCTGTCAGAGTGTTGCCGCGCACATCGACCCCTTGCGCGTGACCTGGCGCGACGGCGCAAACGGCGCCGAAGGCCATGAGGAGGATTCGGAAGGGCATCTTCTGTCTGACGTCCAATCGGTACGGTGGGACCGGGGCAGGCATGCAGGGCCCGGACCAGCCACCACCCTACAATGCGCACCTGAAAAAGGTGTTGCGCAACAAGATGAAACCCTTAACGCACGATCCTGTTCCAAATGCGGCGACGACGCTCGTTCCGGCGTGCCTGTCAGATCCGAGCCGGACCACAGGGTCTCGACCGCAACATCGCGCAGCCAGAATTGCATGACCGCCATGGCTTCGCTCCATGAGGCGTTGGCAGACCAAGACTCCGGCAGGTGTCCAGCCGCGTCCAGCTTTGGATTGACTGACAGGAATTTCCAGGCCGCTGCCCTCTCGATGAGCGGGGCGACAAAGCCGCTGGTAAGGCGCGCGTAGCGGATCAGCCAGCGGTTGAGCGCCGGGTCGTCACAGTCGAAGACCGAGCTGAGTCGGGTCAGCCAATTCTTCTACATCGACGGCGTGGGAGGTAGTCGCCGGCCAAGGGACAACATGAACGTGCATTCGGTGATGTGGCTTAGGGCTGAACGGGCGCTCCAGCGGCTCCAGGCAAGGATGCCAAGGGCGGCGGCAAGGCCAATGAGTATGAGGATCAATCCGAGCGTGCGCATCATGGTGGTGGCCTCCGAGCGATGTGACGATGGCTATACCACCATGCCAATCGGGCCAAAACAGGGACGCCGTGTTCAGGTTCGCGTCAGC
>CAZVES010000120.1:0-7367 GCA_964625835.1 uncultured Hyphomonadaceae bacterium
CGCCACGAACCTGGCCGTCACGGCCGCCAGGGCCGGCCGGAGCGTCGGCTACCTGAACTGCGACGTCGAGGAGCCTAATGGGTTTCTGTTCCTCAGGCCGCAGATCATCGAGACGCGGCCGGTGAATGTAAGCATCCCCAAGGTGGACCTCGACAAGTGCAACGGCTGCGGCCAGTGCGGTCGAATCTGCCAATACAGCGCCATCGTGTCCATGAACAAGCAGGTGCTCGTGTTTGCCGAGCTGTGCCATGGCTGTGGGGGTTGCTGGCTGGTCTGCCCGACCGGGGCGATCACCGAATCGCATCGACAGACCGGGCAACTGGAAGTCGGTCGAGCCGGCAGTGTGCACTGCGTCCAGGGGCTGCTCAACATCGGCGAGGCAATGAGCCCCCCGGTGATTGCGGCCGTCAAGGACGTTGCGCCCGACGAGGACATCCTGGTGATTGATTCGCCACCGGGCACGTCGTGCCCGGTCATCGAGAGCGTTCGCGACAGCGATTTCGTGCTGCTGGTGACCGAGCCGACCCCCTTTGGCCTCAATGACCTGAAGTTGGCGGTCGAGATGGTTCGAGCCCTGAAGCTGCCCTTTGCCGTCGTAATCAATCGCGTCGACGTGGGAGACGGGCAAACCCGGATGTATTGCGAGCGGCAGCAAATCGACGTGCTGGCGGAGATTCCGGACGACCGGGCCGTGGCCGAGGCCTACTCCCGCGGCGAAATGGCATGCGATGCGATTCCGAAATACCGCGAGATTTACGGCGACCTGCTGGAGTCGTTGAACAAGAGAGTTCCTGAACATGCCGGATAGAGACTCACAAGTCGGAAAGGCATCCTCGACAAGCTGCCCGACCGGGACCTGCCTGCTTTGATGACATGACGAAGAGCATAACGGACAACTTCTATGAGCAGATCAAGCCTCGCCTTCACCGGCGAATCGGACGAGAGGTGCGTCTGGCTCACCGGGTCCTGGACCTCGGCTGTGGCTCGTGCGACCTCGTTCGCTACCTGGCGGTGGCGTATGGGCAAGAGGTCACCGGTGTGGACATCTCGGATGGCAGCTTTCCCCACCGCCGGCACACGCCCGACGGAAGCCATTACCACTGCCTGAAACGAGACGCTGCGTGTCTGAGTTTCGTCGAGGACGGATCGGCCGACGCGGTCGTCAGCATGTGGGCCTTGCACGAGATGGCAAAGCCGGAGGCGATTCTTCGCGAAGCATCCCGGATCCTGCGGCCGGGAGGCGAGATGTTCATCGTCGACTTCCCTCGTGACTCGCTCGCCCAGCGGCTTTGGAACGAGGACTACTATCGCCCCGGCGAAATCCAAGTCTTGCTTCGGGACGTTGGCTTTGAGCAGGTGCGGGGACGGGTAATCGAGCAAGGCCAAGTGATGTGGGCGCGGGGGTACCGTGCTCACGAGACAGCAGACAAGAAGGGATGATGAGTTAGATGGCAACCGACGTGAAGGAACTGGTCGTGATCAGCGGCAAGGGCGGGACGGGCAAGACGTCCATCGTCGCCTCGTTTGCCGCACTGGCCGAGAAGGTCGTGCTGGCCGACTGCGACGTGGACGCGGCCGACCTGCACCTTGTCCTGGAACCGAAGATCGCCCGCCGGGAGAGCTTCTCCGGCGGCAAGCGGGCGCGGATCAAGAGCGGCCACTGCACCACCTGCGGCAAGTGCGAAGAGCTGTGCCGGTTTGACGCGATCTACTTCGACGGCCCGGGCAATGACAAATTGGACAAGACCTTCTGCGTCGACCCCATTGCGTGTGAAGGTTGCGGCGTCTGCGCGTGGTTCTGTGCGGAGGATGCGATCGAGTTCGCCCCGGCCGTCAATGGCGAGTGGTATGTCTCCGACACGCGCCACGGCCCGATGGTCCATGCCAAGCTGGGCATCGCCGAAGAGAACTCCGGCAAGCTCGTCAGCACCGTTCGCAAGGAGGCCGGGGCAATCGCGCAGCAGCGTGGCCTGGATCTGGTACTGATCGACGGGTCGCCCGGCATCGGCTGTCCGGTGATCGCTTCCATCACCGGTGCGGACCTGGTGTTGATCGTCACGGAGCCGACGCTCAGCGGCCTGCACGACCTCGGCCGGGTGGCCGATGTGGCCCGGCACTTCGAGATTCCAGGGATGGTGTGCATCAACAAGTGGGACCTGAACCCTGACCTGGCAGCCGAGATCGAACGCCAGGCTCAAGAGCGTGGCCTGGGCGTGGCTGGGCGCGTTCGATACGACCGGGCCGTAACCAAGGCCCAGATCCGCAAGCAATCGGTCGTCGAGTACCAGTCCGACGGGTGCGCCGATGACATCCGAAACGGTTGGGCATGCGTTGAGAACCACCTGAGCACCGGGGGGAAACAAGGATGAATGACACGGTGTCAAGACAAGTCGGCAACCGTACACCCTTGGTGTTGGGAATCGCCGGTTCCGCGCGCAAAGAGGGCAACTCCGCAAGCCTGCTGCGACGAGTGCTGAACGGCCTGAATGGCGACTTCAGAACGGAACTCGTGTTCCTCGCGGACATCGAGATTCGTCCATGTGCCGGATGTCACTACTGCCAGAAGAAAGGCGCATGCTGCGTCAGGGACGGGATGGCGGCGCTCTACTCGAAGCTTATTGAGGCAGATGTAATTCTGCTGGCGTCCCCGGCATACATGGGCGGCATCGCCTCGCGCATGCAGGCGTTCATGGAGAGAACCTGGCCGCTGCGGAAGGGGCAACTGGCGGGCAAACTCGCAAGCTACATCGTGACGGGACGAAGGCGGATCGGTATGGCCACCGGGGTGATGGATGAGTACTTCACGCGACTCGGTGTGACCAAGCTCCCTGGAGTGCTTGGATTCGGCTTCGAACCAGGCGGAGTCGAGCAGGATGGGGAAGTATTGGCAAAGGCCGAACGGCTTGCGGCAGACGTCGGTGACCTGCTGAGGACGAAGGTTGCCCCAGAACGCACAATGGTTGCCGCTTCGGTGCACAAGGAATGAACGAACGATCCCCATCATCGCGTCGCACTGCATGCATCTGCTGCAATGGAGAGCTGCGCGGATTCCCTCGGGCAAGGGAGCTTGCGGCCGGCGCGGACATGCTCATCGCCGCAGATGATGGGGCTGACCATATCCAGGCACTGGGCTTGAAGCCGCATGCCATTATCGGCGACATGGATTCCCTTCGCGAAGACCCTTGGCCGGAAGACAAAGGCATCCAGCGAATAAGGCTGTCGCCGGACAAGGACAAGTGTGACGGCGAATGTGCTGTCGAGTGGGCCTTTGAGCATGGAGGCAGCAAGGTGCTGCTCCTGGCGGCCTGGGGTGGACGCGTAGACCAGTCGCTGGGTAACTGCGCCCTCTTGATGCGCTATCCAGAGAAACTGGCCCTGTGGGAAGATGGCATCCTGGTCGTGGCAATGAGCGCGGGGCAAAAGTCGGTTTTGCCTGTGGCTGTCGGAACGACAGTGTCGATCATCTCGGTTCAGCCGGACACGCATATTCGCACCGACGGCCTGACCTACGGGTTGAACGGCGAGCCGCTCCGATCAGCCACCCACGGGATGAGTAACACGGCAATGGCCGCCCGTCCGGTTGTGTCAGTCGTCAACGGCGCGGCGCTCGTGTGCATGGAAGGCGGTGAGACATGGCTGAACGAATGACTCGCCATGCCGGGAGCCTGTTCGACTTCGGGCCGATGGCCTGCGAGTATGACCGCTGGTATGACACGCCGGCCGGCCAGGCCCATGACCGTGTGCAGAAGGGCGACGTGCGGCGGCTTCTCCGTCCAGCCTCGGCCGGGCAGGCCTTGCTTGACGTGGGGTGCGGCACGGGGCACTGGAGTGGGTTCTTTGCTGAGATGGGCTACACAGTTACGGGAGTCGATGTGGCCCCTGCGATGATCGAGGTCGCCCGGTCGGCCGTGCCCCAATGCACATTCCAGGTCGCGGATGCCCACCAATTGCCGTTCGACGACGATACGTTCGATGTTGTGGCCTCTATGGCGACGCTGGAGTTTCTGCCCGATCAGGCCGCAGCCATTCAGGAGATGGCCCGTTGTGCCCGGAAACATGGGCGACTGCTGCTCGGCACGCTCAATCGCCTTGCCCCGCTGAATCAACATCGCCTCGCCAAAGGCAAACCGCCGTACTCAGCCGCACACCTTCTTTCACCGAACGAACTGCGGAGCTTGTTGGCCCCACTGGGTCGCATTCGGATGGTCGGATCGTCACCTCCGGAACATGGTCACCGGCTGCCATTGCCCAAGCGCGTCGCGGGGCGTCTCGCCGGGCTGCGGGGTAATTTCAACGGCCCCTTTATCGTCGCGGAGGTGCGCCTATGAACGTGCAGGCCGAGATCAGCCTCTACCCGTTGCGAACCGCCGATCTTGGGAATGCCATCGAAGCGTTTATCAGGGATCTTAAGGCCGCCGGTTTGACGGTCCAGCCGGGCAACATGAGCAGCATCGTATCGGGCGATGTCAGCGCGGTGTTCTCGACCATGGGCGCGGCCTTCGCCGCAGCTGCCGAGGACAGCCAGGTTGTGCTGGTGATGAAGGTGTCGAACGCCTGTCCGGTTGTACAGGCTCCTTTGGAACCGGGTGATCCGCAAGAAAGGAATGCATAAGAACATGGCACCAGACCCGCTGACTCCCTACGGCAATCGGCCGATGGTGACGCCCATCGTCAACGCCGTGAACTACGAATACCTGTCGTTTGAGGTCCTTCGTCAGATCACCGACGGGGAGATCGACGGCTACACCTATCACCGCGACGACAACCCGACCGTCCGCGAGGTCGAGCAACGGGTCGCCGAGTTGGAAGGCGCAGAGGACTGCGTAGTGTGCACCACCGGCATGGCCGCCTGCACGATGGTCTACTTGACCTATCTCAAGGCCGGCGATCATCTGATCATCTTCCACGACACCTATGGAGCCAACTACAAGGTCTCGCTGATCCTGGAACGGTTGGGCGTGCAGATCAGCTGGCTGAACGCCGATGAGGCCGTCCAGATCGGCGACCATGTTCGGCCTAACACGCGGATGATCTTCCTGGAGACGCCCACCAATCCGCTCTGCAAGGTCATCGACATCGCCGCTATCCGCAAGGCGGCGGATGCCATCGGGGCGATGGTCATCGTCGACAACACGTTCGCCACGCCGTACCACCAGAACCCGCTTGCGCTCGGGGCTGATCTCGTGGTTCATAGCGCCACAAAGGCCCTTGGCGGCCACAACGACCTGATGGCCGGCGCGATTGCGGGTTCCAAGGAGCATTACAACCGGCTGTGGTTCACCCGCCAGGCCATTGGCACGACGCTCGACGCCTACTCGGCGTTCTTGCTGGATCGCGGCCTGAAAACCTTCGAGCTGCGCGCCCGGGCCATGGCGGATGGGGCCCAGAAGGTCGCGGAATTACTGACAGAACACCCCAAGATCACCCGACTGTCCTATCCGGGCCTGGAAAGCCATTTGGGGCACGAGGTCGCCGCCCGCCAGATGCATCGGGGGTTCGGCGGTATGCTTGCCTTCGACGTCGGGGAGGACGAAGAGGACGCCAAGCGATTCATCGCCGCCCTCAAGACGATCTATCACGCCGTCAGCCTCGGGGCGACGGAGTCGCTCATTTGCATTCCATACCTGACGACCATGCTTTACCTGCCGCAGGAACGGCGAACGACCTTCGGCGTGCGCAAGAATACCGTCCGCCTGTCCATTGGCATCGAGCCTCCGGAGAAGCTGATCAAGGACATCAAGCAGGCGCTCGCCTGCGTGGCGCAGGGGGTGACGCCCAATGGCTGAGGGACGAATCACGGTTCTGGTCGAGAACACCGCCGGTGGGCGCGGGTTGCTGGGCGAGCACGGCCTGTCGTTCTGGATCGAGTGGAACGACAAGCGTTTCCTGTTTGACACGGGCCAGGGGCACGTTCTGCTCAATAACGCCAGGCGGTTGGGCATCGCGCTCGAAAACATGGATGCCGTGGTCTTGAGCCATGGCCATTACGACCACATCGGCGGTCTGGGCGAGGTCCTGCGGAACTCGCGGGCCACGATCGTCTATGCACACCCGGCCGCGTTCGAGGCCAAGTACGCCCGAAATCCTGACGGCAGCGCCCGCGATGTGGGCATGCCGGGCCTGGATGAGGAGATGATCCGCGACATGGCCGAACTCGTGCTGGTAGAAGAGCCGGTCAAGCTGTGCTGTGGCCTGCATCTGACCGGGCCGGTGCCGCGAACGACCGATTTTGAGGATACGGGCGGAGCGTTCTTCAAAGATTGCGCATGTGTAGAGCCGGACCCGCTTGTGGACGACCAGGCCGCTTTCGTCGAGACACCGGCCGGCACGATCGTGATCCTCGGCTGTGCGCATGCGGGCGTAATCAACACACTCCGGTATGTGCAGGAACTCACCGACGGCAGAGGGATCCACACGGTTCTGGGCGGAATGCACCTCCGGCATGCCGGTCCAGAGCGGATGGACAAGACCGTGGGCGAGCTACGCCGCCTGAACGTGCAGCGTCTGCTGCCATGCCACTGCACCGGATTTGAGGCGGCGGCCCGGATGTGGAGCGAGTTCCCCGGACGATGTGCCTCCTGCCCGGTAGGCAGCGTGGTAGACGTCCCATAATGGACTGCCAGAACAACGTAAGGCTGTCGGGGGCGTCGTCGGCCGCCAACAACAAGAATGCATTGTGCTGTTCCGAAGATCAATCTGACTGAAAGGAATAACGTATGACCGCTTTGCCTGAGAGTATTCATGAGGCTTGGGAAGACCGTAACGGACCGGTGATCCTGGCGACCGTCAGCCCTGAGGGCGTTCCGAACATCATCTACGCCACCTGCGTTGGCGCGTTCGGAGACGACCGGCTGGTCGTGGCCGACAACTACTTTGACAAGACGCGGGCGAATCTTCAGGCTGGCGGAAGGGGCTCGCTTCTGTTCCTCACGAGCAAAGGTAAGGCCTACCAGGTCAAGGGCACACTGGAATACCACACGGCTGGCGAGGTATTCGACCACATGAAGACATGGAACCCGGAGAAGCATCCCGGCCACGCGGCAGCGGCTCTGCGCGTTGAGGAAGTCTATTCCGGTGCGGAAAAGCTCTGCTGAGACGCGAGAGTGCAGTATGAGGTGAAAGACAAATGCCCACGTATGACTACCAGTGCGAAAAGTGCGGCAGGGATGCGCCGTGCGACACCAAGCCATGCAAAGAATGAGGTAACGCCATGGTAACCCTCTTTGGCCCTGTGCCATCACGAAGACTGGGGCGCTCCCTGGGCGTGGACCTCGTTCCGTTCAAGACGTGCAGCTACGACTGCATCTATTGCCAGTTAGTAACTATCTCAAAACGTTGAATCTTGCCGATGAATATCCGTGGGACCT
>CAZVES010000121.1:0-7366 GCA_964625835.1 uncultured Hyphomonadaceae bacterium
CAGAAGCCGTCTCGGCCTATCCGTTCCATGCTCCGGAGATGCGCGGGATATGACGACTTGACCCACAAAAAGGCCAGCCTCACATGGAAGCCACCCAAGCAACGCGCAAAGGAGCGCAGAAACCCATGTCCGACGATGTCCACAAGGCCATAGACGAGGCCGTGAAGTCCAATGATGTTGTGTTGTTCATGAAGGGCACGCCGACCTTCCCCCAATGCGGGTTCAGCTCCACCGTGGTCCAGATCCTTGATGTGCTCGGCGTGGAGTATGTGTCCACCAACGTGCTGGAAGACATGGGCGTGCGGGAAGGCATCAAGGCTTATTCGGACTGGCCGACCATTCCCCAGCTCTATGTCAAGGGTGAGTTTGTCGGCGGATGCGATATCCTGCGCGAGATGTATGAGAGCGGCGAACTGCGCGACTACATGAAGGACAAGGGCATCGAGCTGGCGGCCTGATAGCAGGTTACCTGTTCGCGCGGTCATGATAGATGGCGCGCCATGGCATCGACAAACCACGTTCCGAAAGTCGGCATCGTGTCCCTGGGCTGCCCCAAGGCGCTGGTGGATTCTGAGAGGATCATCACCCGCCTGCGCGCCGAGGGCTATGCCATCTCGGCCGACTATTCCGGGGCCGACCTCGTCCTGGTGAATACCTGCGGTTTCCTCGACTCAGCGCGCGAGGAGAGCCTGGATGCCATCGGCGAGGCAATCGAGCAGAATGGCAAGGTCATCGTGACGGGCTGTCTTGGCGCCGAGCCCGATGTGATCGAGAAGGCCCATCCCAATGTGCTGGCGATCACCGGTCCGCACCAGTATGAGCAGGTCATGGGCGCCGTTCACAAACATCTGGCCCCGCCGTCGGACCCCAAACAGGACCTGATTCCCGAAAGCGGGCTGCGCCTCACCCCGCGCCATTACGCCTACCTGAAGATTTCCGAGGGCTGCAACAATCGATGCAGCTTCTGCATCATCCCGAAACTGCGCGGCGACCTGGTCAGCCGCCCGATTCACCACGTCCTGACCGAAGCCGAGCGGCTCGTGGCTGCGGGCGTGAAGGAGCTGATGGTGATCAGCCAGGACACCTCCGCCTACGGACTGGACGTGCGATATGCGCCGCAGACGTGGAAGGGCACGGAGTACCAGACCCGGTTCCTCGACCTCGCCCGCGGGCTGGGCACGCTCGGGGCCTGGGTGCGCATGCACTATGTCTACCCTTACCCCCATGTGGATGACGTCGTCGAACTCATGGCCGATGGCGCGATCCTTCCGTACCTGGACATTCCCTTCCAGCACGCCTCCCCCAGCATCCTGAAAGCCATGAAGCGGCCTGCAAAGCAGGAACGCGTGTTGGAGCGCATCAAGGCCTGGCGGGCCGGCGTGCCGGAGCTTGCGATCCGTTCCACCTTCATCGTCGGCTTTCCAGGCGAGACCGAGGAGGATTTAGAAATTCTTCTCGACTTCATCCGCGAGGCCAGGATCGACCGCGCAGGCTGCTTCAAGTACGAGAACGTCGCCCATGCCGACAGTCGCGACCTGCCGGGTCACGTGCCCGAAGAGGTGAAGGAAGAGCGCTGGCACCGTTTCATGGCGGCTCAGGCGGAGATATCGGCCGAGCGGGCGGCCGCCCAGGTCGGCACCGTCCAGCCGGTGATCCTCGACGAAGCAGGAGACGAGCCGGGCGAATGGATTGGCCGCAGCAAGGCCGATGCGCCAGAGATCGACGGTGTGGTCCACCTGGACCTTGGCGATCACATGAGCGCCCAGCCCGGCGATATTATCAGTGCACGTATCATCGACGCGGATGAATACGACCTCTACGGCGTGACCGCTTGATCACCAGACGCCGCGCGTCAGGCCGGCCCAGAGATAGAACCAGAGCGTCGGCGCATAATACTGGCGACTGGGAAGGTCTACGGTGTAGGGCTGCAACTCGCCGCTTATGGCCTTGCCCATCACCTCGACAACGGCCGAACGCGAATGCGCCGCCATCAGCCACATATATGTGTGCAGATTGTCTGCCTTCGTCGGCTCGATATGGACCTGCCTCAGCACGCCACCCGTATCGACGCCCTCATCGACCAAATGCAGCGTGGTTCCGAAATGCTGCGGCTCGCCGCGGGCGAGGGCGAAATAGCCTCCATTGATGCCGCGATAGGCAGGGTTGATCCCGGAATGGTAGTTGATGAACGGCGCGTCCACACAGTCGAGGGTCGGCTTGCGGATCATCCGGGTCGAGACGACGTAGACTGCCCTGGGCGTCAGGCTTTGCAGCGCCTCGCGCGCTTCGTCAGAATTCACGGACGGGACGCTGATCATTTCCTGGTTGGGCTCTGGTTCAGGCTTCAGGCCTTCCTCGGAAACCAGCTGGGGCACGCGGGCGCGCGACAGCGGCTTGGTCAGTTTGGCGAGCACCATGGCGCCCCACTGGCCGGCCACTTCAAGGGCGCCAAGCCTGCGAAGGCGCCGCCTCCAGAACGCTCCGGCAGGCTCGCCTTCCTCCAGTATCACGGGGAACGGACCATAAGCCTCGCGCAGGGCATTGATGGTGATCCAGGCATGGGGCCCGCCTGCCGTGATGGCTACAAGGGGTGCACTCATGACAGACCCTGCATCCGGGCGATCAGCGCCGCCCAGTTCTGGGGGTTGGGAACGAGTACACCGCGACGATCGGTTGAGGAAAACGCGATCGCCCCGCCATCGGCTTGCCCAGCGATAGGTGCCCCGCTTGCCGCATCGCGTAGGCAAAGCTCGGCTCCGGGAGCATGGCGGCTTGCAAATGTGGCCATGAGGGCGGCCCGCGCAGCGCCCGAGCCTATGGGCTCGAGACCCAGCACAACGCCGTCGCCATCACCAGATACAATGAGCGCGCCGCGGGCGAGCGCCGTGTCGGCCTCGGCGCAGGCAATCACGGGTGGGGCGTGGTCGACGCCGGTGTCGTCCTCAAGCGCCAGGAGCAGCGCCACAAGTGGCGGGAGCTCATCGCCCTTGCGCTCGAACACACCAGGTCCCGTTGCATCGATCAATGTGGCGCGGAAGGGCTTTGCCATGGCCTTCCTCCTAGCGCGGTGCACCTAGAACTGGAAGTAGACAAACGGTGCGGCCTCAAGCGGGTAGAGCGCCAGCAACAGCCCGAAAGTCACACCGAGCCCACCCCAGTATACGACCGGCTGGCGCAGTATGGGCAGGGCCTGCAACAGCCTGCGCCCGCGAAGGCCAAGTAGTGCATCCAGCGCGATAAGGATCGGCACGAGCCAGACAAACCAGGGCAGGACTTGCGGCCCGCCATCGCGCAGGCCCGTGAAGGCATGCCAGACGGTCGCCATGTCGGCGAAGTCTTCGGCCCGGAAAGCCGCCCATGTGAGGAGGACAAAACCCTGTGTCGCGATCAGGGCGAGGACAGTACCGATCTTGCGCCGGGTGGAACCAAACAGGGCGCGATGGACCACAAGCGCGCCCCCATGGAGCGCGCCCCAGGCCACAAAGGTCCAGGCCGCACCATGCCAAAGCCCGCCAAGCACCATGGTCGCCATCAAGTTGCGATTGGTCATGGCGTCTCCGCCCCGGTTCCCGCCCAGGGGAATGTAGAGATAGTCGCGCAGCCAGGAGGACAGGGAGATGTGCCAGCGACGCCAGAAATCGGCGATGGAAAGGGCCGCATAGGGGTAGTCGAAGTTCTTGGGGATGTGGAAGCCAAACAGGCGCGCCACGCCGATCGCCATCAGGGAGTAGCCTGCGAAGTCGAAATAGATCTGCCCGCCGAAGGCGAGGGTCGCGCCGATAAGCGCGGAGTTGGCCCAGACGGAAAGGTCCGCATCGCCCGGCGCCATGGCATTGCCGAAGACCGGATCGACCAGCGGGGCGAGGTTGTCGGCGATGCCGGCCTTGTAGGCAAAGCCGATCAGGAAGGCGCGCAGACCAGAGGCCACCAGGGCGCCGGAGAGGCGTTTGGTCCGTTCCATCTGGGGAAAGAAGCTCGCCGCGCGCACAATTGGGCCGGCTACGAGCTGGGGGAAGAAGGCGATGTAGAGCGCCACGCGCCGGATGCGGGGCTCTGGCACCAGGTCACCGCGGGCGGTGTCGACGATGTAGCTGATCGCCTGGAAGATGTAGAAGGAGATACCTATGGGCAGAAGGATGTTCACCACCGGCCAGGACGGCTCCAGCCCCATGGCGGTGAGGGTCGCGCGCGCGCTTTCGGAAAAGAAGTCGAAGTATTTGAACGTGGCCAGGACGGCCAGGTTGGCGCCGATCGCAAAGACCAGCCAGGCGCGCCGGCCGGCTGAACCGGGCTCGAGTCGGGCCGTGCGCAAGGCCGCCAGCCAGCTTATGGCGATGACGAAACCTATCAGGCCGAGAAACCGCCAGTCCCACCAGCCATAAAAGACCGCCGAGGCCAGGAGCAGCAGGGTCAGCCGCAATTCATGGCCCGAGACGCTGAAACGCCGCCCAATGCCGAAACGTGCCTTTGCCCCAATCAGCCAGTGGGCGGTGAACGTGGCGGCTAAGAAGACCAGGAAGACCGGCTCGGTGAAGATCATGGTGCGCCCTCCCCGGCCGGATTGGCGGCGATCGCAGCGGGCTCCAACACCCGGCTGGCAACCAGCCTTTCGGCAAGCCAGTCGGTGTAGACATTCGCGCCCTCGGCCAGCAGGTGGTGGGGGTCGAACCAGACATTTTTTTCCAGCGCAGCAAGCAGAACCGGATCCGTTGGCGCAATGCAGGCGCGTCCGGACAATTCCCCGAGGCAGAGCCCATCGATGTAGGCCCTCTCCATGGCGTTGATGACTGGGGGGAAATAATATCCCACCTCCCTCACGCCGGCCGATTCCAGGCGCGCTTGCAGCTGGGCGCGCAGGCTGGCGATCCAGAGAGGCGCATGGCTCGGGCGGAAATCCGGCCCGGCGCGCAGACCCGCCTGGCGCTCATCCTCGCTCGTGGGAATGCGTGGTTCGGTTTGCGGATCGTAGGACATCAGCGACCCGGCATTTTCTGGTCTTTCACCCTGTGAGACCAAGCCGATATTCAGGGCGTTCAGCCCAAAATGCGTGCCCGTCAACCCCATGTTCAGCACGCAATCGGCACGGCTCTCGCAGCCGCCCTGAAACAGGCCGAGGCCGGTCCAGGCGGTTGTTCTGAGGTTAAACTGTTCGATCCCGCGCGTTGAGAATTTCGAATTGTTGAAGAATTGTGCGGGGCGGTAGTCGAACTCGGCAGCCGCTTCAATGAACACCACATCGGGCACGCGACCGGCCCGCGCCATGAAGGCTTCAAGGTGGGCCTCGCGTTCGGGCAGGCTTGCCGCTTCCAGGCTCAGATTGATGGCGAGGTGGGGGTGGCCGGCCGCGCGCAGGGCCTCCGTCAGGCGCTGATCATCCAGGCCATTGCGCGAATAGCTGGCACCGGTGAATACAAGTAGCGGGACATCCGGCTCAGCCGAGGCCAACGCTACGGCATGGTTGACCACGCGGTCAAAGTCTGTGGTGCGCCCGATACCGGCCTGGCCTGCCAATGCCCTGACACCCGCGACACTGACCGCGAGCCCGACCAGGAAACACAATCCGGCCAGGCCCATTCGCCCGCCCGCAGGAGCCCGCAGCACGTGCACTGCCAGAAGAAGCAGCCCTGCCAGTATGAAAACAAGACTGTTCAAACGCTCGACACTCCCCGGACCCTCTTTACACGTTTCAGCGCCAGACACGCGCGCTCTTTCGCGTGTCAAGGGAAGCAAGACGCAGGCCAGTCCCGCAAATGTTGAATTATTCCAACCACAAGGCGTGGTCCTGCCCGGCACTTTTCGCCAGTTTGGCGAGAAGCCCCTGCAGCACTTCGCGTTCCCTGTCACTGAGAGCCGCCAGCAACCTGCGCTCGTGCGAGAGGGCAACCTCAGCAATTTTTCCATAGATGACTTGGCCGGCATGGGTCAGGGACAGGCGCATAGCGCGGGCGTCGCTCGGGTGTGAACTGCGCTCGAGAAGGTCCATTCCCTCAAGGCCCGAGACCGCCCGGCTGACAGCCACCTTGTCCATGGCCGTGCGCTCGACGACCCCGCGAGCTGTCAAACCCGGTTCCTCGCCCAGAACCGCCATCACACGCCACTGCCAAATGTTGAGGCCGAACTCTCGCTCATAGTCTTCGGCAATCGCGGCAGAAATGGTGTTGGAAAGCACCGACAGGCGGTAGGGCAGGAAGGCTGAAAGGCGTAGCCGGGCACCGCCGCCTTGCAACGCGTCATCCATTTGAGACTCCAGATACCGGCCCAGGAGGACGTTGAACACGGCCGAGAGTTTAGTTACATATGTAACCAGATTTCAAGTTTGGGAGAAACGCCATGGCCGACCTGTTCGAAAATCCTGCAGGCCTTGACGGCTTCGAGTTCATCGAGTTTTCCGCTCCGGACAAGGGCATCCTGGAGCCCGTCTTTGAATCCATGGGGTTTGCCAGGGTCGCCCGCCACCGCTCCAAGGATGTGGAGCTCTGGCGCCAGGGCGGGATCAACCTTGTGACGAACTATGAACCGCGCTCTGCGGCTTGGTACTTTGCCCGCGAACACGGTCCCTCGGCCTGCGGCATGGGATTCCGCGTGCGAAACGCCAGGGCGGCCTATGAGGGCCTGCTTGAGCGTGGCGCCGAACCCGTGGACGTAAGAACCGGGCCGATGGAGCTGCACATTCCCGGCATTCGTGGCATCGGCAACTCCATAATCTACCTGGTCGACCGCTATGCCGACGAGGGCGAGGACGGGCTTTCGATCTACGATATCGACTTCGAGTACCTGCGCGGCGTGGAAAAGTATCCCGAGGGCTGCGGCTTCAGGCTGATCGACCACCTGACCCACAATGTCTATGGCGGGCGGATGAAATACTGGGCCGATTTCTACGAGACGCTCTTCAACTTCCGCGAGATCCGCTATTTCGACATCAAGGGCGAGTATACGGGCCTGACGTCCAAAGCCCTGACGGCGCCGGACGGCAAGATCCGCATTCCGCTGAATGAGGAAGGCGAGGGCGGCAAGGGCCAGATCGAGGAATTCCTGCGCCAGTACAATGGCGAGGGCATCCAGCACATCGCGCTGATATGCGACGATCTCGTTGCCTGCTGGGACAGGCTGAAAGCCCATGGCGTGCCCTTCATGACCGCCCCGCCGGAGACCTATTACCAGATGCTGGACACACGCCTGCCCGGCAATGGCGAGCCCGTCGACGCCCTGCAAAGGCGCGGCATATTGCTGGACGGCACCACCGAGGGCGGCGAGCCGCGCCTGCTCTTGCAGATATTTGCCGAACCGCGCATCGGGCCGGTCTTCTTCGAGTTCATCCAGCGCAAGGGCGACTACAAGGAAGGCTTCGGCGAAGGCAACTTCAAGG
>CAZVES010000122.1:0-7365 GCA_964625835.1 uncultured Hyphomonadaceae bacterium
ATGCAACAGAGGCAGGGCGCGACAGGAACCGACGCGTGGAACTCGTCCAGAAGCGGCCTGAGAACTAATCAAACAGCTTCGAGACGCTTTCCTTGTTGGCGATGCGGCGAATGGCTTCGCCAAGCAGGGGGGCGACGGTGAGCACCCGCAGGCGTTTGGATTTCACGTCCTCTGCGCGGGGCTGGATTGTGTCGCAGGCGACGATTTCGTCGAGCTGGGACGCCTCGAAGTTCTGCACGGCATTCTTGGAAAAGACACCATGAGTGACATAGGCCGAAACGCCCGTGGCACCGTGCTTTTTCAGCGCCTCGGCCGCGCCGCGAAGGGTGCCGCCGCTGTCGCAGATGTCATCGACCAGGATGCAGTTGCGCCCCTTCACGTCGCCGATGATGTTCATCACTTCCGAAACGCCTGCCTTGGGCCGGCGCTTGTCAACAATGGCAAGGTCCACGCCGAGCCGCTTGGCCAGCGATCGCGCGCGAACCACGCCGCCCACATCGGGCGAAACGATGATCAGGGATTTCAGCTTGAAGCGCCTGTGAATGTCCTCTTCGATCACCGGCGCGGCGATGAGATTGTCCGTCGGCACGTCGAAGAAGCCCTGAATCTGGCCGGCATGGAGGTCCATGGTCAGGACGCGGTCAGCGCCCGCCGCCACGATCAGATTGGCAACCAGCTTGGCCGAGATCGGCGTGCGGCCATCGGTCTTGCGGTCCTGGCGGGCATAGCCGAAATACGGGATCACTGCGGTGATGCGCTGGGCAGAGGCGCGCTTGAGCGCATCGATGCAGATGAGCAGCTCCATCAGCGTGTCATTGGCCGGAAAGCTGGTGGACTGGATCACGTAAACATCCTCGCCACGAACATTCTCGTTGATCCGGATGAAGACCTCATTGTCGGAAAACCGTTCGATGCGGCGCTCGGTCAGCGGCACGTCGAGATAGTCGGCAATGGCTTCAGCCAGGGGCTCATTAGCGGTGCAGGAGAGGAGTTTCATGGGCGGGCGCATGGTCCGGAAAGGCTAGGAAAGAGAGGGCGGCGGGTGTCAAGTACCTGTCGCAAACAGGTTCGCTGCGCAATGTGGGAGGGCGGCGTTTTTCCCGTTATCGCAAAGAAATCGCGATCACTGAGGCATTCCGGCCATAGTCTGGCTCCCCGCGACGGGTCCGGCGGCGGTTGGAGAAGTAATCCTCACTGGCGCAGGTGTCGGCCCTGACCTGCTCGATATGTCCGAGGCCGGCGCGGGCCAGGCGACGGTGCACATAGCCCGTCAGGTCGAACTGGAGCCGGTCGCCCTTCCCCTGTGAAAAGAATGCGCGATTGCCCGGATCATCGGCAAGGAAAGTCTCGGCAAGATCAGGGCCAACCTCATAGCTGGACTGCTGGATGGCCGGCCCGATGGCGGCCATCACGTCGCCCGGGCGCGAGCCCAGCCCGGCCATGGCCTCCAGTGTCGCCTCGCACACGCCGGCCAGGGCACCCTTCCAGCCGGCATGGGCTGCGCCGATCACCCCCCGCCGCCTGTCGGCAAACAGCACAGGCACACAATCGGCCGTCAGGATACACAGGGCGATGCCTAGCCGGTCTGTCACCATCGCGTCGGCTTTGGGGCGCGCGTTATCCGGCCAGGCTTGAGTCACACGGGCCACGGCCCGTCCATGGACCTGGTAGGACGAGACCATTTCCGACGCGCTGATCGCCTGGCAGACGCGCCGGCGGTTTTCGGCCACCGCGGCCGGGTCATCGCGCGACCCGACCCCGACATTCAGGCCGCTGTAAATGCCCGTCGAAACACCTCCGGCCGCGCTGAAAAAGCCATGGCGGATGCTCGTCAGACCGGCCAGGCCAGGCAGGGTCTCGAAAGGTGGGTGGTCCATTCGCGCCTCCGGGCTCAGAGTCTTTTTCCAGCTTGACCGAATCTGCGCCCAGCGTCATCCCATCGGTCATGAGCCAGCCTGTTACCGTTGCCGTGTGCCCCCTGCCCCATTTTGAGGGACTTGCCCTGCCCGCCTATGAAACCGAAGGCTCGGCGGGGCTGGATGTGCGCGCCGCCGTGGCCGAGGATGACCCGCTCACCCTTGCGCCCGGCGCGCGCGCCATGGTCGAGACAGGGTTGAGTGTGGCCATTCCGGAGGGTTACGAGTTGCAGATGCGCCCGCGCTCGGGGCTGGCCGCAAAGCATGGCATCACCTGCCTGAATTCCCCCGGCACAATCGACAGCGACTATCGCGGAGAGCTCAGGGTGATCCTGATAAACCATGGCACTGAGCCCTTCGTGATCCAACGCGGGGAGCGGATCGGCCAGCTTGTGCTCGCCCCGGTCACACGGCTGCAGTGGGATAAGGTCGACGCGCTACCAGAAACCGCACGCGGCGCAGGCGGCTTTGGCTCGACGGGGGTCTAGGGCGCTTTCAATCGACCCGGAGCGACCGGACCTTCAGTCATCCCTGACGCGGGCGATGGCAAGGCCGTCATGGCCTTTCAGTCCGACCTGCTGGAGCACGATGGCCTCAAGTGCGGGATGGCTGGCCAGGGCCTGGTTGAACGCGGCCGCGCCAATCACATTGGGATCCATGGAGCGCGAGAGGACTTCGCCGCGCCGCACCACATTGTCCGCCACGATCAGGCCACCCGGCCGGGTCACGCGCACTGCATGGGTGAGATAGGCCGGATAGGATTCCTTGTTGGCGTCCAGGAAGACAAAGTCAAAAGGCCCCCCAATGCCCGGCAAAAGGTCCAGCGCCGCGCCCGTGCGGATGTTGCAGATACCGGACAGGCCGGCCGCCGCAACAGACTTGCGGGCCACATTGGCATGGAGCGGGTCGATCTCAAGGCTGATGAGTTCACCGTCACCGGCGAGGGCCCGCGCCAGCCAGAGGGTGGAATACCCGCCCAGGGTCCCGATTTCCAGAATGCGCCGCGCACCGACAAGGCGGGCCAGAAGGTAGAGAAACTTGCCCTGGCCCGGCGACACCTGGATGTCAGGCAGACCTGCCTCCCGCGCCCGATTGAGCGCGCCTTCAAGGGCTGCGTCCTGCGGGATGAAGAGGCTGTCGATGTATGTGTCGACGTCTTCGAAGATCGGATTGCGGGACACGCCACGTGCCTCAGGGCGCAGCCGTGGCCGCTGTCGCCGGAGCCGAATCCATGACGTTCAACGCACGGCGCGCATCAGGCGCAGCGCCCGCGGAAACGGTCTGGATGCGGCTGGAGGCCTCTGCGGCCCGCCGCGCGGCCAGTCGGGCGCGGGCGTCGGCCCATTCACGCCCCTGCGGGAAGCGATAGAAAATGTGCAGCCCGATCTTCTGGGTGCGCACCAGTCCGGAATTCCAGACCGGGTCCACATAGGTGGCATGGTAATGGGTGGCCTCAGCCGTGCGCGGCTCGTGCAGGTCCAGCATCACCTGTGCGGCGACCGCCTGGGCCTTCTCCCAGCGCTCTCCGCGCGGGCGCAGCGCCAGGGCCCCATCGCAGGTGAAGGTGAACTGGCAGCCCGTGGTCCGCGTCGCGCCCTGGTAGACAACTTCGCAGATGGAGTTGGGGTAGCGGTGGTCGCGCACGCGATTGGCGATCACCTCCGCCACGGCCAACTGGCCAGACGTGGCTTCGCTGCGCGCCTCGTAAAAGACTGCTTCGGAGAGGCACTTGTGCTCGCGTGTCAGGTCTTCGGCGCGGGTGATGTCGTTGGGGTCGAAGCTAGCCACCGTGCGCAGGGCCGCCACATCACGGTCACGTGCCGCGTAGCGCCCGAGGACGGACTGACTGTCGCGCTCGAAACTGTCCTCAAGGCGAACAATCCAGGGATGCTGGATCAGTGAGGGTGCGTCGGGGTGGGCGCGCATGGCATCGCCGCCATCGCGATACTTTGCAAAAAGGGTGGACTTCAGGCGCGCATCCGCTTCCAGGCGCTGGTTCTCGAAGGACTGGCTGATAAGGGGCAGCGATGTGGTTACGCCCACAGCGGCCACAGCCACTGAGACACCACGCACCAATGTGCGGCGTCGCTCTTCGTCACTCATCAACATCCACCAACGCTTCAAACCACGCTTTTGCGCGGAGATATCGGGGAGTATGCAGCGTGCTGCTTTCCAGAATGTTAACATCATCTATCCCACCAGCTTCCCTGGCTTTTGGCCCAATTATGTCCTCGGGCTTAGCCATGGCTCCGGAAACACCGGACCCCGGAACTCAACCGCCCATATGCCCTTCAGACGGGGCTGTGCAAGTTTCTCGCCGTTTATGCGATGTCGAATGACCCGACACTGAACAGGCCGGCAAACACGCCCGCCACAGGCTCCGACCTGTCCTGTCATTGCAAACGACTGAATTCGCGGCAGATTTAAGCAAGACCACACAGAATGCGCCAACCGGATCGCTTGATCCGGGTGTTGCCGAATTCACACATTGTTTACCATCATGAACGGGCTGTAATCGTCAGTGTTCCGACTTCAGGGCGGCATGTGCCGCTGCGAGTCGTGCCACCGGAACCCGGTAGGGCGAGCAGGAGACATAATCCAGTCCCGCCCTGTGACAGAAGGCGACCGAGGCGGGATCGCCGCCATGCTCGCCGCAAATGCCGAGCTTGATGTCGGGCCGGGTCTTGCGACCGCGTTCGGCGGCGAGCTCCACAAGCTCACCAACCCCGGACTGGTCCAGCGTCACGAAGGGGTCTTTCTCATAGATGCCCTTGTCCTCGTAGATCTTGAGGAAGCGCCCGGCATCATCGCGGGAAATGCCCAGCGTGGTCTGGGTCAGGTCATTGGTGCCAAAGGAGAAAAACGCGGCCGACTCGGCGATGTCGCCGGCGCGCAGGGCCGCGCGGGGCAGCTCGATCATTGTGCCGACGAGATATTCGAGTTCGGTGCCGGTCTCACTGAAGACGGCGCGGGCGGTGCGGTCGACCACCTCCTTGAGGATCGACAGCTCCGCGTGGGTCGCCACCAGCGGGATCATCACTTCCGGCACCGGCTTGTTGCCCGTGTCCTTTGCAACCTGCACGGCGGCCTCGAAGATGGCGCGCGCCTGCATCTCGTAGATTTCCGGATAGGTGATGCCAAGGCGGCAGCCCCGGTGTCCCAGCATGGGATTGCTTTCGTGCAGCTCTCCGGCGCGGCGTTTCAGAATGGCCACATCGACGCCAGCCGATTGCGCGACGGCGGCCATGTCCTCTTCCGTGTGGGGCAGGAATTCGTGAAGAGGCGGGTCCAGCAGGCGGATCGTGGCGGGCCTCTCGCCCATAATGGTGAAGATCTCGACAAAGTCGGAACGCTGGAAGGGCAGCAGCTTGTCTAGAGCTTCGCGCCGGCCGGCCTCATTCTCCGCCAGTATCATGGAGCGCACCACGGGAATGCGCTCGGCCTCGAAGAACATGTGCTCGGTGCGGCAAAGGCCGATGCCTTCGGCGCCAAAGTCCACCGCCACCTGGCTGTCTGCCGGGGTTTCAGCATTGGTGCGCACCTTCAGCACGCGCACCTTGTCAGCCCAAACCATCAGCTTGGCGAAATCACCCGACAGGTCAGGCTGGCGCATCTTGACCGCGCCCATCAGGACCTCGCCCTCTGCGCCGTCCACGGTGATGATGTCGCCCTTCCTCACCTCGCGGCCCGCCACGCGGAAGACGCCTGCCTCAGCGTCGATCTGCATGTTGCCCGCCCCGCAGACGCAGGGCCGGCCCATGCCGCGCGCGACCACGGCGGCATGGGAGGTCATGCCGCCACGTGCGGTGACAATGGCCTTGGCCGCATGCATGCCGTGAATGTCTTCCGGGCTGGTCTCGATGCGCACCAGGATGACGTCCACGCCGCGCTCTGCCAGGGCGGCGGCTTCATCGGAATCGAACACCACTTCGCCGACGGCCGCGCCGGGCGAGGCCGGAAGCGCCCGGACCAGCACGTCGCGGACCGCGTCTTCGGCGATGGTGGGGTGCAGCAACTGGTCGAGCTGGGAGGGCTCAAGGCGCAGGATCGCCTCTTCCTCGCTGATCAGCCCCTCTTGCGCCATGTCGACCGCCAGCTTCAGCGCCGCGGCCGCAGTCCGCTTGCCCGTGCGGGTCTGCAACATGTAGAGGCGGCCCTCTTCGACCGTGAACTCCAGGTCCTGCATGTCGCGATAGTGCTTCTCCAGCTTCGCCGCGACATCGGTGAGCTGCGCAAAGACTTCGGGCATGGCCTTTTCCAGGCTCTGTTCCTCGCTGCAGAGTTCGGCTGCGCGCGCATCGGAGATTGGAGCCGGCGTGCGGATGCCGGCGACCACGTCCTCGCCCTGGGCATTGATCAGGAATTCGCCATAGAACATGTTCTGTCCTGTGGAAGGGTCGCGCGTGAAGGCCACGCCCGTGGCCGAGGTCTCGCCCATGTTTCCGAACACCATGGACTGGACCGTCACCGCCGTGCCCCATTCATGGGGAATGTCGTTCAGCTTGCGATAGGTGATGGCCCGGTCATTCATCCAGGAGCCGAACACGGCTGAAATCGCGCCCCAGAGCTGGTCCTTGGGATCATCGGGGAAGGGCTCGCCGCGCTTTTCCTGCACGGCCTTTTTGTAAGCGACGATGACTTGCTTCCAGTCCTCGGCGGTCATCTCCGTGTCGAGATTGTAGTCCTCGCGCTCCTTGTAATCGTCGAGAATGTGCTCGAACGTTTCGTGCGTCAGGCCGAGCACGACGTTGGAATACATCTGGATGAAGCGGCGATAGCTGTCATAGGCAAACCGTTCGCCGGCCTTGGCGGCCAGGCCCTTTGCGGTGTCCTCATTGAGGCCGAGGTTCAGCACCGTGTCCATCATGCCCGGCATGGATGCGCGCGCGCCCGAGCGGACCGAGACCAGGAGCGGATTGGCCGGGTCGCCGAAGGTCTTGCCGGAGGCCGCTTCGAGCTTTGCGAGCGCCTCCTCGACCTGAGCATCGAGGCCGTCGGGATATTTGCGGCCGAGATCGTAGAACGCCGTGCAGACCTCGGTGGAGACGGTGAAACCGGGCGGCACGGGCAGGCCCAATGTGGCCATCTCGCCAAGGTTTGCGCCCTTGCCGCCGAGCAGGTTCTTCATCGAAGCATCGCCCTCGGCGCTGCCCCCGCCAAAACTGTAGACGTATTTTGCGTCTGCCATGTTCGTCTTCCTCTCGAACGTCATCTGCAATGCGAAGGCTTTCCCCTAACCCTCGATCTTTGAAAAATCTGCGACCCGGTGCAAGGCGGCGCGGATCTGGCCGAGCAGTCTCAGCCGGTTGACGCGCACCTTCGGGTCTTCGTCGTTCACCATGACACCCTCAAAGAACGCATCCATGGGCGCGCGCAGGTCTGCAAGCGTTTTCATGGCGTCCTCGAAATCCTCCTCTTTCAGGGCACGGTCCAGTTTCGGCGCAGCCTG
>CAZVES010000123.1:0-3179 GCA_964625835.1 uncultured Hyphomonadaceae bacterium
TCGACCGCCTCGGGCTGGCCCTGGTTGCAGGAGTTGGGATCACCATAATTGCCGGCGAACATCTGGTTGACGAAACGTCCGTACTCGCCCTTGGCGCTGGCATCGATCTGCCGCAATGACTGGATTCGGAGAGTCCGGTTGCCCTCACACCGGTCCTTGAAATCCACGATGCCGAGCCCCGGAGATTCCGAGAGGCCGATCAGGATGTCAAACAGCGTGTTGAGTTCCGACTTCAGCCCGTCGACGGCAAACTCCATGGACCCCGTCGTGTCCACGGCGATCACCACGTCGAAGGGAGGGATCTGGTTGCCCTCGCGCATCCGCTCCAGCTCGGCCTCGGCCTGTCGGGCCGCATCCTCGGCTGCGCGCGCCTCGCGTTCGGCCTGTTCGCGCTGTCGGGTTTCCGCTTCCAATTCCAGCTTGATGTCGGCCACCCGCTCGGGGCTGTCGCCAGTGTTGGGGAAATAGGGGATCATCACGACTGTGAGCAGAATGAAGGCCCCCAGCGCCGAGGCAAACAGGTCCAGCGCCGACATGGAAAAGATGGATATCTCGCGCGAGCCCCGTCTCATGACAGACTCTCGATCTCACCGGTTTCCGGATTTCTCCGAACGGCGCCGACGGGTCGCTCATCAAAGTCGGTCTGCTGGGGCTCGATGGCCACAAGGGTGCCGGGCGCAACCCCTTCCGGGCGCAGGGCACTGGCCAGCATCTCTCGCACGGTCGTGACCTGGTTGCCGAAACGCACCTGGTCATCGCGCCCGATTTCCGCCTGGCGGATGGCCGCCCAGTCGCCGCCCCGAACGATATGGGTGCCATAGGAGCTGAGGCAGTCGGTGAGATAATAGACCGGCCCCGGCGCAACCACGAGTTCTGCATGGCGGCGCGAGACGGACGGGTCATCCAGCCGGATCTCGCATCCGCGCCCGCGTCCGATCGTGAAGGTGATGGCCTGCCCCACTTCAACGCTCCTCACTTGGCTGAAAAGACGAGTTCGAGACCGGCAACATTCAGCGATGCCCCATTCTCGATCGGCTCGGGATCAAAGGGCTGCAGGGGTTTGCCAGCCAGGTCGGTGCCGTTGGTCGAATTGAGTTCCTCGATGAAAAAATTCCCGTCGACCCGGAAAAGGCGCAGGTGGCGGCGCGAAAGCTGGGCATCCTCGATGACGAGGTCGCAGATCCGGTCTTCGCGCCCGAGGACAACGCCATAGGCGCCATTAAGTGCCTCGCCTGGTATCGAGAGGCTGATCGGACGCCCCTGACGGTCCAGCCCCCTCAGGAAGGTCGAGCTATTGAGCGACGGCGCCAGCCCCACCGCACCTGAAAGACGGCGAATGGAGCCGGCTGAGCCCTGCCCCGAGCCCCCACGCGATGGGCTGCCGGAATGGCCGGACACGGCCGGGCGACGGCGGCTCAGGAACAGGACAATTCCGGCGGCCAGGACCGCAAGTGCGATCAGAACCGCAAATACGCTAGACACGCTGGACGAGGCCGGGAGCAGGGACAGCGGCACATTGCCGACGGCACATTCGGTGCCGACGATGCCGATGACGACGTCATTGCGTTCGAGAATGGCCAGCGACTCCTCGATCGCCGAGGACCAGTAGACGCCTTCCCGGTTGGAACGCTGGGTGTTGATCCCAATCACACGGCCACATGCATCGAACAGGGGCCCGCCACTGTTGCCTTCGGTCACAGCGGCGCTGTGCTGGATCATGCGGACCTTGATCGGCCCCTGCCCCGCCCACGGCGCCACCTTCTCCGATGAGATGATGCCGTCCGTCAGGGTTGGCGCATCGCCGAATATGTCTGAACCACCCCGGTCTGCCGCGCCCGGATAGCCGATTGCAAACACCTCTGAGCCGCGATCGCGCGCAGCGTTCGACAGCCGGGCCGGAACCAGTCCATCCGCCTCGATCCGCAGGAGCGCGATGTCCAGCGCCGGCGCGGCATCGACAATATCGGGTGTGAAGAACGCCTCCAGCTCAGGCACGTAGACCTTGATGGCTTCCGCTGAGACAGCACCCTGAATGACATGCACATTGGTCAGGATGTGACCGTCCTCGGAGACGACAAAACCCGTGCCCGACCCGGCCCCTTCGGCCGTCTGAGTTACAATGCGCACGACACTTCGCTCGTTCTTCTCGACATCGAACTGGGCGACGGCCGGCGACACCGCAAAACAGAAGACACAGGCAAGAAGTATGACGGCCCGTATCATGGCACCCACCTGAAGGTGAAAGTGTGGCTGGCGATCTGCATCGCGTCGCCGTCTGACAGGCGCACGGGCGCGCCGGCGGAGACCGGCTTGCCTTTCACACGGGTCCCAAATGACGAGCCGAGGTCCTCCACGAACACCGCCCCGTCGAGTTCAAAGAAACGCGCATGCTCGCGGGACACGTCCTCTCCCTCCAGAAGCACCCGGGCCAGATCGGGATTGCGGCCGACCGAGACCCCGCCGGCCGCATCCGGCAGCAAGGCACCCGGAAGCACCAGCGCGCGGGTTTCATTCTCCAGCCGGGCATCGGCCACGGCCGGAATGGCTTTCGGAATGGCGGCCAGGCGTTCGGCCTCAGCTTCGGCGGCCCGGCGGGTTGACTGCTCCAGCCGCAGGGCCCGGCCACGGCGCCAGACCAGGAATGCGCCGGCCAGGCCAGCCAGAAACACGCCGGCCAGCGCCAGGATTGCATAGCGTTGCCAGGTGCTGGCCGTGCCCGTCGCAATCGCGATTTCGTCCTGCGCGGCGGCCAGCGCAGCCTCGCTGCGCAGGATTTCAGCCTCGGCCTCATCGAGCGCTTCGCCCAGGGCGGCCAGCTCGCGTTCAGCCTCGCCCAGGTCGGTTGCGGCCGCATCGGCTTCGGACTGGGCGAGCTCGGCGGCCTCGCGGGCGGCCTCGGCCCTGGCGCGCGCCTCAGCCTCACCGCGCTGTGCGGTTTCTTCCAGCTCGCTGGCGCGCGCTTCCAGCTCCGCCGCACGGTCCGCGGCGGCGTCGGCGCGCTCGCGCAACTGCGCCGTCTCGTCCTGCTGGGCTTGCTCGCGGGCCTGCGCCAGCTCAGCCTCCCTGCGGGCCCGCTCGACTTCGCCGAGACAGGCCTCAGGCGCCGTTGTTGCGGTCACGCCGAACCGTGAGAGAATTGAGACAAGATCTGAGAGCGGCAGGACATCGCCGCCTGCTGG
>CAZVES010000123.1:3279-4956 GCA_964625835.1 uncultured Hyphomonadaceae bacterium
ACCGTGAGAGAATTGAGACAAGATCTGAGAGCGGCAGGACATCGCCGCCTGCTGGCAGGGCATCCCGGCGACGCAGCGCACGGGTGGTATAGCCTTCATCCGGCACATTCAGGCCAACCACCTGCCCGCACGCGTTCACAAGCGCACCTCCGAAACTGGAGAAGGCACGGCTTGTGTCCATCTGGACTATGGGACGCGCCGCATCTGTGTCAGCGATGCGGCCCTCAATCCGCACGGTGCCCGCCGGTGCGGCATACAACAGGCCAACCGGATCGCCTTCCGCGGCAAAGTCCGTTGCGAAGGTCGCTGGCTTGAACACGTCCGATGCCGCCTCCCAGAGCACCAGGCGCGCCTCGCTGTCATGGGCGATTGCGGAGACGGCGGTTTCAACCCCGTCCAGCCGGACCACCGCGTCCGGCCGGCGGGCGCTGTACCCCGTATCGGCCGACAGGATATGGCGGGCAGACACCGCCAGGCCGGATTGCACAAAGGCGTCCTGGCCACCATCAATCTCAATTCCAAGGACGTCGACACCTGCCTGTGCAAGGGCGCACCCCGCAGGCCACGCCGCCGCCAGCAAAAGGCAGGCGAACCCGCTGAACAGTATGCTGGAAAGCTTCGGCATGGGGCCCCCAAAAGTGTCGATGGGCTCATCATGGAAGAAGACGTCGCCCTTGGCATCGGGCAGTTTTGTCAGGTCGCGCCAGCTTTGCGGGATGGATGTGACCCGCCCCGGCGTCTGACAAGAATGACAGTAGTCCTCTTCAGCTTCACCACCTACTCTTGAGAATAGCTTGGGGTGAACTTGAGCAACGCACGCATTCGACCAGCATCAAATAATGGAGACAGAAATGGTCACGCTTTCAATTTCCGGGGGGACAGTTGTAGAGAGCTCTTCAAGCTCACCTGTGCTCGAATTCGTTGTGACCCTCGACGGTCCGGCGCCGAGTGGGGGTGTCACATTCGACTATTTGTTGCTTCCGGGAACTGGGTCGGTGGACCTGGATGCATTTGAGGAATTCTTCAGTGCATTCATTCCTGCTGGCCAGACCTCGTTTACCATCACGATCAATGTGGAGGACGTCGACTCGCTCGATGAGTTTGACGAAGCCATGGTCGTGCAGGTCCAGAACATCTTAGGAGCCACGACCGCCAATGGGGAGCCGACCATCTCGGCAACGGGCTTCATCCTCGACGATGACGGCTCCGGCACCGACCTTGCCTATTTCGTTTCCGACGCGGTCATCACCGAGGGCGATAGCGGCACTCGCACGGCGACCTTCGAGATCACGCTGTCGGAGGACGCTCCTCAGAACCTCACGCTGAACTATCAGACCTTTGACATTTCGGCCGTTGCCGGCAGTGACTACACGGGAACCTCCAGTAGCGTCTTCATTGCTGCAGGCACTCGCACCGCTACTGTTACAGTCGACGTGACGGGTGACACGGCGATCGAAGGCAACCAGCAGTTCGGTATTCTGGTCACGCCGAATCCGGGCGCCGCGGGACTGTTCGCCAACGGGACACAGGGCATCGAGGGCATTGCCACCATCCTTGACGATGATGCAGCCCCCGGCCTTCCAGAGCTCTCGGTCTCCGGCTCCAGTGTTGTGGAAAGTTCCTCCACCACGCCGGTGCTCTACTACACTGTCACGCTCAACGAGCCCGCAGGATCAG
>CAZVES010000123.1:5056-7346 GCA_964625835.1 uncultured Hyphomonadaceae bacterium
GCGTGACGTTCGACTACCTCCTTCGCCCGGGCACGGGCGATGTCGACAATGACGCCGCTGAAGAGTTCTTCAGCGCCTTCATTCCCGCAGGCGAAACCACTTTCGTCATCACGATAAACGTTGAGGATCAGGATACCGCCGACGAGGCCGACGAGGCCATGGTTCTGGACGTGTTCAACATCCTCGGAGCGACCACGGCTTCCGGTGAGCCGTTTGCGAGCGCGGTCGGCTTCATCCTCGATGATGACGGCTCTGCAACCGATACGGCATTGTACGTCCATGACGTCGTCGTGACTGAAGGCGACGCCGGCACGCGCGAAGCCAACTTCGAAATCGAGCTGTCGCGTCCCGCTGAAACGGACCTGACCTTCAATTACACGACCACGCCTGGCACGGCGGAAGCGGGCTCTGACTTCACGGCCCAGACGGGCACCGTGACATTCCTCGCCGGCCAGACTATTGCCGCTGTAACGGTGCCTGTGTCCGGCGACATGGATGTCGAGGACTTCGAGACCTTCAGCCTGCTCGTGACACCCGACACAGCTTCTGAGCCCTTTGTCGCCAACGGCGTGGAAGGCGCAGAAGGCGTCGCAACCATCATTGACGATGACGCCAGCCCGGGCCTGCCGGAACTCTCCGTTTCCGGGTCGAGCGTGGTGGAAAGTTCCTCCACAACGCCTGTGCTTTACTACACGGTCACCCTCAGCGAACCGGCAGGATCTGGCGGCGTCAACTTCGACTATTTCCTCCGTTCCGGCAGCGGCGACGTCGATCTCGACGCTTTCGAGGAATTCTTCAGCGTCTTTATCCCTGCAGGAGAGACCCAGGCGATCATCACCATCGATGTGCAGGACCTCGACTTCGATGATGAAGTCGATGAGGCCATGATCCTTGAGGTCTACAATGTGACGGGCGCCGTCATTGCTTCGGGCGAGCCCAGCGACAGTGCAGTCGGGTTCATTCTCGATGACGATGGTTCAGGCACCGACCGGTCGCTGTTTGTCAATGATGCGATCATCACCGAGGGCGACAGCGGCAACCAGCAGGCGGTCTTCGAACTTTACCTCAGCGAGCCCTCCGACCAGCCGATCACGGTTAGTTACACGACCGCTCCGGGCACGGCGACCAATGGCTCGGACTATGCGCCCACCTCCAGCGCCCTTTCGGGCACATACACTTTCGAGCCCGGACAGACCGTCGGCAGCATCGCCATTGATGTATTCGGTGACGAAGATATCGAGGCTGGCGAGGTGTTCCAACTGGTGGTGACCAGCGACAGTTCCGAACTGGCGGGCGGCGGTGGCGGCCAGTCGGCCTCCGCCTTCATCCTTGATGACGACACCAGTCCGGGGCAGCCGGAAATGACGATCCGTGGCGGCGAAATCGTCGAAAGCTCTTCAACGACCCCGATTCTCACCTTCACTGTGACATTGTCTGAACCCGCCGGGTCGGGCGGCGTGTCGTTCAACTATGAAACGTTCGACGGAACGGCCACCGAAGCGGGTGGCGACTATTTCGATGAAAGCTTCAGCGGCTTCATTCCCCAGGGCGAGAGCCAGTTTGTCATCACGATAGATGTGCAGGACCAGGATTTCGCCCTGGAGCCTGACGAAACGGTTGGCGTCCGCATCACATCCGCAACCGGTGCGGTCTTTGCCGGCGGCGGCACCGATCTGGAAGCCTTCGGCACAATCATCGACGATGACGGGGGTTCCCTGCCGGCCAGTGCGCCGACCATCAGCATTGCGGACGTGTCCGTTACAGAGACCGTGGGTGGCATCAACATGAACTTCGTCATCGAGCGAAGCGGGTCCACCACCAGCACGATCACGGGTGATTTCGAAGCCCTCAGCGGCACGGCGATCGAAGGCGTGGACTTCAATGCTGCGAGCGGTCAGTTCACCATCGCCTCCGGTGCCACGTCCACGGTCGTCACGGTCCGTATCCGCAATGACGGCCTGCCGGAGGGGCCTGAAACCCTCGTCCTGCAGCTGAGCAATGTGGACAATGCCTTCCTTGCCGGCGGCGGACGGGAGATGTTCGCGATCGGTGAGATCGTCGATGACGACACCACCATCACAGGCACTTCGGGTGCGGATGTCCTGACGGGCGGCCCGGCAGGTGACACGATCAACGCCCTGGCAGGCAATGACCAGCTGTTTGGCCTCGATGGCGACGACATCCTCAATGGCGGCGGCGGCGACGACCTGCTGGACGGCGGGGCTGGCGTGGACACGGCGACCTATGCGGGGGCCGGTGGCGGCGTCGAGATCGAGCTCAAACGGGTGTT
>CAZVES010000124.1:0-7075 GCA_964625835.1 uncultured Hyphomonadaceae bacterium
CGGCCTGGCGGGAGGTGGAGGACGCACTGGCCGCTGACCGGTATCTCTCCATCCAGGAAGACGCCCAGAAGCGGGCGCTGGAAGAGGCCGCCTTTGCCGAAAACCTGGCCGAGCGACAGTACCAGAATGGACTGGTCTCGATCTTCAACCTGATCGACGCCCAGACGCGCCGCCTGAATGCCGAATCGGCGCTGGTCGCGGCCCGGTCCAACCGCGCGGTGAACCGCGTCCAGTATCACCTTGCCCTTGGCGGTGGACCTGACGGGATCGCCCTTCCCCTTTCTCAAGCGAATGCCGGCGCGCCCGGCGGGAGCCCCACACCATGAGCCGCGTCCTCGCAATCCTTGTTCCGATCCTGATCCTGCTGGTCCTTGGCGTTGGCGGTTCACTCGCGCTCAACGCCCTTGCGCCGGAGCCTGAGGAGAATGACAGCCCGCCCGTCGGCCTGTCAGTGTTTGCCGAGCCGATTGTCGCCGGTGACCTCGTGCTGTCTGTGGATGTACAGGGCGAAGTCGCGCCCAAGCGCGAAATCATCGTCTCACCCCAGATTGGTGGCCGGATCTCCTATGTGTCGACCGATTTCATCGATGGCGGATTCATCCGCCGCGGCCAGGTGCTGGTGCGCCTTGAATCGGCCGATTATGAACTAGCGGTGACCCGCGCGCGGTCCCTGGTCGCCTCGGCCGAGCAACGCCTCGCCCGCGAGCAGGCAGAAGCCGAAATCGCCCGCGAGGACCTTGAAGATCTGGGCATCACGAGTGCCAGCCCGCTGGCGCGCCGCGAGCCGCAACTGGCCGAGGCCCGCGCCTCACTGGACAGCGCCAAGGCGCAGCTCGCCGAGGCTGAACTGGCCCTTTCGCGCACGGCCGTGACCGCGCCGTTTTCCGGCCGGGTTTATGAGCGCACCGTTGACATTGGCCAGTTTGCAAGCCCCGGACAATCCTTGGGACGGATCTTCGCCACCGATGTGGTCGAAGTGCTGCTTCCCATCACCGACACCCAGCTTGGCCGCATTGGCCTGCCACTGGCCTATGCCGCCAGCGAAGACAATCCCGGACCGCCTGTGGTGTTTTCAGCCCAGGTTGGCGGCGTGATGCGCCAGTGGGAGGGCCAGCTCACACGCACGGCAGCCGCGCTTGATCCGCGCTCGCGCCAGCTCAATGTCTATGCTGAGCTGAAAGACCCCTATGGTGAGGGGTCCGATGATGGCGTGCCGATGGCGCCCGGCCTCTTCGTGAATGCGGAGATTCGCGGTGCCACGCTGGAGGACATCATGATTGTTCCGCGCGCGGGCCTGCGCAGCAATGAACAGGTCTATGTCGGCAAGCCGCGTGAAGGCGTGCTGGAAGTCCGCGATGTCGACCTCATCTTCTCAGATACCGAGGGGGCCTATGTCATGTTTGGTGTCGAGGCGGGTGAACTGGCCGTGGTGTCGCCGATACAGGCCGCATTCGATGGCATGCGAATCAAGGTCCTGGAGCGGCGTCCTGACGGAACTGTGATTTCACACGACCGCGATGAGGACGATGTTAAGACTGACGCGCTGGCACGGACCGGCGATGACAGAGATGGAGCCGCGCAATGAACGGGATTGTCGCCTGGTTTGCACGCAATGCGATCGCCGCCAACCTCCTGATGGCGGTCGCCTTTATCGGCGGTATCTTCTCGTTTTTCAGCCTTGAGCGTGAAATGTTCCCGACCGTTGCGGTGGCTGGCGCGACCGTGTCTGTCGCCTGGCCCGGCGCGTCTCCGGCCGAATCCGAAGAGCAGCTCGTCCTCAGGATCGAGGAATCGGTGGCCGACCTGGACGGGATTGACCGCATCACCTCCATCGCGCGCGAAGGCGGTGCCATCGTCAACATTCGCGGCCGCGACGATATCGACATGGACGAGTTTATCCGCGACATCGAACGCCGCGTGAACCAGCTCAACAACCTGCCCCAGTCCGCATTCGAGCCGCAGATCACCCAGTGGGAGCAGCGCAACTGGTATTTCGGCATGGCCATCTATGGCGAAGCCAGCCCGCGCGAGCTGAAACGTATCGCTGACAGGGTGAGGGATGACATTGCCAACCTGTCGGGCGGCCAGCTCGCAGTCGTCAATGGAACGCTGGGCGAGGAAGTCTCGATCGAGGTGTCGGAGGAAACGCTCCGGCGATACAACCTGACCTTCTCCGATGTTGCCAATGCCATCCGTGCCTCGTCACTGAATGCCTCGGGCGGGCGCGTGCGCACCGATACCGGCGATGTATCGATTCAGGCGCGCCAGCTGGCCGACACGGCAGACCAGTTCGACAACATCATCATCAGCCAGACCCCGGAAGGCGCCACGATCCGTGTTCGCGATGTCGCCAATGTGGTGGACGGGTTTATCGATTCCGACCTGAACGCGCGCCATTCCAACAAGCCCGCCGCCTTTGTCATGGTGGTGGCCCCCGATGACATGCAGATCGTCGATTATACCGACGGCTTCAAGGATTACATCGAGCGCGCGAATGATCCCAACAGTGGCATCCTGCCCGAAGCCCTCAGCATCGACATCCTCTGGGACGATTCAGAGGCGTTCAAGGCGCGCATGTCCACCATTGGCCAGTCCGCCATGCTGGGCGGCATCCTGGTGCTGATCGTCCTGATCCTGTTCCTTCGCCCGATCGTCGCCTTCTGGGTGACCATGGGCATTTTCACCGCCTTTGCCGGCGGCATCATGCTGCTGCCCTTCTTCGGGGTGTCACTGAATATACTGTCGCTCTTTGCCGTGCTGCTGGTGATTGGCGTGGTCGTGGACGACGCCATTATTGTGGGCGAGAATATTCACAAGGAAGTCGAGAGCGGGCGGCGCGCCGGACTCGATGCCTCGGTGATCGGCACGCAGATGGTGTTGAAACCAGTGATTTTCGGCGTGTTGACAACGATCATCGCCTTTGCGCCCTGGGCCTTCCTGACCGGGCCGACACGCGCCTTCACCGAGCAGATCACCTTTGTCGTGGTCGCCGCCCTCGTCTTCTCACTGATCGAATGCCTGCTGATCCTGCCGGCGCACCTCGCCCACCTGAAGCCCCAGCGCTTTGATGGGCCGGGCGGGTCGCTTCTGAAAGTTCAGCGTTCGATCGCCGATTCGCTCTTGTGGTTTGCCGACAGCATCTACCGACCCTTCCTGGAACTGGCGGTGCGGTTCCGCTATGCCACACTGGCTTTCTTCGTGTCATTGCTGGCGATTGCGGTGGGACTGGTGGGGAATAACTTTGTGCCCTTCAGCTTCATGCCGAAAATCGAGGCGGACCTGATACAGGTGCAGATTGAACTGCCCGACGGCACGCCGTTCTCGCGCACCTCGCAAGTCCAGCAGCAGGTGCAAAATGCCATCGACCTGATGGAGGCTGAAAGCCTGGAGCAGTATCCCGAAATCGGCGGTCTGATCCAGGATGCCTCGCTGGTGGCCTCGGGGCGCAATGTGCAGGCATGGGTCGGGTTGACGCCGCCGGAAGTGCGCCCGGAGACGCTCTCCTCTGAAGACATTTCCAACCGGTTCCGCGAACTGATCGGACCGATCCAGGACGCAGAGGAAATCAATGTCACCGCGACATTCAGCGAAGACACGAGCGGCATTCGATTTGCCCTGAACCATGAAGACCTCGATCGCCTCAGGGCCGCCGCTGAGGAGGTGAAGACCCAGCTCCAGAGCTACAACACCACCTATGATGTGGGCGACAACCTCTCCTCGGCGGCCGACGAGATCCGCGTCCAGATGAAACCCGGCGCAGAGGCCCTGGGCCTGACCCTGGCCGATGTCACCAACCAGGTCCGCCAGGCCTATTTCGGCGAGCTGGTCCAGCGCCTGCCGCGCAATGGCGATGATGTGGAAGTCCGCGTGCGCCTGCCCCAGGAGGCGCGCCGCGACCTCGATTCCATCGGCGAATTGCGCATCCGCACGCTCGACGGTCGCCAGATCCCGATCAACCAGGTTGCGGAGTTCACGACCGCCCCTGGCATCAACGTTATCCTGCGGCGCGACCGGACACGCTCGGTCTCGGTCTTCGCAGAGCTCACCGATGATGTGCGTGGCCAGATCGTTGCCGACATGGAAGAGAATTTCTGGCCTGCCTTCGAAGAGCGCTGGCCAGAAATCTCGCGACGCAGCGCCGGGGGCTATGAGGAGGAGCAGCGTTTCTTCCAGGAAGTCCAGCTGTTCATGTGGATCGCACTGGGGACCATGTACATCCTGCTGGCCACGGCCTTCCGGTCCTACTTCCAGCCGATCATCCTGCTCACCGCGGTGCCTTTTGCCTATTGCGGCGCCGTGTTCGGCCATCTGATCATAGGCGTTCCCATGGCGATGTTCTCCTTCTTCGGCATCGCCGCGGCTGGCGGCGTCGTGATCAATGACAACCTCGTGCTGGTCGACCTGATCAATCGACGCCGACAGGAAGGCGCCGGCGCCCTGCAGGCCATTGTGGATGGCGGCGTCTCGCGCTTCCGCCCCATCCTGCTCACCTCGGTGACGACCTTTGTCGGCGTCCTGCCGCTGATGATGGAGCGCTCGGTCCAGGCCCAGTTCCTGCAGCCCATGGTGGTCTCGCTCGGCTCGGCGGTGGTGTTTGCGCTGTTTGTGTCGCTGCTGCTGGTGCCGGCCATGTATGCCATCGGCGTGGAAATCCACCGCATTTTCAACTGGTCATGGCATGGCAAGCCCTACCGCACGATCGGCGAGACCTATTCCGGCCACGCCACCATCGACGAGGAAGAGCTGATCGGAACCAGCAACGCGCCGGGCGGGCTGAAACCCGCCGAATAGGCCTGCGCGCGCGAGGATAGGCGGGGCTGGTCACGCGCTGGCCCCGTGCGAAACAAGACACACCAAAACTGGAGAGGTTGACGTGAAACACCTTCTTTTCGGGGCGGCGACGCTGGCCCTTCTGACTGCCTGTGGCGAAACCGGCACTGATACCACCAACGCCGCCCCACCGCCCGTGAGCGAGGCCAACCCGGTCTCGCTTGATTTCGAAGAGCCCACGCTCGACCTGGCCACGCCCGACACCTGGGGTGACTGGGGCATCAATCTCGACACGATGGACACCGCCACTCAGCCCGGCGACAATTTCTACCGCTTCATGAACGGGGCCTGGCTCGACACGTTCGAAATGCCGGCAGACCGCTCGCGCTATGGTTCATTCTCGCTCCTGGCGGAGAAATCCGAACAACGCGTGCGCGCCATCATAGAGGCGGTCGCCGCCGCCCAGCCGGACCCGGCCACGCTCGAAGGCAAGGTCGCGGCCCTCTACAACGCCTATATGGACACAGACGCCATCGAGGCAGCCGGCCTCGCGCCGGTCCAGCCCTACCTGGAGCGCATCGCGGGCATCGAGACCCGCGAGGAGCTGGCACAGGTGTTTGCCTCCGGCGGGTTCAGCGCGCCCGTGGGCGGCTGGGTCGACATCGATTCCAAGAACACCGACAGCTACATCTTTTACGTCACCCAGGCCGGCCTCGGCATGGGCGACCGGGACTATTACCTCAAGGACACCGAGAAGAACCTGGAATACCGCGTCGCCTATACGGAGATGTTGGCAACGCTGCTGAACGAGGCAGGGTATGACGATCCCGGCGCCGGCGCCCAGGCCATCCTGGCGCTGGAAACCGAACTGGCCGCAAAGCACTGGGACCGCGCGGCGGGCCGCAACCGCGACCTCACCTACAACAAGATGACAAGCGAGGAGATGGCCGAATTGGCCGGGGACTTCCCGCTCTCCACCTGGCTGGAAGGCCTTCAACTGGCTAACCAAGACGCGTTCGTCGTCCGCCAGGTCACGCCCACGCCGGAGGAAATCGAGGCGCAAGCCCTGAATGAGGACCAGGTCGAAGCGCTGTCGGGCGGTGGCATCGCGGGTATCCTGGAGGTCGCCCAGACCTATGATCTCGATGCCTGGAAGGCCTGGCTCTCGGCCCAGATGCTGATCGACCATTCCGACGTCCTGCCCGCGCGCATCGACGAGACGGTTTTCGAATTTTATGGCAAGACCCTGCGCGGCCAGGAACAGCAGCGCGAGCGCTGGAAACGGGCTGTCTCCACCGTGGAGGGCTCGGTCGGCGAGGCTGTCGGCAAGGTCTATGCCGAGCGCTATTTCCCGGCCGAAAACAAGGCGGCCATGGACGAGTTGGTGGCCAATCTGCGCCAGGCGATGGCGCTCAACCTGGATGACATTGACTGGATGGGCGAGGCGACCAAGGAAGAGGCCCGCGACAAGCTCTCCAAGTTCACCCCGAAGATCGGCTATCCGGAAAAGTTCAATACCTATGACGGTCTTGAGGTCGGCGCCAACGCTTTTGAAAACGACATTGCCGTCTCCAAATGGGCCTATGCAGACATGATTTCCCAACTGGGCCAGGAGATCGACAAGACCGAATGGTTCATGCTGCCACAGACGGTGAACGCCTATTACAGCCCGAACCGCAACGAGATTGTCTTCCCGGCGGCCATTCTGCAACCGCCCTTCTTCAACCTGTCGGCGGACCCGGCCATCAATTACGGGGCCATTGGCGGCGTCATCGGCCACGAGATCGGCCACGGTTTCGACGACCAGGGCTCCCGCTCGGATGGCGATGGCGTGCTGCGCAATTGGTGGACCGAGGAAGACCGCGCCAATTTCGAGGCGCTCACCGGCGCCCTGGTGGCGCAATACAACGCATTCTGTCCGCTGGATGAGGGCGACACCTGTGTCAACGGTGCCCTGGGTCTCGGCGAGAACATCGGCGACCTTGGCGGGCTCTCCATGGCCTACCGCGCTTACCAGCTGCACCTGGACACCAATGGCGATGGCGTTGTCAGCGAGGATGAACAGGCCCCGGTGCTTGACGGCTTCACCGGGGACCAGCGTTTCTTCATGGCGTGGGGGCAGGTCTGGCGGAACATGTACCGCGATGATGCCCTGCGCCAGCAGCTGGTGCGTGGCCCCCACAGCCCGCCGCGCTACCGCGTGAACGGCATCGTGCGCAATTTCGATGAATGGTATGAGGCCTTCGGGGTCGATGAGGACCACGAGCTTTACCTGCCACCCGAGCAGCGTATCCGCATCTGGTAA
>CAZVES010000125.1:0-5104 GCA_964625835.1 uncultured Hyphomonadaceae bacterium
AACAATAGTCGAGGGCGGCCTGGGCATTGGTCGGGGCATCGAACGAAATCGTGTAGATGATGATCCCCTGCTCCTTGGCCTGATCACAATGGTTCTTGGCCTGATTGAATGAGGAGCCGAGATTGCTGTGATAGGTGCGGTTGAACTCGCCATCGGTCATCATGATCACGATCTTGCGTGCATCGGGTTCGTCATAGTCGAGCGGCTTGCTGCTCACGGGCCAGACATCCTGCCACTCCGGCGCGATGAGGTAGCGACCCCATGCAAAGCCAAGGTGGCCCGCCGTGCCGCCGCCGGTCGGCAGGGCGTCGATGTAGGCATCAAGCGTCGCCTGGTCGTTCGTCAGCGGGACCGGCGTTGCAGTACTGCAGCCTTGCGGCACGGTCCAGGTCTCGCTGTCTTCATCATAGGTGGCCTCATCGGCTGTGAGGAACTTTCCAGAGCCGGGTGCGGTCGTCTTGTTCCAGTGGCCGAGATTGGCGCGCTCATAGGTGCACTGGTCATCAACGGTCACCGAGGGAACCGAATCCACCACATCAATGCGGAAGTCGAACTTCTTGTTGGAGAATCGCTCACCGCTGAGGTTGTTGCCGGTGAACGCTCGAACACGGATTGCCGCCCAGCCATTCGTCGGGATTTCTCCGGAATGCATGCCACTAGAGTTGTCGCCAAAAAGCGCGTAGGGGACGAGGTTCTCCGTTTTATCATGGTAGTGGCCGAAATTGTCCCAGACGGTGAGCTGCATGCTTTCCTCATCGCCGTAGCGGTGATGGGTGCTGCGCACTTCGGCGGCCATGGTCAGGTGATCTTCCAGGTCACTGGGGATCGTCACGACAGTCCCGTCGCGGATCTCGGCCACGAGAGAGTTGTCCCGTGTGTCATACAGGCCGACAAATATCTTGTTGTGGCTCGAGCCAACCTGGTCAATCACGGCTTCACCGCCCGCGTCTGCGTCTGATGGATCGCCATGGTAGTAAGTGCGCTGGGGCTCAAGGCCGGTCACGCTCTCGAAGTACACGCCAGCATTGACAGCCTGATTGTAGCTCACCATCGCGATGCGGACATCGTCGCGGTCCGTGCCGTTGACCTGGAGAAGCTTGTCCACGCCGGCCTTTGCCGCGTCCTTGAGGGCTTCCATACGGGTCTGGGCGGGGACCCATGAGCAATTGGAGCCGTTGTTGTGGCAAACCCATCCTGATCCGGATGTTTGCCAGGACATGGACCCTGAAACATCAAACACAAAGGCGACATCGATCTGGCCAATGCCAAAATTGACTTCGGAATCCAGTTCATAGTCGATTCTCTCGCGGCCAATGGCGCCGGCCATGATGGTCTCGGAATAACACTCCACATCGGCTTTGATGACACCGCCTACCATATTGGGATCGATGTCGGGCGCCTCGCAGACCACGCCGGAGCCATTCGCATCGACAAGCGATGAAAAGTAGTTCGCCAGTTCGGCTTCCATCTCGGCTTCGGTTGCGCCGCCCTCAATGCCCTTGCGGGCCGCTGCCAGCAGGGCCGAGTCCAGGGAAGCCTGGACGGTGTGGCGGTGATTGGACGCGTAGTTCACATCCACCGCCAGCGCCAGCATTGTCATGAAGGGCAGGGCCACCAGGCCGGACATCATTGCGATGTTGCCGCCGGTATCTGTGCCGAACCCGTATATTCGTTGCGCCTGGGCGCGGTGTATCATTCTCATCGGGAAACCCCTCACTTTCATCACGCTGTTCTAGCGCACAGAGATTTCGCGATTTTTCACAAGGACGCACAGAATTCCCCAGCCGATTTAGTTCCGGATTTACCATGCCGCCTTGCCGGGAGCGTGACCTGCGGCCAGTTAAATGCGCAGCAGCTAAGGGTGATTCGATGCGCCGATATCTCGATCTGTTGGCGGAAGTGTACGAGGCAGGCATCGACCGGCCGGACCGGACAGGCGTGGGAACGCGCGCATTGTTCGGGCGGCAACTCCACTTTGACCTTGCCGACATGTTCCCGCTGCTGACGACGAAAAAGCTGCACCTGCGCTCCATCATCATCGAGCTGCTCTGGTTCCTTCGCGGGGACACCAACATTGCATGGCTGAAGGAGAACGGGGTGTCCATCTGGGACGAGTGGGCTGGCCCGGATGGCGACCTCGGCCCGGTCTATGGCAAGCAGTGGCGCAGCTGGGCCGCGCCCGATGGTCGCGTGATCGACCAGATCACGCAGGTGCGCGACCAAATCATCGCCAACCCGAATTCAAGGCGCCTGATCGTGTCGGCCTGGAACCCGGCCGATGTGGACGAGATGGCCCTGCCGCCCTGCCACTGCTTATTCCAGTTTAATGTCCTGGAGGGCCGGCTGAACTGCCAGCTTTACCAGCGCTCGGCGGACATCTTTCTCGGCGTGCCGTTCAACATCGCGTCCTATGCGCTGCTGACGATGATGATGGCGCGCGCCACGGGGCTCGAGCCCGGCACCTTCGTGCACACATTCGGCGATGTGCACCTGTATTCAAACCATTTTGAACAGGCCCAGCTACAGCTGAGCCGCACGCCGCGCACACCGCCGCGCATGGCGCTCAATCCGGACAAGACCGACCTGTTCGGTTGGGCGTATGAAGACTTCACCCTGGAGGGATACGACCCCCACCCCCACATCAAGGCGCCGGTGGCCGTCTGAAGATCAGAAGGTCGAGGCCACATTCTGATCGATCGTGTCGTAGGGGTTAATCTCGCCGGTGGCCTCGCGGCGCTTGATCGCCGCTGACACGATGAAGGCGCCAACCATCTTGCCGATCACAAACACGATCCAGTTGGCGAGGTGGAGTGTGTTGCCATCGGCCATGGGCATCCCGAGGAAACCATGGGAAAAGTCCTTGCCGTCATTCAGCTGGATGGCGAGATCCGCCCCATACAGGAAGATGGTCGTATCAACGGGCGAGGCGAGGGCGCTGGAAAGAAGGATCCGCGTTGAGAGCTTGTACTTCGTGAACGTGAAAAGCAGCCAGTCCACCGTTTCCGAGATCGCAAAGGCCAGCCCCGACGCAAGCGCAATGACCGGCCAAGCGTAGTAGAAGGACCAACCAATTGCGAGCGCCATGACCACAAGCACCCACTGGCCCATTCGGCGCTGCACGAAATCGCGGAAAACAAAAACGAGACCTGTTACGAGCGTCAACGGGTGAAGCTCTACCCCTCGCTGGAAGAATTCTCCGGGTGGAAGCAGCTTGATCGGGTCGACAACCCCAAATGACCAATTCAGAAACGGAATCGTCAGAAAGTATATCATCGCCCAGAACCGGCCGCCCAAGATGTATATCACACCGAGCGTAAGGCTGAGTCCTGCAACCACCCATGGAAGATCATCGGGCCGCCCCCCTGTCAGGAGCGCGACAACTTGGTCCACTAGTATTTCCACTGCGTTGACAATCCCCGAAAACGGTTTCACGGCCCGCAACAACAATAGGAACCTCGGGTGGAGCATTCCGCTATCATGCTACGTTGCGCCCAATGGGACATCGTTGGCGATCGATCCAAGTCAAGGCATTCACATGCAACAAGACCCCAAAACCTGTCTCATCGTGGCTCGCGGACGCAATGGCGTTATCGGTCGTGATGGGGACTTGCCCTGGCGCCTGAAGGATGACCTGGCCCTGTTCAAAACGATCACGCTTGGTGCCCCAATCCTGATGGGGCGCAAGACATGGCAGAGCCTGCCGCGGCGTCCGCTGCCGGGTCGTGAAAACCTTGTGCTCTCCAAGGACTGGACGTTTTCAGCACCGGGCGCGCGCGTTTATTCCAACCTGACGACGGCACTTGCAGTCGGGCGCTCGCTCGCCACGCGCGCCGGCAAGCCGGAAGTGTTCGTGATCGGAGGGGCAGCTATCTACAAGGAAGCGCTGGCCCTGGCAGACCGGCTTTATATCACAGAGGTGCATGCCGCACCCGAAGGCGACGCATGGTTTCCCGACATTGATCCAGATGAATGGTCTGAGACCCGCAGGGAGGCATTCGATGCGAACGAGCGCAACGACCACGCCTTCGTGTTTCGCCGTCTTGACCGCGCCTGAACCCGGCAAACCACGTTTGCACATGGCGCGAACCAACTCATAGTCAGACTATGCCGACGCGCGCTTTCGTTGTACCTTTGACTTCCTTGTTCACATTGTGCGGGTTTGCCGTTGAGGGGCCGCGTGGCGGCGCAGCGTCGGCGGTCGCACACTTGGAGCAGGCCCCGCGCTGGGCTGCCGGCTCATCATCCCTGCTGGAAACCGGCGAGCGGGGCCTTGGCGGTGGGCTGGAGTACAGCGTTGATTCCAGTGTCTGCCGGATGCGGTTCATCGATGGTGCAAGCTGCGCCGATGTGAAGACAGCCATTGCCGGCGCCCTTGCCGAATGGGGATCAGGCCACCCCAGCCTCTGGTTCAGCGATGTCACAGAAGACGTGCACCCGGCCTTTCCGCTCGCAGCCTTTGGCCAGTCCGGCCAGGGCGCCGAGATTGACTTTTTTGGCTCAGGCGCCGCAGAGTTTCCGCCGTTCAGGGCCCGGCTTCTGACCGGATACACCATCTTTTATGAGCGCGACCGCGGACCCTACACTCTGACAAATGGCCGTGTTTCGCTCTCCGCAACGCGGATCGAAAGCGCGGATGTGCGCTTCAACGCCTCGCGCTGTTTCTACATTGATGTTTCGTCAGCGCGCGATGACTGCATTCATTTTCCATCGCTTGTCCTGCACGAAGCCGCCCACGCCCTCGGGATCGGTCATCCCGAAGACCGGGTCGCGATGAATCTCGACAGTGATGACGACCCCTCCAATGAGATCGTGATCGACTGCATGGCGCCTTCACGCGGCCTGAAGCCCTCCATCCGCTACAATGGGGCCTCGGTTTCCATGGGCCGTGATGTACAAGGACCCGGGCGCTGGCAGAGGGGGCTGACCTGGGATGACGTGGCGGCGCGCGACGCGCTTTACCCCGACTGCGGCATCCAGAGACTTGAACGCTTTACCGGGGCCTGGGGCGCGTTCGCACTGTCGCCGGATGGCATCAGCGGCGCAGCCGCCAGCCAGCCTTCATCGGATGCGGCTTCGCGCCTTTCCCTTGCGCGCTGCCGCGCGG
>CAZVES010000125.1:5204-7067 GCA_964625835.1 uncultured Hyphomonadaceae bacterium
GACCAGGGCTGATCGGCGATCAGAGAAAGTGGGCGATCTGTCCGGCCAGATGGGCCGTCACCGGGTCTTCCGCGCTGGACTGGCCCTCCAGAACGGGTTTCAGGCGGCCCGCCATCGTCTTCCCGCGTTCCACGCCCCACTGGTCAAACGTGTTCACGCCCCACAGGACACCTGCGAGGTACGTGCGATGTTCATAAAGTGCGATGATCGACCCAAGCGCCGCAGGGGCGAAATCCCCATGGACCAGGAAGCTGCTCGGGCGCTCTCCGCCATGCACCTTCTGGGCGGCCACATTCGGCGCCAGACCGGGTTCCTCGGCCAGCACTTCGTCGAAGCTGCGTCCGTTGGCCAGCACTTCGGCCTGGGCCAGGGCATGGGCCGACAGGGCCAGCTTCCCGCCCGTATCGCCACCCTTTGACAAAGCAAGTATGAATTCGGTGGGAACAACCTGCGTGCCCTGGTGAAGCCATTGGTGGTAGGAGTGCTGGCCGATAGAGCCCTCGCCCCCCCAGAGTGCAGGTGCCGTGGGTCCTTCAACTCCTTGGCCGTCCGGGCGCACTGACTTGCCGTTGGACTCCATCTCGAGCTGTTGAAGATAGGTCGGCAGCATCCGCAGGCGTCGCGCATAGGCCAGCACCACCCGCTGGCTGTGACCCATCAGTGTGGTGTTCCAATAGTCCAGAAGGGCCAGCCTAGCGGCGAGATTTATCGATAGGTCCGTGGTTCTCACATGGGCATCCATCTCACCCGCGCCCTGGCGAAACGCCCGGATGGGCGCGACACCGGCGGCGCAGGCAACCGACAGACTGGCCGCCGACCAGAGTGAGAATCGCCCGCCCACGCTCAGGGGCATCTCAAAAAGATGCGCCTCGCCACCATCCAGCCAGGCACCGGCCCTTTCGCGGTTGGCCGTGACAAGGGCCATGTGGCGCGTCCAGTCCGGTCCCAGGCTTGCCTTGAGCCAGTCCCGCGCGCGCGACAGGTTGTAGAGTGTCTCCTCGGTGCCGAAGGACTTCGACACGCCCACAACCAGGGTGCTGGCGGGCGCGAGCCCTTCCAGCGCCGCCTCAAGGTCATACGGGTCCAGATTGGCGCAAAAGCGAAGGTCGAGCCCGGCCTTGCCAGCCGGCACAAGGGCATCGGCGATAAGGCGTGGACCGAAGTCCGACCCACCAATCCCAACATGGACAATCGCCTTGAAAGGTTCGCCTGAACTGGACAACTGCCGGCCCGCATGGACGTCGGCTGCAAAGGCGTCGGCCGCATCGAGGGAGCTGCGAACCGTCGCTGCCTCGCCGGAGACCGCCTCCTCACTCGCGCGGAGCGCCCAGTGCAGAGCCGGCCGATTCTCCGATGGATTCACGATGGTGCCGGAGAACAGTGCGTCAATGGCATCGCCAAGCGCAGCCGCTTCCCCATAGCGCAGCAAGGCGCCCTGGGCCGGGGCATCGAGTTTCTGGCGCGTCAGGTCCACAGACCAGCCCGAGGCTTCGAGGCGACCCGTCCCAGATGTGGCGGCAGCAGCGGCGATATCTACCAGTGAATGAGATTGCAGGCGCTTGGCGTGGGAGATCAACTCGTCGGTCATGGCACCTTCCTGTCAGCTTGCAAGCGACCGCCTGGCCACCCGGCGCGAGACACATCAAACCCCGTAAAAAGTCAACGTAAGGCCGCGTTTCACAACAATGCTTGAAAGCCCATTGCTCAGGTTGTATGTCGCCGGGTCATTGGAAAGCCGGAGGGACCGGTTTTCCTTTCAACACCAGCACGGCGCGCCGGAACGGCGGCCAGGTCCTGCACGACGAGGAGAGGCCCCCATGGCCAAGGAGAAGTTTGAGCGTAACAAACCGCATGTGAACATCG
>CAZVES010000126.1:0-6910 GCA_964625835.1 uncultured Hyphomonadaceae bacterium
GGGGCCGGCGGCGAGGACGCTCGTCGCGTTGACATGGCCCTGCCTCGCATCTGGGCCTTACTCAGTGGTGGGCGCGGCGCCTGGCGACTGCATAGCATCCAGAAGCCAGGCCCGGGCAGCGCGCCATGAACGCTTTACGGTGGCCGGTGACGTGCCAAGGACATCGGCCACTTCGTCCAGGGTGAGACCGCCGAAATAGCGCAGTTCGACAATCTCCGCACGTTGCTGGTCGATCACGGCGAGCCGGATCAACGCCTTGTCGAGCGCGTCCAGCTCAAGGCGCTTTGGCGTATCGCCGCCCAGATTTGTGATCAGCGTGACCTTCTCATGCTGTCGGCGATCAGCATTTTTGCGCCGTGCATGGTCAATCAGCACGCGCCGCATGGCGCGCGCCGCCAGCGCCAGGAAGTGGGCCTTGTCCTGCCAGTCGATCCGCTCAAGCTGGATCAGCCGGATCACCGCCTCGTTGACAAGATCTCCTGCTGCAAGCGAGGCATTCCGTTCCGCCCTCAGCAGGGCAGCGGAAATCTGCGCAAGCTCCGAGTACAGCAGGCTGAACAGGGTATCTCGCGCCGCCAGGTCGCCGTCGCGCCAGCGCATGAACAGTGCCTGCGGATTATCGTTTGACGTTTCGTCCATGGCCTAACTCACCGCTACGGGACCTTTCATGCAAGTTTCCTGCTCCAATTCACGGGCGCCCCTGAAAAAATTCGAGATCGCCTGATCCGGTTTGCCGGCCGGCTGCGCCTCTATGGGTGAACGGGACTTTTACCGGGAGGCCAGCATGAACGAGATCGTCGAGCAAATTCCACCAGAGGCCTGGCCCCTGATAGACACCGCATTCTGGATTACGGCCGTCGTGACACTGGTGTGGTGGTCGATCGCCGTGTTCGTCTTCCTGCGTCGCCGCGCATCCAACCTGACGCCGGTTCAGGCGGCGCGCAAAAAGAAGTCCGACACGCCGGACTTCCTTTCGGTCGACCACAAGGCGCGCGAAGAGGCTCTGAAGCGGGCCGATGCCTTTGAGCGTGACCTTTCAAAAAAGGAAGCCGCAGAGGCGCGCGCCGCAGCCAGGGCGGATGGCGGGGCCTGGAGGCTTGCCGGCACTGTCGCGCGGGTGATGAGCCTTTTCATGTCGCTCTTCACGCTGGCCACCATGATCTACAGCTCGATCTGGCAGGTCAGCCGGATGGGTAGCCTGATGCGTGAGTACAACACGCTGGAGCGGATCGGCGCCGTCATCACCGCACACCCGATTGCCTTCGCCGTCGCATCGCTCGTCATCGCCTATCACATCTGGCGCTTTATCGCCGATCGCAAGTGGCACCCTGCCACGAGCGCTGCCGACTGACGCGCTGCCACTCCAAAGGACAATTGAAGGAACAAAGACATGGCATCCGAAACGCTTTCGATCTCTGATCCGCGACTTCTGGCTGAATATGTGCGCCAGTCGGACCTGAAGGCCTTCTTCGAGCGGCGCCTTGCCACGCCGCCGGACCAGATGGCCCTGCTGATCCGCAATGGCGAAGTCATCCAGGCCTACAAGGGCGCGCACTTTTCCGTCGGCGGACTTGTGAATGGACTGAAATCCGTGGTTGGCGGGTCGACCCACGTCCAGATTCTCCTCGCAGACCTGAAGCCCTTTTCCCTGCAAACACCAGTGAAGGCCCTGTCGAAGGACAATGTGGAGATCGCTGGCGTTTGTACGCTGGAACTCCAGGTCAACCCGGACAAGCCCGCCAATGTGATGGGATTGGTCAACCCGAACGGTTTCCTGACGCGTGAGGACGTGCTGGCCCGGTTCCGCCCGCATCTCACTGACCGCGTCTTCGAAGCGGCAATTGGCCGGATCAATGCCGAAGACCTGCGCGGAGACAAGGGTCTGCAGGATTTCATTCAGGGAGAGGTGATGCGCGAAGTTGAACGCATCGCCGGGAATGTCGGCCTGATTGCGAACGCCGTTTCCATGGAATGGGCGTTGAACGCCGCGGAACGCGATGCGCTCAAGACGGCAGAAATCGAACGCGAGCAGGACAAGCTGGACCATGAATTGTCCCTGCTTCGGCGGAATATCGAGCGGACCGCCGACTCCCGCGAAATCCAGATCAAGGCCGATATGGACCTCGCCAGATTGGCCAATCAGAGCGAGGATGAACTCGCCCGGATGGCGCTCGCTTCCGAGATTGAACTGCTTGATGCACGTGAAGCGGTCGCACGGCGCCAGGAATTGGAGGTGCTGGCGCACGAGATAACGGTTCTGAAGACCGAACGCGTGGCCAAATTCGAAAACGAACTCGCCGAGGCCGGTCAAACGATTGACCTCACAAAATCGAAGGCAGCGTTGCGCCGGGTGGAGCGCGAAATCGCCGATCTCGACCATTTGCAGTCCGTTGAGTTCCGGAAACGCGAAGCGGAAATCCGCCAGTTTGAGGCTTTTTCGGAACAGGAAATCGCAAACCGGGCTCAGGAACAGGCTGCAGAACATATCCGAAAGCTGCAGGACATCGAAAACCAGGGCCAGGACGCCGAAGTGGGCCGCAAAATCCGCGAGGGCGATGCCGGTCACGAGCGGGAGATGGCCCGAATCAAGGCCGAAGCCGATGCGAGGGTGGCACAGCTGGCCGCGGGCGCGAAGATGACGCCTGAACAGATCCTCGCCATCAATGCCGGGCTGTCTGCCGACGTCGCCGGTGTGCTGGCTGAGCAGGCCCGCTCCAAGGCCAGCGGCAATGAGGAAACCATGGCGGTCATGCGCGAGATGGTTCAGGCGGCCACCGACGCGCAAATCAGGTCAGAGGAACAGGCCCGGGCCATGTTTGGCATGGGCATGGACGGTGCGGTGGGGGTCGCGCACGGTGCCGGGGGCGGGGATGCACCCGCCTCCGGCACAAGCTCGGCCAAAACAACACCGCAAACGGTCGAATGTCCGAAATGCGGACGCCTGAACGCCGCTACGGCACGCTTCTGCATCGGCTGCGGCAACAAACTGCGGGCCTGAAAATGAGTGTGCCCGCCAATCCCTGTTGCTACCGCGCCGCGCTGGACCGGGATGCCGGCTATTGCGGCGATTGTGGCGAGCCCATCATCCGCTGCATGGCATTTGAAGAGTGTGGCGGCCTTCTGGACAGGCATGGGTGCTGCCCGGTCTGCGTCGCGATGGATGTTCACCTGGACACCGCCGCCATGCGGGGGGTGCAGATGGGCGGTGTACTGTCGCTTCCCCTTATCCTCAGCAACACATCGACCGTTGGTCGCCCGCTCTTTGTCTCTGAAGTCAGGGTCCGACGCGGGGGCGGGGACTACACCCCCGTGCCCCTCGCCTGGGAAAAGCTGGAACCCGGTGGCGCGTCACGACTGGGCGTGCCCACGGGTGTGCTGGGTGAGGCCGGCGTCCATCAATTCGATTTCCTGATTGTTGTTGGATACCGGTATCGCTGGCGTGAAGAGTGCTTTGCCTTCGAGACCAGCGTCACAGCCGAGGTCTCAGCACCGAAAACGGCTGCCGTCGTGAACCAGACCATCCAGATCGATGGTGACATGGCCCCGGGCTTTACATTCTACAATCCAACTCGTGTGGACGCTTCACAGCCTGAAAAATGGGATGAGGCGTCAGGGCCAATGCCACTCACCCTGCAGCGCGCAGAAAGGTTTGAGCGGGAAACCGGCCTGCGCGGCCTGGGCGGGGAGCTGGCCATCCCACGCACGACCCGGTTCGTCTGGCGTGGCTTCGACATTCAGGAGGTCCCGGCCGAAGGGCCGATCCTAAGCCAGGACGCATCACTGAACGTGGGTCGTTCCCGGGCGCGGCAGGACAATGGGCCGAATGATGTGCGCCTTCTGGTCAGGAGCGCCGATGGCGCTGTTGATGAGAAATGGTCGACGCAGATCTCACGACACCATTTCGATCTTTACATCGAGAACGACCGGCTGGTGCTGCGCGTGGAAAGCCCGAACGGGCTGCGTGTCAATGGTGATGCCTATGGGCGGGGCAAGACCGTCGCCCTTCGTGATGGCGACACGATCAGCCCGCTGGTGAAACGGCCCGACGCCATGGTGCTGGCCATCACCATCGACGCGCACTTCGGCACGGCTGAGACCATCACAATCCAACGGAAAACTTGAGGGGATACGGGTCCATGAAATGCCCAAATTGCAGCGCGGAGATCCCCGACGATGCCGAGTTCTGCCCCGAATGCGGCGCCCGGCAGCAGGTTAACTATTCCGCAATGCAGACCGTTGGCGGCATGGAAACACAGTTCGATGGACTGCCGACCGCCTCGCCGACAGACGCCTATGAGATACTGAGCCCGGGAACGGTTTTTGCCGACCGCTACGCGATCGAAGGCACCGTCGGACAGGGCGGCATGGGGGTTGTCTACAAGGCAAAGGACGAGGTGTCCGGGGAGCCCCTGGCCCTTAAACTGATCCGCCCGGAACGCCTGTCGGGCGATGTCGCCCTGAAACGCCTCATTGATGAGGGCATCACGACACGCAAGCTGCGCCACCCGAACATTGTGGCGGTCTACGATGTCGGTGTTTCCGATGGCCAGCCCTATGTGTCGATGGAGTATGTGGAAGGTCTTTCGCTCCGCAGCTGGCACCGGGAAAAAATCCAGGCGCGGGAAGACATCCCCCTTCGCGTTGCGGCCCGGATCATTGCGGAAATCCTCGATGGCCTGAAGGCAGCCCATGAGGCCGGTGTCATTCACCGCGACCTCAAGCCGGAAAACATCATACTGCTGCAGGAACCGGACGACAAAAGGGCCCCGCTCCGAATCCTCGATTTCGGGATTGCGCGTGCCACGGATGCGTCGACCAAGACCGGAACCGGGACCGGCCTTGGAACACCTCGCTACATGTCACCGGAACAGGTCACCAATCCTGACACGGCCACGCCGGCAGCCGACCTCTATTCGCTGTCTGTGCTGTTCTATGAACTGCTGGTCGATGTGCTTCCACAAGGCCACTGGCAGCCCCCATCAGGCGGTCGGTCAGATGTTCCGCCGGGTATCGATCAACTGATCGAACAGGGACTGTCAAACCGCCCGTCCAGCCGGCCACAAAGTGCCGAAGAGTACCGCGCCCGACTGGTCGCGGCGGTGAACATGGTCGTTCACGACCCCGGCAAGTCCAAGACACCCGTCAGCGATGGCTCGTCGAATGCGGGTTTCCCCAAATGGGCGATCTGGGCCGGTGCGGGGGGCAGCGGTTTCGTTCTCCTCATGATCATGCTGGCCGCGATCCCATGGGGAGACGATGGCTACCTTCCACAAGGTCCCTGTGACCACCTCTTCGGGGCCGCTTATGATCAATGCCTGCTGGACAACAGCCTGGTCTTCGATTCCGGCGGAGTTGATGATGGCGGCAGCAATCCACCTCCGCCACCACCACCGCCAAATCCCTTCGAAAACCTGTCTGGTCCATGGACGGATCAATGGGGCACCTATGCGACGGTGTCGGTGGACCGGAATGGCCGCATGTCCGGCTCAGGGCGCGGGCCCGATGGCACATCGTTCAACATGAGTGGCCAGCTCTCAAGAAGCTCCACAATGGGACGGCTCAGTGTTCCAGCCTTCCGGATGACCCTCGACCTCGAACTTCGCTGGGACGGCGGCTGCCACGTCGATTACGTCACATACAATCCGGACGGTTCGGTCAACGCGGCTGGCAGATACCACGCCAATCATGCACCCGGAGCGCCCTGCCCATGAGTGACCTCGACGGAAGACACGGACGCGATTGCTACATCTGCGGGTCCTATCTCGATCCGCTGCGCTCCACCTGTGGCGTGTGTGGCTACTCCCAGACGCCCAACCCCAATGCCGAACAAGGACAACATCCCATGACCGAGACCTGGAACAACCATCCCTTGAATGGCTGCCTTTTCGAAAAGACACCCGTAACGGCGCCGACCCTGAATGTGCCCCATGGAAGTTTGCCGGAACGCGTTGACCTGCGCGAGTACTGCGCTCCGGTCGAGAACCAGCTCACGACCAACTCCTGCACCGCCCAGGCCATTGTGGGTGCGCTGGAGTACCACCAGCGACGCGCTCGCCAGCCGCAGATCGACCTGTCGCGTCTGTTTGTCTATTACAACGCCCGGCGCATGTCGGACATGGAAGGCCAGGATTGCGGCAGCTTCATCCACCATGTCATGGCGGCGGTGCTGGCCTATGGAGCCTGCGAAGAGCGCATGTGGCCGTTCGAAACCTCAATGGTCCTGACGAAACCCACCGAGGCCGCCTACGCCAACGGTATGATGAATGAAGCTGTGCAGTATGCCCGAACGCCCCTCGGCGTCTCCGCGCTGCAGGCCGTGGCTGCCGGCCTTCCCGTTGTGTTCGGGGCCTACTTTCCCAGCGCCTACTACCAGGAAGCGGCCCAGACCGGCCGTATGCCCGTTGATGGCAACCGGGCCCGTCGGCCCGATGGTGGACACGCCATGCTGATCGTCGGCTATGACAGCGCGGAGAAGGCCTGGCTCGTGCGGAACAGCTGGGGTGAGGGTTATGCAGACCTGGGCTACCTGCGCATTCCGTTCGATACGATGGCGTCCTACTCCGATCCGACCCATTTCTGGACCATAGGCGCGATCGAGAAAACCCAGGGATTGAGTCTCTCCGGCCCGAGCCTGATCAGCACACAGCAGACCATTCAGTCCCACGCCAGGGCGGACATGGTTTCCGTCCTCGGCGAAATGCGCGGGGATATCCGCTCAGACCTCAAATCACGGCTCGACCAGGCCAAATCTGATTTCCGGTCACGGCTGAGAAAATGATCAGCGGCAGACTTCTGCAAGGACGAGCGGCAGGCGCGCCTCGCCCTTGTCCTTGAGTATGCGCGAGGACGCTCCATTCTCGGAGACGTCGGCGTAGAGTTGACCGGCCTCACGGGCGGCCGAACAGGCTGT
>CAZVES010000127.1:0-6864 GCA_964625835.1 uncultured Hyphomonadaceae bacterium
TTGCCGGAGACGGCATCGACCGGCGGACATGGCTGCGATATCCTGCTGGTGGGCGCGGAGCTGCCCGCCCGGCGGATCATCGGTCATGCGGCCCAGTCCACCTGCCTGGTGGTGCTGCGCCCGGAAGATCGCAGCGCCATCGGACGGTTCCGGGAAATGGGCTGCAAGGGCTGGCTGGTTCGTCCGCTCCGGGCAAGTTCGGTCATCGAGCGGATTTACCTCGCGCGCCAGGGCGCGGCTGACCATGACACCGAGGTGACACCGTCGGCGGCCGGCCACGTGCTCATTGCCGATGACAATCCGGTCAATGCATTGATTGCAAGGCGTGCCTTGGAATCGACGGGTTTTACGGTCAGCGTGGCCGCAACGGGTGTCGAGGCACTCGAATCGCTGGAAACCCGGGACATGGATCTGGTGCTCATGGATTTGCGAATGCCCGTCATGGATGGTTTCGAAGCGACCCGCCGACTGCGCGAAGCCGGTCGCGGTGTCCCGGTCATCGCCATTTCCGCTGAGGTCAATCCCGAAATCGAGCGGGCCGCACGGGCCGCCGGCGCCAATGCAGTGGCCGCCAAGCCGATTGATCCGCAAACCCTGCGCGGCCTTGCTTTGAAGTGGACAGATGCTGCGCGCGAGAAAGCCGGCGCTGCATGAGCGAGGCGGCGGCTGCCAGCGATGCCGAAAGGCGCCGGTCCCCGCGGCTGGTGCGCGCGCTCAAGGCGCTCAACGACAGGCGGATGCTGGCCATGCTGCTCCTGTCCTTCGCGGCGGGCATTCCATACGGCGTGGTTCTGGGCGCGCTGAATGCGTGGTTTGCCGAGGCGAATGTCAATGTCGCCCAGGCCGGCGTGTTGTCCTTCATTATCCTCGCTTACAGCTTCAAGTTCATCTGGGCGCCCGGGTTCCAGAAGGCCCAATACGTCCTGAAGTCCCCCTTTGGTGCCCGGCGCAGCTGGCTGCTCACCTTTCAGGTGGCGATTGCCGGCCTCATCGTGATCCTCTCGATGACAGATCCGACGCGATCACTCGGGGTCGTGGCCGGCGCGGCGCTGGCCATTGCGCTCCTCTCGGCGACCCATGACATCGTGCTGGATGCCTGGCGCATCGAAGTGGCGCGCAATGACGAAGATCTCGACCTGATGTCTGCGCTTTACCAGTTCGGCTACCGTTTTGCCGGACTGCTCACCGGTGCGCTGGCCCTGGTGGCGGCCCAGCGCCTGGGATGGCCGACAACCATCGCCCTTCTCGGTGGGCTCATGCTCTTCTCCATGATCGGGACCCTTATTGCGCCCGACCCTGCCATCTCGCAGGACAAGGATGCCGGACTGCTGGCCCGGGACTCAGGGATACCGGAAGGCCAGCGCATGCAGGTTTCCGGGGCCGTGATGGCCGCCTGGGGCATCGCCATCGCCATGATTCTCGTTTTCATGTGGCAGTCGCTGACATTCACGGTGCCGACACCGGAACAGATCGCTGCGGGAGCGCCCGAAAGGCCGCCCAGTCCGCGCCAGTTCACACTCCAGCAGGCGCCCATCATTGTGGCTCTGACGGTGCTGTTTCCGGCTGTCATCGCAGTCATTCTTCTGAAGCGACGGAACAGGGGCGCGGTTCAGGCTCCGCCTCCGGTGGCGGCCTTGCGCGGTGCGCCTGACGCCATTTTTGGCGCGATCGTGATACCGTTGATGGATCTGGTGCGGCGCCTCGGCCCCGCAGTGGTCCTGGTCTTGGCGCTGATCCTCACCTACCGTTTCGCCGATCTGGTTTGGGGGTCGTTTGCCTATTTCTTCTATCTCGACGACCGGTTTGGCGCACTCTGGATGACCAATGACGAGGTGGCGGTCGCCTCCAAGACGTTCGGCGTGATCATGACCATTGCAGGCTCGGGGCTCGGCGCGATCGCCCTTGTTTTCCTGGGTCGCATGCCGTGCCTTTTTCTGGGCGCTTTGCTGGCCGCGGTGACCAATCTCCTGTTCGCAGACCTCGCCGCCGGCCGTTTCATCGTCGAGACAGCAACCTTCGTGCCCACGCAGGGCGGTGTGCGTGTAGACGCCTTTCTGGATGCCACCGGCCTGGGGCGGGTTCTTGAGTTCATTCCGCCCCTTTTCGGACTGGACAACCGGCCCGAGTTGACGCGCCTGATGGGCGCGATTGCCGGGGAAAACCTTGCCGTCGGTTTCGCCAGTGTCGCGTCAGTGGCCTATCTGACCTCAATCGTGAACCCGCGCTACGCCGCCGTTCAATACGCATTGCTGGCCTCCCTGACCATGCTGATCGGCTCCCTTGGACGCGCATGGTTCGGTGAGTTGATCGAGACCGATGGTTATTACACTGTGTTCGTCACCACATTCTGGATCGGCTTGGTCCCGGTCGCCCTCGTCGCCATGGAATGGGCGCGACAGGCGAGGTATGGCGTGACATCGGTCAAGGACGAAGACCCCGAACCCGCCTGATCAGCTGCCGGTTTCCGCGCCGCTCACAGCGTCCACGTCATAGGCCGCAATGGTTGCCAGTGTGACGATGTCGGACACCGTCGCGCCAAGGCTGGCAATCTGGACGGACTTTTCCAGCCCCAGCAGCATGGGGCCAATGACCGTGGCGCCGCCCATGGCGTTCATCAGCTTGGTGGAAATCGATGCCGAGTGGATGGCGGGCATGACAAGGATATTGGCTGGCCCGGTCAGGCGGGTGAACGGATAGGTCAGGCGATGATTGGGATTCAGGGCCACATCGGCTGCGATGTCGCCTTCATATTCGAAATCGACGCTGTCATCGCTGTCCAGTATGGCCACGGCCTCGCGCACTTTTTCGATGCGCTCGCCCATCGGGTTGCCGAATGTGGAGTAGGACAAAAGGGCCACGCGCGGCGTGAACCCGAGAGCGCGCACACAGCGCGCCGCCTCCCTTGAGATCGCGGCGAGGTCTTCGCCATCGGGCAGTTCCACAACGCTCGTGTCAGCGATGAAAACGGTCATCCCCCTTGATATCACCAGCGACATGCCGATCACCGGGTGGTTCTCGACCGGATCGAGAACAAGGCGGGCGTCTTCGAGGGCGACCTGGTAATTTCGTGTCACGCCGGTGACCATGCCGTCGGCATCGCCCAGCGCCAGCATGCAGGCGCCAAAAACGTTGCGGTCCTGGTTCACCAGCCTCTGGGCGTCCCGTTTCAGGTATCCCTGCCGCTGCAGCCGCGCATAGAGGTGGTCTGTGTAATCTGGGTTGCGGTCAGACACGCGCGCATTCACCACTTCAAGGGCCGTGCTGGGCACGCCCATCTGCTTCATGGTTTGGTGGACGCGTTCTTCCCGGCCGATCAGTATCGGATGCCCGAGACCCTGGTTCTTGAAGCTGAAGGCGGCGCGCACGACGGCCGGCTCTTCGCCCTCTGCGAACACGATGCGCTTCTGGGTCGCGCGCACGGCGCTTTGCAGGCCCTGCATGAAGCTGGCCGTGGGGTCCTGGCGCTGGGCGAGGGAGTGACGGTAGGCCTCCATGTCCTCGATCGGCTTGCGGGCGACGCCCGTGTCCATGGCGGCCTGGGCCACGAAGGGCGGCACGAAGGTGATGAGGCGTGGATCAAACGGGGTCGGGATGATGTAGTCCGGCCCGAACTGGGGGCGTGAGCCGTGATAGGCCGCCGCCACCTCGTCGGGCACATCCTCCCGGGCAAGCTCTGCCAGCGCCCGGGCTGCGGCGACCTTCATCTCCTCATTGATCCCACGCGCGCGCACGTCCAGGGCACCGCGAAAGATGTAGGGAAATCCCAGGACATTGTTGACCTGGTTGGGATAGTCTGACCGGCCCGTGGCGATGATGGCATCATCGCGCACTTTCTTGATCTCTTCCGGCGTGATTTCCGGGTCTGGATTGGCCATGGCGAAGATGATTGGCTGTTCGGCCATGGAGGCGACCATTTCCGGCGTCACCGCACCCTTTACGGACAGCCCGAGAAATACGTCTGTGCCCTCCATGGCCTCGGCCAGGGTGCGTTTTGCTGTCTTCACGGCGTAGGCGGACTTGAACTGGTCCATCTTCTCCGTGCGGCCTTCATAGATCACGCCGGCGCTGTCGCACATCAGGATGTTTTCACGCTTCACCCCGAGATGGGCAATGAGGCCGGCACAAGACAGGCCCGCCGCTCCGGCGCCGCTAAAGGCCACTTTCAGGTCCTCGATGTTGCGGCCCGTCACGGCGCAAGCATTGATAATCCCGGCGGCGGCAATGATTGCAGTTCCGTGCTGGTCATCGTGAAAAACCGGGATGTTGAGGTCTTCGCGCAGGCGCTGTTCGATGATGAAACAGTCGGGAGAGCCGATGTCTTCCAGGTTGATGCCGCCAAAGGTGTGTCCAATGTTTCGCACCGTGTCGCAAAACTGGTCGACGTCGCGGGTTTCCACCTCGATGTCGATCGAGTCCACGTCGGCAAAGCGCTTGAAAAGGACGGACTTGCCTTCCATGACGGGTTTGGACGCCATGGCGCCCAGGTCGCCCAGACCCAGAATCGCCGTGCCATTGGAAATGACAGCCACCATGTTGCCCTTGGCGGTGTAATCATAGGCCTTGTCCTCGTCCTCTGCGATGGCCTTCACCGGCACGGCCACGCCGGGACTGTAGGCCAGCGACAGGTCGCGCTGTGTTCCCATCGGCTTTGTCGGAGTGACAGACAGTTTGCCGGGCCTTGGAAGGGCATGGAAATCAAGGGCTTCCTGTTCGGTGAAGCTGGGGCGTTTGGATGTCATGGAGAGGGCGCCTTTGGCACGTGCAGGGTCAGTGTCAGGCCCGCGACACTAGTGCGCCGGGAATCGGATGCCAAGTTTATCTTTGGCAGGCCTTCGGGGTGGTGCTTTCGATTCTGTTCACGAGCGCGTAGACACGGAGCATGCCCGACTCGGCCACGCCTGCGCCCAACCCGAAGCCCGGCAAGGGGCCCACGCCGTTCATGGCGCAGTACCTGTCCATCAAGGCGCGCCATGAAGACACGCTGCTCTTCTTCCGCATGGGCGATTTCTACGAGTTGTTCTTCGAGGACGCGAAGATCGCTGCCGGGATTCTCGACATCACGCTGACAGCGCGGGGGGAACACAATGGCGAGCCAATTCCCATGGCCGGCGTACCCTACCATGCCGCTGACGCCTATCTCGCCCGGCTGATCCGCGCCGGCCAACGCGTAGCTTTGTGCGAACAAACCGAAACGCCTGCAGAGGCAAAGAAGCGCGGCGCCAAGGCCCTCGTCAACCGGGACATCGTGCGCATCATAACCCCCGGCACACTGACAGAGGACACAATGCTCCCCGCGCGCAGCGGCCGGGCGCTGGCGGCAATCGTGCCGCTTGCCGGGCGGCGGGAGACCGGTATTGCCGTGGGCGATGTGTCGACTGGTGCGTTTCACGTTCTCCAGGCCCACCAGAACGGCTTGCTTGAGAAATTGTCCGCCTTTCCGCTCGCCGAAATCCTGCTTCCCGACAGCGAGGCGGGCGCAGCGCTTTTCACCGATATCGACAATGCGCTTGGCCTGCCCGTCACGCTGCGCCCGGCGCGCACAGCCACGGCGAAACAGGGAGAGGTGGCCCTGAAATCGGCTTTTGGAGTGGCCGCGATTGATGCCCTTGGCGCGTTCGAGCGCGCCGAACTGTCGGCCATAGCGCTCCTTCTCGATTATATCACACTGACCCAGGCCGGGGGAGAGGTGCGCCTCGATGCGCCCCGGCGCGAAACGGGCCAGAGCGAGCTGATGATCGACCCGGCCACGCGTGCCAGCCTCGAAATCGCCCGCACCCTTTCGGGCGAGAGGGCGGGAAGCCTGATTGCGACGGTGGACGAGACCGTCAGTGCCGCAGGCGCCCGCCTCCTTGCCGAGCGCATCTCACGCCCCCTCAATTCGATAGATGCGATATCTGCGCGCCATGACGCTGTGGCCTGGGCGCTTTCCGACAGTGAGTTGCGCGCACGGCTGAGGGACATATTGAAACAGGCGCCTGACCTGGCACGGTCCCGCACCCGTCTCGCCCTCGGGCGTGGCGGACCGCGCGACCTTGTTGCCATCGGCAAGGCGCTTGCGACTGGAGAAAGCCTTGCCGCGCGGATTGTCCAGGCGGGCGGAGAGCCTCCTGAACAGGTTGCGGCGGCATGCACCACGCTGACACCCAGCCGTGATGCGGGCCTGTCAGGGCTCGCCCAGGACCTCAAACAGGCTCTGGTGGACGACCCACCAGTCCTGGCCCGCGAGGGCGGGTTCGTGGCGCCAGGCTGGTCGCCTGCACTCGATGAAGCGAGGGCCTTGCGCGATGACAGCCGCAAGGTGATTGCCGGCTTGCAGGCGAAATACGTACAGCAAACCGGCGCGCAGTCCCTGAAGATCAAGTACAACAATGTGCTCGGCTATTTCATTGACGTGCCCGTGAAGGCCGGGGAAGCGATGATGGCCGCCCCCCTGAGCGAGACCTTCATCCACCGCCAGACGCTGGCCAAGAATGTACGCTTCACCACCGGCGAATTGTCAGACCTGGCTGGGCGAATATCGCGCGCCGAGGAGGCCTCGCGCGCCCTCGAGCAGGAGATTTTCGAAACGTTTGTCAGTCGGGTCCAGGCCCTGGCCGGACCACTGGGCGAGTCCGCCGCAGCCCTTGCCGAGTTGGATGTGGCACTGGCGCTGGCCGAATGGGCCGACCGGACCGGGGCCGTTCGCCCTGTTCTTTCGGAGGCGCCCGTCTTCGAAGCCGAGGGCCTGCGCCATCCCGTCGTGGAAGCAGCACTGAAGCGGGACGGGAGGGGCTTCACCCCGAATGGCATCGCGCTTGACGCCGCCGCACGGGGCGCACCGCGATTGCTTTTGGTGACAGGCCCGAACATGGCCGGCAAGTCGAC
>CAZVES010000128.1:0-6839 GCA_964625835.1 uncultured Hyphomonadaceae bacterium
CTGAAATCGGTTTCCCCGCGCGGGCGGCAACTGGCGAACCTGCTTGGCGCATCCCTGATGTGGCGCATCAAGTGTGCCACGCGCGGGGGCCAGTTTGGCCTTGCGGCAAGCCTCACCGGCTTCGTGGCGGCCACGAAAATCTAACAGGGTTCGAACTCGGATCGCGGAATGAGGTTCCGCAGCCCGGTTCCGGCGAGGAAAGCCCCCAGGTTTTCAAGGAACAGCCCGTCACTGCGCCGCATGGAGGCACCGGTCTTGGCGGAGATATGGGCCGTCAGCGTCACTGCCGGATGGGACCATAGCGCGTGGCCGGTCGGCAGGGGCTCTTCGCGCACCACGTCAAGGCACGCCGCGCCGGGCCGGCCGGTTTCCAGTCCCGCCAGCAGCGCGTTTTCGTCCACCAGCTTGCCGCGCCCCACATTCAGGAAGAGTGCGCCGGGCTTCATCGCCGCGAAGAAGCTCGCATCGGCCATGTCCTCGGTCTCAGGCGTCAGCGGCGGGCTGAGGAGAACCGCGTCCGCACGGGGCAGATGGTCGGCAAGGTCGCGCGGGTGGATGATGGAGTCGGCGTCAGGATCCGGCCCGGCGCTGCGCCGCACGCCCGTGACATGGGCACCCAGCGCCCTGAGGCGCGTCGCGCTGGCCTTGCCGATATGGCCAAAGCCGATGACCAGCCAGTGTGTGTCGCCAATCTCGCGAAAGCCCTTGCGCTGCCAGATCCCGCTCGCCTGGGCGGCGCGGCGCGACGGGCCCGCCTGGAAATGGTCGAGCCCGGCCCAGAGCACCCATTCGGCAATCGCCGCACTTTGTTCATGGCTTGTGGTGAAGGCACCGGCCCGTGCGCCGATGGCCCGCAGGACAGGATGTTCGATCCCGGCCGCGCTGGACTGGAACCATCCAACCGACGGAGCGGCCATGATGAACTGGAAGAATTGCGCCGCCGCCGGCGAGAAATAGGCGTCCTGGGTGCCGTAGACGATGCGCAGGTCGCCGCCTTGGCGAACCTCGCCGCCCCAGGGGCGCTGGAGCACGCCGCCATCATCCATGGTGACGGGAGACAGTCTGTCAGCAAACGGCTTGAGCCGAGCTTCGATGCGCGCAAATGTGGCCGCATGGCAAAACAGATCACCCATTTCATGGTCCTCCTTGGCCTTGTTTCCTGCCTGACGGCCACTCCGCCGGCAAGCGCCCGGCAGGATATACCGCTGCGTGACCAGGCCTATCTGCGAGACGCAGTCCGCCTGGCCGGGGTCCTCGGTTCGGCCCATGGCGTGCGCTATGTCTGCCGCGGCGAGGGCGACCAGTACTGGCGCGGCCACATGATCGAATTGCTGACCCTCGAGGCACCCAATCGCGGTGCGCTGCGCACGGCCATGGTGGACGCGTTCAACACCAATTTCTCCGAAACCCAGCGCCGCTTCCCCTATTGCGACCAGAACACGGTGGCGGCGGAAGAGCGCTACGCCGCCGAGGGCCGTGACCTGTCGGATCGGCTGGCCGCCTATTACTTCACCCGCCGGCGCTGAACCGTCCCTTACCCCCCGTAGTTTTCCGAAGGGCCAGGCGATCCCGCCTCGCCTATGGTGGACCGAAAGGGAGACTTGCCATGCTGAAACACCTCACGCTTTGCGCGGCGGCCGGCGCGATGGCGGCGGCCTGCTCACCGGCGGGCCTGCCCGAGCGCGAGCCGACCCGGGGCGAATTGATCGGCCAGGGCCAGGCCATGGCCGAAATGATGTGCGCGGACTGCCACGCCATTGGTGCCGCTGATGTCGGCCCGCACCCGGAAACGGTGCCCTTCCGGCGCCTGTCCTGGAAATACCCGATCGAGACCCTGGCCGAGCCGCTGGCCGAGGGCATCATCGTCGGCCATCCGGACATGCCGGTCTTCCAGTTCGAGCCCAAGGACATTGACGCGCTGCTGGCCTACCTGGAAACGATTCAGGAACCCCAGCCGACCTGAACGCCGTGGCGGGCGCGCGGTGCGTCAGCCAGAAGCACCCCGGCCGCCGCCTCAGGCCGTCAGGGCCTTGATCACCGCATCATGCACGGCCATGGCCTTGCCGCGCATCTCGTCATCGGTGGCGTCCTGAATCGGATGATCGACCAGCAGGTAGCGCGCATCCTTCATGCCGAGGGCCCTGCGCTGGGCATCGGCGGCCTGGTCAAACTCGCTCGACGCGATGGTGACCGCGGGAACGCCCTGGATTTCGAACCAAATTGTATCGTGCAGACTGCACGTTGTGCATGAGCCTCAATCGGCCAGCGCTTCCACCACATAGTCGCATTCATCGCGAATGGTGCGGCGCATGTCGTCCGGGCACGGCTTGGTGAAGGTCGGCTTGGTGTAGCGCCGGATCTCCACATCCGGCAGGGATGCACCGAGCAGAGCCTCGAGCTCGTCGAGCAGGACATCGCCGCGGGGCTTGCGAATGTCCAGCAAGCCGAGCACGCCCTTCACGGTGCCGGTGCGCGGCGTGATCTGGCGCTCGACCGGGACGCGCTCATCGGTTGGATCCAGAATTGTTGTCATGGCTATCCTCCTCATCATCAAAATCTAACCCAGATCGATCTTGCGCGAAACCGAAACCGAGCCGATCTCGCCGGTTGCCCAGCCATGGAAGGCGGAGCTGAACTTGCCGGCATCGGAACCTGCCACCACCAGGTGGATGTATTGCTCGCCGGCGAACTTTGGCACGGGGCTGGCGAGCTTTTCGGCGTCCATGGCAGCGGCCTTGTCAGCGGGAAGCCCCGCCCCGGATCGCGCGTCCGCGACCATGCTGGAAAGGGGCTGCCGGGTAACCTCCTGGATACGTTGGCGCAGGCGCTTCTTGGAATACTCTCCGTCCCGCATCAGCGTGTCGATATGCTCAGGGCAGACAACGAGAAGCGTATCCACGGGAAGCATGTGCAGCTTCGGCAGGAAGACACTCTCCAGCCCCATCCCCAATGAACCGGCCACCTGCTCGGGATCGCGCGACGCCTGATCCACGATGTGGACCGGCCCGCCCGTCATGGCAAACAGCGTGACGACCGAGTCCTCGCGGGCAAAACCGCGCTCCACATGCAAGGGCTCCCAGGGCGATCGCTCCTCGCGCTCGGCAAAGCACATGGTGAACTTCATGGGGTTGCCCAGGGTCGAGCGCTCAATGTCGCCTGGCTTGGCCCCGCCAATGTTGCGGATGGCGAGACGCACGGCGCGGCCGATCGTGGCGTTGGCGCGGTTTCCTGTTCCCAGCGCGCCGAGGCTGTCATTCATGCCGATCTGCTTCCGGATCGGGCCATTGACGACCATTACTGGCGTGGCGCCCATCGTGGTCGCCATCACGCCATGGATGTTGAACTCGTCCGTGCAGGCTGCCTCGACCGCCGCAATCACGACGGGCAGGTATTCGGGCTTGCAGCCGGCCATCACGGCGTTGATCGCGATCTTCTCCACCGTGGCCACACCCATATGGGGCGGTATTTCAGCCACCACATCCTGCGCGCCGCGATGAGTGCCGCCGAGCATGGCCATGACCCGCTCCGGCGTGGGCGGGACGAGGGGGAGACCGTCGGAAAAGCCCTGGTCGAACATGAATTCGGCCACGTCGTCGGCGGTCGCGATCTCGATCCGGCGCGCCTGCAGCGGGCTGCCCGAGGCCTCCGCGCTCAGCTTCGTGAAGATGTCCGGGTCGAGATGTTTCGAGCCGCAGCCCGGTCGCCAGTCCGGCAGGGTGTCCCAGTCGATGCCCGCGGGCGCAAGGCCCGTGTCGGCGGCCATGGCGTCGGCGAGTGCGCGCCACTCGGCTTTCACGAAACCCTCGAAATGCTGCTTCACCGACCCATCCTGGTTGAGCCAGAAGACAGACGGCACGATCTCGATATCCCACTCGAAGGAGGCCCTGCAGCCATCATCATCGAGAATGGGAACGCCAAGGCCATGGCGGTCGCGGTAAACGGCGTTGCCATCCCCGGACTGGCCGACCAGCACCATGTCAAGGGCGCCGCCGAACGCCTTGTGGAGCCCGTCCAGGACCGGGGCCGCCGTGTTGCAGGTCTCGCAGTCTTCCTTGACGAAGCACACAAGGGCCGGGCGCTCCCCTGGCACGGCGCGCGGCGCGCCATTCAGGTCAGGCAGGGACAGTTCGGGCATTGTGTTCGCCATGGCGGCTCTCCCTCCCAGGTTCGGCCAAGCGGTCTTTTGACGCCAGTAGGCGCGCGATCGCGGCCCCTGTCCAGTCCGAGCCTCGTGGCGGAGGTGGATGGGAATCGAACCCACCACACGCCTTTGCGGCGTGTCCATGGTTTTGAAGACCAGGGAAGCCACCAGACTCCAGTCACCTCCATTCCCGCCACGCTAACGTTGAATCCCTGCGCGTCAAACCTCGCGCGGGATCACGCAGCGCACATCACCCGTGCGACGGGTCAGGCCGATCTTGTCGAAATGCTCCAGCAATGGAATGGCGTACTTTCGCGACGTTTCGAGGGCGGCCCGCGCCTGGCTCATTGAGAATTCAGTGGGCGGCGGGAAAGCGCCCTGCAGCCGCCCATGGGCGAGATCCAGCGCCTGTGTGTGAAACACCAGCGTCTGCTTCAGCGAGACATTGCGCAGGAAGACGGCGCGGCCAGACGCGACCAGCAGCTCGATCAGGTCGCGGTCATGGCCCTTATGGCCGGCCAGCTCTGCCAGCGGCGGCGGTGAGAGACAGCCCTCCACCAGTGCGCGTTCGATCTTCCCGATTCGCGCGCGCCGCGCCGGGCCGAGCCCGGAAAACGGGTCGCGTTGCGGCAGGGTCAGCGCGCCCGGATCGCCCGCCAGACGGCCATCGGCCAGCAGCCTTCGCGCCGCCAGGTCGACAAGCGGGGCGGCAACCCGGTCCGCCAGTGCCCCATACAGGTCAGCAATCGGCACTGCGCTCAGCGCGGGCTGGCGCGCCAGCGCATCGCCCACCGCCTCGAAAAGCGCAGCGCAGGCCTCGGTGACTGCCCGCCCCGGAGCAGCGTGGCCGGTCTCGAGGATTTCAAATCCCGCAGATATCAGCACCGCGACCGTGCCGGGCGCCTCGCCCGACAGCCGGTCAAGGTCGGCCAGACGGGCCACCCCCCGGCCATGCGCCGCCAGGGCGCACGCCAGATCGGCAAGGCCTCCGGTACGCGCGGCCTCAAGCACGGGCAGCAAGGCCGGATCGCGCCGTCGGCCGGCTGGCGGTGCTGGATCAAGCACGCGGATGCCACCCAGTGTTCCGGCCGGTGACAGCCGGCGCAGCACCCCGCGCTGGCTTGCATGCACCGTGACGGCCTCGCCAAGGCGCAGGCGGGCGTGTCCCCCTTCCCCGGCACTCAGCTTGCGGCCACCCCGGACCAGGACGGTTGCCACGCGCGAGGCGGTTGCGATCATCAACCGAACGGTTTCGCCATGCTTCAGCGGGTCGGTTCCGGGGGCAAGCTCGACCCAGGCGTCGATCTCCCTTGTCGCCTTGAATGGCCCTGCCGCACAGATCACGTCGCCGCGGCGCAGGTCTTCCAGGGCAACCGCGCGCAGATTGACCGCGGTGCGCATGCCGGGTCGGACGATGTCCACGTCATCGCCGCGCGACTGCAACCGACGCACTGTCGCCGCCTTGCCATCGGGCTGGACCATCGCCCGGTCGCCGGGCGCCATGGACGCGCCCAGCAAGGTGCCGGTCGCCACAGTCCCGACGCCTTTCACCGTAAAGGCCCGGTCGACAGGAAGGTAGGCGCCCGCCAGCGGCATGGGTGGCGGCGCGCGGTGGACCAGGTCTTCGAGGGCGGCGTCAAGCGCATCCAGGCCGTCCCGGGTCTTTGCCGAGCAAAGGATGTGCGGCACGTCGGCAAAGGGCGAGCCCCGCAGCGCGCCGGCGATCTGGTCTTTCAGGGCCGAGCGTTCGGCGCCCCGCAATAGGTCGGCCTTGGTGATGGCGACGACACCGCAATGCACGCCCAGATGGTGGAGGATCTGCAGGTGTTCTCGGGTCTGGCGCTCGACGCCCTCGACGGCGGAGACCACTACAAGTGCGGCCTGTGCGCCAGTCGCGCCACACACCATCGCCCGGATGAAATCCTCATGGCCGGGAGAATCGATGAAATCGACAATCCCGGTTTCGTAAATGCGGTGGGCGAACCCCAATGTGATCGACAGGCCACGGGCCTTTTCCTCGTCCAGTCGGTCGGTGTCCTGGCCGGTCAGGGCCTTAACGAGCGCGGTCTTGCCATGGTCCACATGGCCCACAACGGCAACCGCGCAGGATGTCATGAAGTCAGCGCCGCCTGGACCGTGTCCGCCAGCGCGGGCACCTCATCATCCTGCACGGCGCGCATATCAAGGAGCAGGCGACCTTCACTGATCCGCCCCAGGGCGGGCCGGTCCCCATCGCGCATTCGTGCGGCGACCGCCTCGATCCGGCCCGCTCCCGGGTCGAGAGCGACCGCAAAGCTTTCCAGATCCTGTTCGGGCAGTGAGCCACCCCCCGCATAGGCAATGGTCCCGGTCACCTCGCCGCCGGCCACGCCCCGGCCTGCCAGCAGGCTCGCCAACCGCTCGGCGCGCGCCTCGATCCGGTCAACGGGCTCGGCCAGCATTGTCAGCGCCGGGATCGACCTGAAGGGGTCGTTTGGCGGGACGTAAAGCCGTAGCGTGGCCTCCAGTGCAGCCAGCGAGAGCTTGTCGATCCGCAGCGCACGCAGGAGTGGGTGGGCTTTCAGCTTGCCAATCAGGTCGGCGCGCCCTGCAATGACGCCGGCCTGGGGCCCGCCGAGAAGCTTGTCACCGGAGAACATCACAAGGTCGGCGCCTGCCTTCAGCACATCGGAGACCACCGGTTCATCGGGCAGGCCGT
>CAZVES010000129.1:0-6790 GCA_964625835.1 uncultured Hyphomonadaceae bacterium
GCGGCGAAGATGTCCCGGCCGCGCGGGGTGCGGATGGGACTGGCATAGCCGGCGCGGTTCAGCACGTCGGCGAAGGCCTCGATCGTCTCCCAGTCCGAGCACTCATAGGGCGCATTCGGCCAGGGGTTAAACGGGATGAGATTGATCTTCGCTGGAACCCCGCGCAGCAGTTTGACGAGGTCGCGCGCCTCGGCGAGACTGTCGTTCACGCCGGCCAGCATGACATACTCGAAGGTCACGCGCCTGGAATTGCCAAGGTCGGGATAGGCGCGGATCGCCTCGAACAGGGTCTGAAGGTCATACTTCCGATTGATCGGCACAATCTCATTGCGAAGGTCATCGCGCACGGCGTGGAGCGAGATCGCGAGCATGGCGCCTGTGCGCGCGCCGAGTTCGGGGATTTTCGGCGCCACGCCTGCCGTGGACACCGTAATGCGTCGGCGGCCAATGGCGATGCCGTCGCCGTCACTGATCGTGTCGATCGCCTCGGCAACATTGTCGAGATTGTAGAGCGGCTCGCCCATGCCCATGAAGACGATGTTGGTGAGCTTGCGATCCTCATTGCTGCTTGGCCATTCCAACAGTGCATCGCGCGCGATCAGCACCTGTGCAACGATCTCCTGCGCCGTCAGGTTCCGCACCAGCTTCTGGGTGCCCGTATGGCAGAAGGTGCAGTTCAGCGTGCAGCCGACCTGGGAGGAGACGCACAGCGCGCCGGCCTTGCCCACATCTGGGATGAAGACGCTTTCGCCTTCCACATTGGGGCCGAAGCGGGTGAGCCATTTCTGGGTGCCGTCTACGCTGATCTTGTGTTCGGCGATTTCGGGACGGTCCAGCGTGTAGCGCGCGGCGAGATCGGCGCGCATCTCCTTGGCGACATTGGTCATGGCGTCGAAATCGGTCACGCCGAAATGGTGGATCCAGCCTCGCAGCTGCTTGGCGCGCATGGAGGCCTTCTTCGCCGGAACGCCCATGGCCTCCATCTCCGCCTTGAGGGCGGGAAGTGAGAGACCGGCGAGTGAACGCGGCTGAGGCGCAGGGGCGCGCGAGAGGTCAAGCGATGTGGCCATGGGCGGTAAATAGCAGAAAATGCGGTGATTTGAATGGGCGGGGTGCGAGGCCATGAAAAAGGGCGCCCGCGATGAGAGCGCCCTTTTGATCGAAGCTGGCGTACAGCCTAGCTGAATGTATCGGGCACAACGTCGCCCATGCGCGGGTCGGGGCCATACTTGTTTGGACCGTTTGTGCCGGGGAAGATGAACCAGATGATCTGTCCCAGGGATGCAAAGAGGCCCACGACAGGCAGTAGACCAGCCACGGCAAACACCAGGACCAGCCAGCCCGTCTGGCCAAGGTCGTGGAAACGGCGAACCGACAATGAAATGCCCGGCAGCAGGATTGCCAGAAAGTAAAGGCCCATAATGCCAATGAGCACGATGCCGAGGCCATTGGGCTCACCGTTCGAGCCCATGCCAAGAGCCCCAAGAAGGAAAGCTGGCACCACGATCACAAGAAAATTGAAAAGCTGCACCCACCAATACTCGGAGCGACGCGAGCGGCCCTGGAAATTCGTGTAGTTCTTGAAGAACAGCTTTACGGCTTCAGGAAAACTGACCATGGAGAACTCCCAATCGTGGGCCGTGCCTTCCACGACCCTCCCATGACATCCGATCCCTAGCAGGGCTCACGGCTTTGTGAAAGTGCCGCTTCGTCAGGCGCGCTCAGCGGCAAACCTCGGCCGCCTTGTCGATGGCGCTGGCCGATCCCGACAGGGAGAAATGATAGGCCACAGATGTCCCGCGGGCCGAGACGCTTTCGACGCGCAGCTCCCGGCCGCGCTCTATCGCCCGCACCAGTTGCGGGTCATCGTCGTCATCGGCAAAGGCTTCACTGCCCACATTGAACAGGTTCCAGGCTGAACGCCCCACCCGGGCCTTTGACGGCAGCTCTTCGCGCAGATCATAGCCCACGCGCAGGCTGGGCTGGTTGCGCGCACGCCCCGTGCTCCAATTGGTGATGTAGAACCAAACATCGCCATGGCTGGCCTCGCGCGGGGCCTTGTCTGTGGCCTCGGTCGCAGCATAGCAGATGGTTTCCCCTCCGACATCCTGCTTGAAGACCTGCCAGTCCTTGTAGCGCGCAACCGCAGTCGGATCGGCATGCGAGGTGGCTACGAAAAGGAACACGCCGCTCAACACGATCGATAAACGAACCAAAGGTGCAAACTGAATGTGCATCGAAGTGACCTGTTTCGGTTTGGACGATGAAGACCTATATCACTAGAGTCGGATAAACGAGGGTTAAGGCTCAAATTTGACAAACACTATATACGTGTGCTGCACGGGAAATGTGATCGCAAAGGTTGCTGTATCGTCCGTTCACAAGTACACAGGGTTTCCAGAAAGACGGGAATAACCGAGTGCGCCTGAAGGCACCCACCCCTGCAGACCTCGACCAGCGCCAGCGTTTCGCCGATGCCATGGCGAGGATTGCGTCTGAACGCTGCCGCACATCTTTCGCGGAACTGTTCGAGTATTTTGCCCCGCGCCTGAAAAGTTACATGCTGCAGCTGGGCAGCGACCCTTCCCAGGCCGAGGAACTGGCCCAGGAAGTGATGGTCACGGTCTGGCGCAAGGCCCAGCAATTCGATGCAAACAAGGCGTCCGTGTCCACCTGGATCTTCAGGATTGCCCGCAACCGTCGCATCGATGCGCACAGGCGCACCCGGCGCCCTGAGCTCGACCCTGACGAGCCCATGCTCCGCCCGCCAGAGCCCGAGACGCCCGACACGACGCTCAACCGAGCCCAGCTGGAAGATATCGTCCGCGAGCAACTGGAAACCCTGCCTGCTGAACAGCTGGAACTCCTGAAAGCTGCCTTCTACCAGGGTCTCTCGCATTCGGAAATCGCGAAAGCCTTCAACCTGCCCCTTGGGACAGTGAAATCGCGCATTCGCCTCGCCTTCAACCGGCTTCGCGGTCAATTGGCAGGCGACCCTTAACCAGACCGCGCCCAATCTAAAGATGTGAATGCTTGACCGGGCAAAGGAACGAACAATACTCACCATGATAAGCTAACGCACTGGAGCATAAAGTGAGTACGATCAAAGCGGAGCAAGCCTTCAGCGAGCTCTACAGTGCTTATGCAGCTGGCTGCCTGGATCCGGCGTTCGCCCTGCTGGTCGAAACTCAGGCGGCACTTCGAGACGACGTGCGCCGGAATATAGATGTGAGTGAAATCATCGCGGCCGTCCATTTCGACAGCTGCGACCCATGCGAACTCAGCGATGACGCTGTAAACCGTGCGCTGGACGCAATCGATGCTACTGAAGGCTTCGGGCCACCGACCCGCCCTACCCTGAACGCGGTGTCGAGCGCGCTCGAGGAACTGATTGAACTGCCTGCCCCCCTGCGCGATGCGGCACTTATGGCCGCGGGCGAGCCCGGCTGGAAATTCACCGGACCGGGCCTGCGCCGCCTGAACCTCGCCATATCCGACCACGCCGAGGCCGAGCTTTACCGGATCGATCCGGGTGTCACCGTGCCTCGACACACCCATGAGCGATCCGAAGTTACCCTTGTGGTGAGCGGCGGCTTCACCGACGAGACGGGAGCCTACGGACCTGGAGACCTGTCCCTCAAGGGTCCAGCAGACATTCACCAGCCCGTGGCCGACCCTGATGGACCCTGCGTCGTGCTTGCCGTGCGCGATGGCGGCCTGCGTTTCCAGGGTGTCATGGGCATCGTCCAGCGCTTGATGGGCTGACCCGGCCAGCCGCCTCATTGTTTTGCATCCAGGCTCCTCGGACCTCCCGGGAGTATGGGTCGCGGCGCATGCGCGCCGAGACTGATGTGGCGATCGTACATGACCAGCGCCCCGGCCAGGCTCACATTAATGCAGAATTTTGTCGGGATCTTCACGACATGGTCGCAGCGTGAAAGCATCTCTTCGGTCAGATCGCCTTTCTCCCGGCCCAGGACGTAGGCAGCCGATTTGGGGTGGCAGAAGCTCGGCAGCTCCACCGCGTCCTCGGTCAGCTCGACACCGACCAGCTTGCAGCCCTTTGGCAGCGCCATGTGGTTGATCGTGTCCCACTGGTAATAGGGCACATGCTCGAAGCTCTTGGATGTATCTGCCTTGTAGGCTTCTCGGACCTTGTGCTCGGCATCCACGCTGAAAACGAAGCTGGCGCCAAAGGCATGGGCCGTTCGCATCAGCGCGCCAAGGTTCATGGGCTTGGAAATGCCTTCCGCCCCGATTGCGAAGTATCCTCTCATCGCCCGGGTCATATTCATAACGGCCAGAACCGCCAAGCCACAAGACACACCGCGATCACGAATGGCGTCACGAGGCTGACCATACGCCCGATGCGGATCTGGCTCAGCGGCCGGGGATGGCTCTGGCGCAGGTGCTCGGCTTCCGCGGCCAGGTGGGCCTGCTCCAGGAACGGCGCGCGCCGCCCGCCCACCGCATTCAGAATCACCGCCTCAACCTCGCCCTTCGTGGCCTGTTTCAGGCGATTGCCGACATAGATGCGCAGGGCCATCCCCGCGAAATAGCGCAGCTGCAGGCCCAGAAAGGCCAGGAAGGCCAGCACCATCATCGCGACCCAGAAGGCGAGCTCGACCGGCCCCATCCCTATCGCCCCACCGCGACATGGAACTGGCCCGCCGACGTGGCGAGGCCCCGCTTCATGCCTTCAGAGAGGAATGGCAAAGCCGCATTGCCGAGGACATCCACCGCGATCAGCCCGCCGTCACCGCCGAGCATGGCGACATCCTGCAAGGCCGCATCGCTGGCCGCCTGCAGGCCTTGCCGGCCATAGCGCACACGCGCGGACACATCGGCCGCCACAGCGGCGCGGATGAAGAACTCTCCCTGCCCGGTGCAGGACACGGCAACACGCTCGTCGGCCCAGGTACCGGCGCCAAGGATGGGCGTGTCGCCAACCCGGCCGGGCATCTTGCCCAGCAAGCCTCCCGTCGACGTGGCGGCCGCCAGGGCGCCGTGGATATCCAGGACAACCGCGCCGACGGTGCCATGGGCCAGCTCGCCCTCCGCCACGGGCCGCGTCACGGCGGGCCGGTAATAGTCGCGCGGGTTCCAGACCCGCTTGAGGCGATGGGGCCGCAGGAAATGGCTCGCGCCCTTGCCGACCAGCATCAGATGCTGAGACCTTTCCATGACCGTGCGCGCGGCCCGGACGGGACTGCGGAACCCGCGCAGCGCCGCCACGGACCCGGCATTGCGCGAGCGCCCGTCCATGATGGCGGCGTCCAGTTCCCATTGCCCAAGCGCGTTCGGCGAGGCCCCGCGCCCGGCGACATGGTGGCCGCTTTCTTCAAGCGCCATGACGGCAACCTCGGCCACGTCCACCGCGCTGGCGCCGGACTGGAGCGAGGTGCGCGCGGCGTCCAGCACGCCGGCCATGTGTGCCTCGGCCTCGGCATAGTTGTCCTGGCGCATGGGGCCGGCCCCGCCATGGATCGCGATGGTCCAGACCTGACTCACCGGCCTGCCCCGGCGACAAACTTGCCAGCGGCCGGGGGTGCGTTAGGCTTGCGCCCAACACTGAGAATGAACGGGGAGGAGCCCACCATGAAAGCGATCCTGTCAAAAGCGCCCGGCGGGCCCGAAACACTGGTCCTGGAAGAAATCCCTGCACCGGAACCGGGCAAGGGCGAAGTTGTGATCGACATCAAAGCCGTCGGCGTCAATTTTCCTGACTCGCTGATCATCCAGGATCAGTATCAATTCAAGCCCGAAAGACCGTTTTCCCCCGGCGGCGAAGTGTCGGGAGTTGTGAAATCCGTCGGCGAGGGTGTGACCCACCTGAAACCCGGCGACCGCGTGATCGGATCGACCGGCTGGGGCGGCATGCGCGAGGAGATCGCCGTGAATGCCGCCCGCTGCATTCCGATCCCGGATGAAATGCCCTTCGACGAGGCCGCCGCCTTCATCATGACCTATGGCACCAGCCATTACGCCCTCAAGGACCGCGCCGATCCCAAGCCTGGCGAGAAGCTTCTCGTGCTTGGCGCAGCGGGCGGGGTGGGCATCGCTGCGGTGGAACTCGGCAAGGCCATGGGACTGGAAGTGATCGCGGCCGCCTCCAGCCAGGAGAAGGTCGATTTCTGCCTCTCCAAAGGCGCCGACAAAGGCCTTGTCTATGCCCGCGGCCCACTGGACCGGGGCCAGCAGAAAGAGCTGTCGAACCAGATCAAGGAAGTCTCCGGCGGCGGCGTCGACATCATATATGACGGCGTCGGCGGCGATTATGCCGAGCCCGCCCTGCGGGCCATGAACTGGGAAGGCCGTTTCCTTGTCATCGGCTTTCCGGCCGGGATCCCGAAACTGCCTCTGAACCTCACGCTCCTGAAATCGTGCGATGTGCGCGGGGTCTTCTGGGGTGCCTTTGTGGCGCGCAATCCGGAACGCAACCAGGCCCACATCCGCGAGCTGTTCGAGTTCTACATGGCCGGCAAGATCAAGCCTCACATCTCAAACCATTACCCACTGGAGAAATCGGGCGAAGCGATCACCGAACTGATCGACCGCCGCGCCCAGGGCAAGGTGGTCGTCACGGTCTGACCGTCAGACGGGAAAGAGCCAGGCCCAGCAGGCACCCGGCAGGCCCTGCGGTGCGAGGCCCTGAAGCACGGCCCATGACAGCGCCGCGCCGCAAGACGCGCCGGGGCTGTCTGGATGTGTGGCAACGCCCTCTCATGGAGGCGCCGCCCCCGGCGGATCAGCCGTGCCTGGCGGCGGCCAGCCGTGATTGAGCACGGTG